>DAIOTV010000021.1:6547-35814 GCA_036751825.1 Phycisphaerales bacterium
GTCACCATCGTCGTCTCGGGCATCATCGGCGCATCGTTCGTGCTGGGGGGCACGGCCCTCAAAAAGGTGGTGAGCACCGAAGGCGACGACATCGTGCCGCCAACGCCCCTAGGCAAACAGGACGAGGACGACGCCAAGCAGCTCGTCCAGATCGCCGAGTGGCTGATGGCGCGATCGAGGCCCGATCTGGCCATCGTTGACCTCGAAGCCGCGATCGCCGCCGATCCGTTCAACGAGCGGGCCCGCGAGCTGCTGCGTGTCGCCGAGGAGGCCCAGAAGCTGCTCGGAGCTGACGACGGGCACGACGCGCCCGCCGACGGCGAGCCCGAGCCCGGCCCGCGTACGCCCGCCGCCCACGAGCAGGCCCGCAGCTTCCCGCTCCTCACCGACGAGGATGTCAACATCATCCGCGTCTACGAGGTCGACCTCAACAACCCGCCGCGCATGGTCATCGAGCGGCAGACCATGGAGGACGTTTTCGAGCAGTTCGCCGGACAGCCCGGCGTCCCCGGCACGCAGGCCGGCCGCGAGGGCCTGCTGCAGTCCCCGCCCGACGAGCAGCTCGCGCTGCTGTTCTCGCTCCGCGCCCGCGAGTACTACGACCAGGTCCGCATCGTCAACGAGCCCGAGGCCCTGAGGAAGTTCCGCGACGATGTCTACGCCACCTGGCTCGCCCGAGGCTGCGCCTCGTTCCGGTGCCACGGCGGCAGCGAGGCCGGGCGGCTCCAGCTCCCCCGGGCACGCAAGGCGAACCCGAAGGTCTACCTGACAGCCATGGTCATCCTCGAGGCCTACCGCACCGTCGACGACAAGCCGCTGCTCAATTTCGACGAGCCACGACAGAGCGTGCTGCTCCAGATGGGCCTGCCGAGGCATGTTTCCGCCGTCCCGCATCCCGAAGTGCCCGGATGGCGGCCCGTCTTCCGCAGCGCCGACGACGGGCGATTCCGGCAGGGCGTCGCCTGGATCGACGCCATGTACACCCCGAGGCCCGACTACCCCATAGACTACACACCGCCGACCGCCATGGAACCGGGCGACAAGGCAACGCGTTCGGACCGGTAGCACCCGGCTGACGGCACGCGAAACGACGAACGACACACGACGCTCCCCCCGGAGATCGGCCCCGGCGCCACGCAGCCCAGCGCCATCGAGAACACGACATGACCCCACGAACTCCCCGTCTCTCGGTCGCCCTCGCCTCGCTCTGCCTCGCCGCCGCCGCCGTCACCGGCTGCATCGAAGAGGACCCGCTCGGCCCCGCGATCGGGCAGGTCTCGCTCGAGCTCGAGTCGCTCGCCGCCCCCGGCACCGCCATCCCGGGCACGAAGATGCGGAACGACACGTACAACCGCGCCATCAGCACCCTGCGCCCGCTCGTCGGCGAGGGCACACCCGCCCAGAAGGCCGACGCCTGGCTGCTCATCGCACGGTCCGAACTCGGCCTCGCCGCCGACCAGGTCGCCGAGGCCGTCGACGCCCGTTCGGAGCTCGCCGCCGCCGTCGCCGGTATCCGCGCCGAGGTCGTGGCTTACCGCCAGATGGCGGCGCGGGCGGCAGCGGCGGAGAGCTTCGATCCCGGGGACGAGATCGCCGAGCTTCAGGGCAAGATCTCCGAGCGCGTCGCGGCGACCGAGCAGGTCCGCTCCGAGATGGAGGCCGTCCAGAAGCAGATCGCCGATCTTGAGGCGCTCGAGCGCGACGCCCGCGAGGCGGCCGAGGAACACCGGCGGGCCGAGGCGAGCCTGCGCACGGAGATGATGAGCCTGTCCGCCCAGGAGGCGCTCCCGCTGGCCACGCAGGCCGCCGAGCAGCGCAGCCGGGCCGACGATCTCTCTGCCGAGGCCGACCGCCGCGCCGCCGAGGCCGCGGTGCTCCGGCCGCTGATCTCCGAGTTTGAGGGCGAGATCGACCGCCTCGCCGAGCAGCGGCGTCTGCTGGAAGAGTCGATCGCATCGCTGAACGCGCAGCGCGAGGCGACCGCCGCCGAGGCCGCGGGCTACCGCGCCCGCGCCGACGAGATCGCGTCCCGCGCGATCGCGTCGATCGCCGAGGCCAACGCCTACCGCACCGGCCCGCTCCAGCAGAGCCACGAGGCGGCCGTGGCCGGCCTCGAGGCCGCCGCCGAGTCTGCCGCCAAGGCCACCGCCCGCCGAACCGGCTCGGGCATGCTCGCCGCGGAGATCCTGCACACCCTCGGGGGAACCGCCCTCGCCCAGGCCGACGCCATCGAGGGCTTCGGCCGAGTCATCGCCGAGACAATCGACGACGCCGGCATCAGCGGCGGGGGCATCAGCAGCACCCTCGCCACCGTCGCCGCCGACGCCCAGGCCGCCCGGCAGGCCGGCGAGGAAGCGCTCCGCCGGGCGGTCGATCGCTACCAGTCCGCCGGCGTCAGCGGCGAGGGTGCCGACCGCATCGACGATGTCGTCGCATCCATCAACGCCATGCTCGGCACACCCGAAACGCCGGAGGACGACCAGCCGACCGAGGCCGGCACGACCGACGAATCCGACGAATAACTCATGAGCGCCGAAGCCACGACGACACCGTTCCCCGATCCCGTCCTCCCGCCGGTCGAGATGCACCTCCATCGGCCGACCGAGCCGGGCATCGCGACGGTCGTCACCTCCGAGATCTGCACCAACCCCAAGGCCGCCGGGATCGTCCGCCACATCGAGTTCGATGTCTCCGGCACGAACATCGCCGGCCGATTCCGAGCGGGCCAGTCCTTCGGCATCATCCCCCCGGGCACCGCCGCCGACGGAAAGCCGCACGCGCTCCGGCTCTACTCCATCGCCAGCCCGACCCGAGGCGAAGACGGCAGCGGCACCATCCTCGCCACCACGGTCAAACGCTCCATCGCCGAGCACTGGGACGATCACCGCCTGTTCCTCGGCGTCGCCAGCAACTATCTCTGCGATCTGCAGCCGGGCGACCCCGTCCGCGTCACCGGACCCAGCGGCAAGCGGTTCCTGCTCCCCCAGGATCAGGCCGACTGGAACTATGTCTTCTTCGCGACCGGCACCGGCATCGCGCCGTTCCGCGGCATGCTGGGCGACCTGTACGCCGCCGACGCCAGACCGCCCCAACAGGTCGCGCTCGTCATGGGCTCCCCCTACCGCACCGACCTGATCTACGACGAGCCGCTCGCCGAGATGGCACGCCGCCACGAGGGCCTGACCTACCTCACCGCCATCAGCCGCGAAAGCGACCCGCACACCGGCAAACGCCTGTACGTGCAGGACCGGCTCGCCACCCACGGCGAGCAGCTGATCGAACTGCTCTCGGCCCCCAACACCCTCATCTATGTCTGCGGCATCGCGGGCATGGAACTCGGTGTGTTCCAGGGGCTCGCCCGGCACCTGCCCGATGAGGTCCTGCCACGCTTTCTCACCATCGATCCCGGCGTCGCGCACGACCCGGCCTCGTGGACCCGCCCGATGATCAACCGGCAGATCAAGCCGACCCGCCGCGTCTTCCTCGAGGTCTACTGACCCGCCGCCTGAAGCACACCGCACCCGGCCCTAGACTGACCGCCGAAGCCGGAACACACCCGCAGAGGACCGAACGAGCATGACACCCCGCACGATGATCGCGGCCTTCATCGCCCTCGCCACGCTCGCCCCCGTCGCGAACGACCCGGCCCTCGCCCAGGCCTTCGACGCCGAGCGGCTCGCCGCCGACCTCGCCTCGGGCGAGACCGACCGCGTGCAGCGCGCTCGAGACGCCTCGGTTGACTATCTGGGCAATCCCGGCCTGAGCGTCAGCGACCGGCTCGCCGCCGTCTCGGCCCTCGAGGCCGCCGTGGCCGAGGCCGTCGCCGCCGACGACGAGTTCGTCGGGATCAACGCGCTGCTCATCGCGGGTCAATTCGTCACCCCCTCGGGTTTCCAGCTGCTCACGGACCGGCTCGGCAGCGACACGCCGGGCGTTCGCTACGCCGCCTACCGCGGGCTGCGCTCGGCCTTCTCGATCCTCGCCAACCAGACGGCCCCGTCGCTTCAGCCCAACGCCGCCCGCTCGGCGTTCCAGCGTCTCGCCGAAGCCGCTCGCCAGGAATCCGACCCCAACACCCTCGAGTCCGCGTACCGGGCGCTCGCCGAGGCGCTCACCATGTCCGCCGGCCCGCTCAAGCCGCTCGAGGCCGAGGCCGGCGCCGCCCTGGCCGCCATCGCCGACGAACGCGTCAACCGCCTGAGCGAGCTCACCGGCGACGAGTATGTGCTGACGCTCGGCTCCACGGTCTATGTGGCCCTCGAGTACCGCCGGCTGATCGGCAACCAGAGCCGACGCATCGACGACGCCACGCCGCGCGCCGCAGCCGCCCTCGCGGGAGAGCTCATCGGCCACGCCTACGCCCAGTTCGATGCCGCCGGCAGCATCGACGCCATCGACCCCGAACGCCGCGACCTGCTGCGACAGACCCTCTCGACGGCCGAGAGCCTCGCCTACCTCGCGCTCGGAAGGCTTGGCCAGCAGGTCGAGCCCACCACGCTCGCAGAAACCTTCCGCAACGGCGACGACCGCTCGTTCCGCGCCGGCGTGCTCCGGGTCATCGGGCCCGCGGGCAGCATCGCCCGGGCCGGCATCACGATCGACAACCAGCCCTCGGGCGACTGAAGCGCCAACGGATCGCCGAACCGCACACCGGACGGCCCCGGCCCGTATCCTCATCCCATGCTCAAGCTGCTGCTCCCCGTCCTGCTGCTCGCGCTCGGCATCGGCGTCACCGTCGCGACCGACCGCCCCGACCCGCCCGCCGACTTCACCTTCGTCAACCGGGGCGACATCTCCACCCTCGACCCCCAGCGCATGAGCTGGATGCAGGACCTCCGCGTCGCCCGGCTGCTCTACGAGCCACTCGTCCGCCTCGATGTCCTCCACGAGAACTACGAGGTCATCCCGGGCGTCGCCGAACGCTGGGAAGTCTCCGACGACCAGACCGTCTACACCTTCCACCTCCGCGACGACGCCAGATGGTCCAACGGCGAGCCCGTCACCGCCCACCAGTTCGTCTACGCCTGGCGACGCGCCCTGCTGCCCGACACCGCCTCCGATTACGCCAAGCTCTTCCAGTTCATCAAGGGCGCCGACGAGTTCTTCGAGTGGCGCACCAACCAGACCGCCGACTACGCCGACCGCGTCGCGAGCCTCTCCCCCGCCGAGCGGCGCGAAGAGGTCCACCGCATGTGGAACGAGGCTCTGGTCAGGTTCGACGAGATAGTGGGTCTCAAGGCGCTCGACGATCGCACGCTGCGCATCGAGCTCAAGGCCCCGACACCCTACTGGCTCGACGTCTGCGCGTTCGCCGTGTTCAGCCCCGTCTACGAGCCGCTGGTCTCGCAGTACGAGCGCCTCTCGCCCGACACGGGCCAGGTCAAGATCGAGTTCGGCTGGACCAAGCCCCCGCTGACGGTCACCAACGGGCCCTTCGTGCTCGAACGCTGGCGTTTCAAGCGGGGCCTCTACCTCCGGGCCAACCCCTACTGGTGGAACAAGGACAGCCTCGACATCGAGACCATCGCGATCCCCAGCATCGAGGACCCTAACGCCGCCGTGCTCGCCTTCGAGACCGGCGCCGTCCAGTGGGTCAGCGACCTCACCGCCGAGTACCGCGTGGCGATGCTCCGCGACAAGCAGGCTTTCTACGCCGAGCACGCGGACGAGGTCGCACGAATGAAGGCGGAGGGCCTCGACCAGTTCGCCATCGCCGCCGCCCTGCCCGACGACCCCCGCAAGAACGTCCACGCCGTCGACAACTTCGCGACCTACTGGTACAACTTCAACTGTCTTCCGACGCTCACCGACGGCCGGCCCAACCCGTTCCACGACGCCCGCGTACGCCGCGCGTTCGCGATGGTCATCGACAAGAAAACCATCGTCGACGAGGTCAACCGCGTGGGCCAGCCCGTCGCCAGCACGCTGATCCCCCGCGGCTCGATCGCCGGCTACGCCTCGCCCGCCGGTCTCAAATGCGTCTCCGACTTCGAGGGCAATCCCGAGGGCCTGGCCGCGCACCTCGCCGAGGCGCGGGCGCTGCTCGCCGAGGCCGGCTACGCCTCGCCCTCCGACCTGCCGGTCATCGAGCTGCTCTTCAACAAGGACTCAGGCCACGACCTCATCGCCCAGCAGATCGCCCGCGACTGGCAGCGCTACCTGGGCGTGCAGACCTCGCTCAGCCAGAAAGAAGTCGGCGTTTTCCGCAACGACCTCAAGAACGCCAACTACATGACCAGCCGCGCCGGCTGGTACGGGGACTACGCCGACCCCTCGACCTTCCTTGAGCTCAACCGCACGGGCGACGGCAACAACGACCGCAAGTACTCCAACCCCGCCTACGACGAGCTGCTCGACCGGGCCAAGTACGAGCTCGACCCCGAGAAACGCATGGCCCTGCTCACCGAGGCCGAACGCATCATCATGGAAGAAGATCTGCCCATGGTCCCGATCTTCCACTACGTCAGCCTCTACCTCTTCGACCCCGACGAGATCACCGGCATCAACCCGCACCCCCGCTCGAACCAGGACCTCTACCTCGTCGATGTGCTGGGCGACGGCAAGGGCCGCGAGCAGGTCAAGCACATCCGCAGAGCCGACAGCCCATCCGCCGTTGGGAGCCAGAACTGATGCGTGGACTGATCCTCCGACGGCTCGCGCAGCTCCCGCTGATCCTGCTCGTGATCTACACCATCACGCTCGCGCTCGCCTGGGCGGTGCCGGGCAACCCGCTCGAGAACCCCGAGGGACGCCAGCCACCCGCCGCCGTCGTCGAGGCCATGAAACGCCAGTACAACCTCGACAGCTTCCCACGCTTCTACTTCAGCTACCTCACGAGCGCCACCGGCATCGGCTACGCCACCGATCTGCTCTCGGGCGATCTCGCCGACCAGCGCGAACGCGCCGAGGCCGCGGGCGTCGCGGCCCCGCCCCGCTACATCTTCGATCTGGGACCGTCGCTGAAATACGAAGACTGGCGCGTCAACGAGATCATCGCCGGCGCACTCCCTGTCTCGATCGTGCTGGGCTTCGCCGCGATCCTCATCGCGCTCGTCGTCGGCCTCTTCGCGGGCGTCATCGGCGCCGTCAAACCAAACTCCGCGGCCGACATCACAACCTTAGTCATCGCGCTCATCGGCATCAGCCTGCCGAGCTTCGTTGTGGGCACGCTGCTGCTCATCGTGTTCGCGGTCAGCTTCAGCATCTTCCCCGTCGGCGGATGGGGCCGGGTCAGCCAAATGGTCCTGCCCGCGGTCACGCTCAGCCTGCCCTTCGCGGCCTACATCGCCCGCCTCACCCGCATGGGCATGATCGAAGCACTCGGCGCCGACTACATCCGCACCGCACGCGCCAAGGGCCTCGCCGAGAACACCGTCCTCTTCAAGCACGCCCTCAAGAACGCCTTCCTGCCCGTCCTCAGCTACCTCGGCCCCGCCACCGCCTTCGCCATGACCGGCAGCTTCGTCGTCGAAAAAGTCTTCAACGTGCCCGGCCTCGGCCAGCACTTTGTGAATGCCGTGCTCAACAAGGACCTCTTCCTCATCATGGGCGTGGTCCTGATCTTCGCGACGCTGCTCGTGCTGTTCAACCTGGTGGTTGATGTGCTCTACCGGTGGGTGGACCCGAGGATCAGCTAGCTCGCCTCTTCAAACCTCGCCCCGCGCAGCACATCGAAGCTCACAAACTGACCCGCCTCGAAGTCGCCCGCGTTCTGCCGATCGTCCGTCGGCGTGCAGTGGATCGGCATGCCCGCGTTCACCACCACCGCGCCGTCCTCGATCGCAATGACAGGGCCCTGCCGTAGACCGGCTCGATGTACCGCCCGCCCGTCGTCACCACATCGATCCGCTTCGCCTCGGCCCGGATCGTCCCCACGATCCGCTTGCCGATCGTCGCCCTGATCGCCCCCGGATCCTCGATCTCGAAGTGGCTGCGGTAGCTCGTGTTCGCGAAGCTCACCACGATGAACGCCGGCTTCGTGGCCGACGCCTCGTGCACCTCTTCCAAGGTCCCACGGGCGAGCTTCGGATCAATCGCGGTCGTCGGGCTGGGGTCGATCATGCGTGCAGGATATCCGCCCCTTCTCCCCCCCGGGGGAGAAGGTGGCCGAGCCGAAGGCGAGGTCGGATGAGGGGAGGACATAGCAAACCGGTGGCAGCAAAGCCACTCACGCCGGCCCGCTCCCCAACTGGGAGAGAGAGGAAGAGTCAGGCCGTGATCCCCGCGATCCGCGCCTCATCAACCGCCCGCCCCCGCTTGCCCATCGCGAGGAAGTTCGCCAGTAGCCGCGGCCCCTCGGGCGTCATGAAGCTCTCGGGATGGAACTGCACGCCCTCAAGCGGCTGCTTCGACTTATCAGCCCACACCCGGCGCAGCCCCATCACCACCCGCCGTGCCCCGCCGCCCGGCAGGGGCTCGTCCGTCCACGCCGTCAGCTTCCAGCCGTTGCCCTCAGCATCCAACTCCGCCGGCACGGTTCCGGCCTCGATCACCAAAGAGTGGTACCGCATCGCCACCATCGGGCTCGGGATGCCCTCGAACAGGCCGCGCTGGTCGTGATAGACCGGGCTCGTCTTGCCGTGCATCGGCGTCTCGTGGCGCACGACCGACATGCCGTTGAGGACGCCCAGGCACTGGTGCCCCAGGCAGACCCCGAGCACCGGCACCCGCCCGGCGAAGGCCTCGATCATCGCCGAGCTGATGCCCGCCTCCTTCGGCGTGCAGGGCCCGGGCGACACGATGACATGGCTCGGTCCGCGCCCGCCGTCGAGCGTTACCGCCTCCTCGGGCGTGATCTTGTCGTTCCGCACGACCACGAGATCGCGGTCCGGCTCCAGGCTCGGGTCGAGCTCGCCTAGCCGCTGCACCAGGTTCCAGGTGAAGCTGTCGTAGTTGTCGATCAGCAGGATCACGCGACCATCGTAGGTCGGGTGGGATCCGCCTCACGCCGCGTCGCGGTCCTCGCTGCCGAAGGCGTCGTCCTCGATCTCCTTCAGGGAGTCGATGCCGAAGTCGCTGAGCACCGTGCCCGCCACGCCGTCCCGCGTGACCAGGAACAGGTCCTTGGTGATCGGGTAGGGCAGCCGGTTGTAGTCCTGGATCACACGCCGGTGCAGCCGCCGGAGGAACGGCGTCGGTCCGTTGCTCAGCGCCACGAACATGTCCCGCGCCGGCAACGCCACGAGGAAATCGGGCCCGAGCCGGGGCGCCAGCGTGCTGTACAGGTCCGACATCAGGAGCCGGGCCGCGTCGTAGCCGTCCTGCTCGCTGATGATCGCCGCCTGCCCGCCCTCTTTGCTCTCGACGAACTGCATGTCCAGCTCGGGCGCATAGCAGTCGATGTTCTCGCGCGCGATCGCTTCGAGGTCGTCCCCGGTCACCCCCCACCGCAGCATCTGCTCGGTCGTGATGCTCACCGTCATGCTGGGCATGTCGGTGACGAACACGATGACCGTGTCGTTCACATAGGGAACGTGCGCGACCAGCTCCTCGGACAGGTGCTCGAAGATGCTCACGGGCTGGATGCGCGGCATAATCCGCTGCCGCGCCAGCTCGAACGGCAGCTCGGCCCCGTCCGACGGGTCGCCCGAGAACAGCTGCTCGAGATAGTGCTCCACGATCTCCATGCCCCGCAGCGGGTCGTGGCTGACCATCCGGAACAGGTTCTCAAGATCCAGCCGCCGGCCGTCAACGAGCAGCTCGCTCGGCCCAACCAGCTTGACCGCGTAGTCCGGCTGGATGCGTTGGAGCATGGTGGCGACCTGCTCCGCGAACGCCTCCGGTTCCTTCGGCATGTGCGCCATGAATGTCATCCCCTCAGCACTCGGCGTGCCCCGCCGGCGGACGCGAGACAGCAGCCCAGTCCCCGGCCCGCGACCGGTTCCCCCTCCGCCAGACCCGCTATCGAGCGTCATGGCCCCCGGCGTGAGGACAAGCACCGCCGACACCCACCCCGGTTCGGGTGAAACCACGCGGCAGCCGCTGCGGACGCTCCCGACGGCCCCCACCCCGCCGGCGTGCGAGGCACAGCCCGCCCCGCTTCACACCGAAAGGCCTCTCCCAAGCGTCCGATTTCCCATGCCGCAGGTCCGAGACTAGACTGGCGACTGTCCAAGAGGGCCCGGGGGCCGGCCCGGCGCGTGACCGGTGCCCGCCCTTACCTCATATGGAGTGATCAGCGTGACCGAGCAGGACATCGAAGCAAAGGTGATCGACATCGTGGCCGAGCAGCTCGGCGCCGACAAGGCCAAGATCAACCGCGACACGAGCTTCGTGGACGACCTTAACGCCGACAGCCTCGACACCGTCGAGCTGGTCATGGAGTTCGAGGACGCCTTCGAGACCTCGATCCCCGACGATCAGGCCGAGAAAATCAAGACCGTGGGCCAGGCCATCGAGTTCATCAAGGGCGCCCAGGGCGTCGACTAAGCGCGACCGGACCCCGATCCGACCTTCGGCTCGGGAACACCACGCCCCCCTCACCGGGTTCCGCACACGAGTGACGCGCGCTCTCCCATGCCCGCGTCGGCACGCACGGACGGCAACATTATGATCGACCAGAGCACCAGGCGCGTCGTCATCACCGGATACGGCGCCGTGACGCCGCTTGCGCACTCCGCCCCGGGAACGTGGCGGGCCATGCGCGAAGCACGGAGCGGCATCGCCACGCTCACCAGCCCCGAGTTCGCCAGGTACGACGGCTGGTCCGTCACCATCGGCGGCGAGGTCACCGACTGGGACCCCGCCGCCCGCATCGACCGCAAGGAGCTCAAGCGGCTCGACCGCTGCACACAGCTCGGCCTCTTCGCCGCCCAGGAGGCCGTCGAGCACGCCGGTTTCGACATCAACGCCGAAGACCCCACACGCTGCGGCGTCGTCGTCGGCTCGGGCATCGGCGGCATCTTCACCATCGAGACCAACGTCGAGGTGCTCAACACCAAGGGCCCAAGCCGCATCAGCCCCTTCACCGTGCCAAGGCTCATGGTCAACGCCGTCGCCGGCAACATCTCGATCCGACACAACCTCCAGGGCCCCGCCTCCGCCCACGCCACCGCCTGCGCCAGCTCGGGACACGCCATGGCCGACGCCATGAACATGATCCGACGCGGCGACGCCGATGTGATGATCGCCGGCGGCGCCGAGGCCGCCTGCACCCCCCTGTGCGTCGGCTCCTTCATGACCATGAAGGCCCTGAGCACACGCAACGACGACCCCGCCACCGCCAGCCGACCCTTTGACGCCGACCGAGACGGGTTCGTCCTCTCCGAGGGCGCCGCCATCTTCGTGCTCGAAGAGCTCGAGCACGCCAGGGCCCGCGGCGCGACCATCCTCGCCGAGCTCTCGGGCGCGGGCAACTCCTGCGACGCCAGCCACATCACCGCCCCGGACCCCAAGGGACGCGGCGCCTCCCGCTCCATGAGCTGGGGCCTCCGAGATGCCCGGCTCAACCCGGAGGACATCGGCTACGTCAACGCCCACGGCACCTCCACGCCCCTCGGCGACAAGGCCGAGGTCGAGGCCGCCCTCCATGTCTTCGGCGACCACGCGCGGGCCTCCGCCGGCGGCAAGCTGCTCATGAGCAGCACCAAGTCCGTCCACGGCCACACCCTCGGCGCCTCCGGATCCGTCGAGACCATCGCCTGCATCCACGCCGTCCAAGACGCCGTCATCGCCCCGACAGCCAACCTCCAGAACCCCGGCACCCGGGCCGAAGACGGGAGCATCACGCCCTTCGACATGAACCTCGTCGCCAACGAGGCCGCCGAACGGCCCATCCGGCACGCCATGAACAACACCTTCGGCTTCGGCGGGCACAACGTCACCCTCATCGTCTCACGCTTCGACGGCTAAGCCCCCGCGTCGCCCCCGCCCCACAAGTCCCGCAAGCCGTTCCGCCGATAGCCTTCCCATGCGCCGAACCGTCGAGAGCATCCTCAGGCTGGAAGTGCCGATCATCGTCCGAGTCGGCCAGCGACGCATGACACTCGCCGAGGCCAGCGGCCTCGCCCCGGGCTCGATCATCGAGCTCAACAAGAACGCCGACGAGCAGCTCGACCTGCTCGCCAACAACATCCCCATCGCCCAGGGCAGCGCCGTCAAAGTCGGCGAGAACTTCGGCATCGGCATCGAATACGTCGGCGACCTCAAGGAACGCATCGAGGCGCTCGGCGGCCAGACCCTGACCCTCGGAGCCGGTGACACGAACGCCGACACCACCCTGTCTGACGCCGACGCCGAAGCGTTGGCCGAACAGTTCCTGAACGGCTGAGGCGATTCTCCCGGCTTCCGGTCCAGCCCGGCCCCCGCACAGCCGATAGCCTTCCGAGCAACCAACTTCCGGGCCGTCGAAGGATCGAGGCCCCCACCTCCGGACGGAGCCCCACATGCCCCGCGATATCCCTGTCGGCAACGGCAGCCTGCTCATCACCTTCGACGGCGACTACCGCGTCCGAGATCTCTACTACCCCTGCGTCGGACAGCCCAACCACACGCAGGGCCATGTCCAACGCTTCGGCGTCTGGGCCGACGGCGAGTTCGCCTGGATCGAGAACAAGGCCTGGAAAAAAGAGCTCCGCTACAAGGCCGACACTCTCGTCACCGAGGTCCGGCTCACCAACAAAAAGCTCGGCCTTGAGATCGTCTGCAACGACGCCGTCGACCAGTCCGACCCCATCTACTTCCGCAAGTCCGTCGTCCGGGACCTCACCGGAAAGAACCGGGACGTCAGGCTCTTCTTCCACTACGACCTCTCCATCGGAGGCAACCCCGTCGGAGACACCGCCAACTACGACCCCACAACCTCCGGCGTCGTCTTCTACAAGGACGGCTTCTACTTCATCGTCAACGCATGCGACCAGCACAAGTGCGGGCTCGACCACTGGGCCATCGGATCCAAACGCGTCGGCGGCGCCGAGGGAACCTGGCGCGACGCCGAGGACGGCCACCTCGGCCGCAACACCATCGCACAGGGATCCGTCGACGCCACGATCGGCTACAACCTCCATGTGCCCGCCAACGGCGAGGCCTATGTCACCAACTGGTTCGCCTGCGGCCGATCGTTCGAGGACGTCAAGCTGCTCAACCGACGCATCTGGGACACCGGGCCCGAACGCATGATCGCCCGCACCGAGGCCTACTGGAAGCTCTGGGCACGCAAGGAGCAGATCGACACCTCCACGCTCCCCGAGCCCGTCGCCGACCTCTACTACCGCAGCGCCCTGCTCGTCCGCACCCAGATCGACAACGAGGGCGCGATCATCGCCGCCAACGACTCCGACATCGCCCAGTTCGGCGGCGACCACTACAGCTACTGCTGGCCCCGCGACGGCGCCCTCGTCGCCTACAGCCTCATCCTCGCCGGGCAGTCCGAGCTCAGCCGGAGCTTCTTCCGCTTCTGCTCGCGCGTCATCGGCGACGAGGGCTACTTCCTGCACAAGTACAACCCCAGCGGCACGCTCGCCTCCAGCTGGCACCCCTGGACCCTCGACGGCCGGAAGATCCTGCCCATCCAGCAGGACGAGACCGCCCTGACCCTCTGGGCCCTCCGCCAGCACTTCGAGACCTACTGCGATGTCGAGTTCGTCAAGAGCGTCTACGACTCGCTCGTCGTCCGTCCCGCCGACTGGATGGTCGACTACCGCGACGCCAACGGCCTGCCGCAGCAGTCCTGGGACCTCTGGGAGGAACGCCGCGGCGTCCACACCTTCACCGTCGCCAGCACCATCGGAGCCCTCAAGGCCGCCAGCAAGTTCGTCCGGGACTTCGGCGAGCCCGACCGCGCCGCGATCTACGCCGACGCCGCCGAACGCATGCAGCGGGCCTGGATCAAGCACTTCTGGAGCGACCAGGAGGGCCGCTTCGCCCGCCGAGCCGTCCCAGAAGAAGACGGCACCTACCGCCTCGACCTCACCGCCGACGCCGCCAACTACGCCCACTTCGCCATCGCGGGCATGGATCCCTCCGACCCGATGATCGTCTCCGACATGACCAGGACCCGCGAGCTGCTCAGCGTGCGAACCGAGATCGGCGGCGTCGCCCGCTACCAGAAGGACTACTACCACCAGATCGAGACCGAAAAGACCGACATCGTCCCCGGAAACCCCTGGGTCATCTGCACCCTCTGGCACGCCCAGTACATCATCGCGCGGGCGACCACGAAGGAGCAGCTCAAGGAGGCCATGGACCTCATCAACTGGTGCACCTATCGCACCCTGCCCTCGGGCGTGCTCGCCGAGCAGTTCCACCCGTACACCGGAGCCCCGATCTCCGTCAGCCCGCTCACCTGGAGCCACGCGACGGTGCTGATCGCGGTGAGCGAGTACCTCAACAAGCTCGCCGAGCTCGAGGGCCGGGAGCACGCCACGCCCAGGCCGATCTTCGCGGGCCTGATGCAGGGCTGATGCAGGGCTGATGCAGGGCTGACTTTGCGATCGAACGCCAATCTCTGACGACGACGGCGCGCCAACGGGCGACCAGCCCGCCCGCCGTCAGCCGGGCTCGCCCGCACGCCGGCCATCGAGCCGCTCAAGCCGTTCGTCCGGCGCATCGACCGTCGGCCAGTCGGAGACCCGCGCGAGCTCGCTCAAATTGTTCGCCCCGATCAGCACGACACACGCCGCCACGCCAGCGCGGACGCCGTTCGATCGCGACGCGATCATCGTCGACGCCGCGAGCAGCACGAGCATCGGCGTGATGTGAAGCGTGTAGAGGAACGTCTCCTCGCCGTAGAACATGTGAAACCCGACCTGCCCGAGGACGATGAGCCCCACCGTGCTGTACACCGCACGCACCCGCTCGATCCGCCGGACGTTCCACAGCCCGAGCGACAGCAGCACGCCCCACGCCGCGACCGCGACCGTCGTCAGCGGCCCCCAGTCCGCCGGATCGCTCCACTGGATGCTCAGCATCGCCCCCTGCGGCGACGCGTCGGTCCAGAACGCGGAGTCCTCGACCACAGGCACCACGATCGGCGAGGTCAGGTGCACGCGCATCGCTCGCAGCGCGCCGCCCTGCGACTCGTGCCCCACGAACTGCATCTCCTGCTCGGCCGACCTCCAGAAGGGCGACGCCGGCAGAGGGAAGATCGCCTTCTGCGCCGCCCAGCCGCCCATCAGCACCGCGAGCGACAGCACGCCGATCACGCCCGTCCGCACGACGCCCCGGCGGCTGATCGACGCCGCCGCGATCGCCATGCCGTTCGTGATCGCCGTTCCCAGCGTGAACCCGCCCGCCAGCACGAGCTGCCAGTCGCGCACGCGCTCGCGCGAAATCAGCCACACGCACCCGAGCATCGCCAACGCGCCGAGGCCATAGGTCGACGGCACCGTCAGCCAGAACAACGCCCCGCCGCTCACCGCAAACAGCGCCACACCCACGGACGCGCCCACGGCGTCCGCGCCGAGACGACGAAGCACCGACCACAGCAGCCACCCGATCGCGCCCGCCGTCAACGCGTTGAGCACCCACACCTGCGCGAGCGCCCCCAGACCCGTCACCGCACTCGTCACGCCCGCGATGGGGATCATCACCAGCGAGAACCACGGCCTGACGTTCGTCCGGTGGTGGTTCGCCTCGAACCGCGTCATGTCGTCAAACACCCGCCAGCCGTCGTTCTGAAACCACCGCCCCGTGATCGCCAGCCGGGCCAGTTCGTCGCCGAACACGAGGCAGACCGCCAGCACCCACGCCCCGACCACGCCGCCCGCGACCGCGCCCGCCCACCACCGATCCGTTCGGACGCCGACCGGCGCTTCGCGCTCACGCACGCGGTTCTCCTTCCACGAGGACCCGGCCCGAACCCGCTCGCACCTCGCCGAGCACAGACACCGTCTCGCCCAGCTTCTCCAGCCGACGCTGAACCGCCTCCGCAAAGCTCGGCCGAACGATCAGCACATAGCCGATGCCCATGTTGAACACGCGCATCATCTCCGCGTGCGCCACCCTGCCGCGATCGGCCAGGAACCGGAACACCCGCGGCACATCCCACGCGTCCGCCGCGATCCGAATGTCGACCTTGTCGTTCAGCACCCGCTCGACATTCTGCGCGAGCCCACCGCCGGTGATGTGCGCCATCCCGCTGATGACTTTCTTCACCCGGTACCCACGCTGCAGACGCACGATCGGATCGGCGTACAGCCGGGTCGGCGTCAGCAGCACCTCGCCGAGCGTCCGCTGCTCGTCCAGCTCCGGATAGACCTTGTCGAGCTTCAGCTTCTTCGCCGACACGATCTTCCGCACCAGGCTGTACCCGTTGCTGTGCACGCCGTCGCTCGCGAGCCCCAGCACCACATCGCCCGGCTGCACACGCAAGGGGTCCGTCGCCTTCTTCAGCTCCACCACGCCCACCGCGAAGCCCGCCATGTCGAACTCGCCCGGCGCATACACATCGGGCATCTCAGCCGTCTCGCCGCCGATCAGCGCGCACCCGCTCGCCTCGCACGCGCCCGCGATTCCCCGCACCATCGCCTCGAGCTCGTCGGGCACCACCTTCGGCACCGCGATGTAGTCCAGAAAGAACAGCGGCTCGGCGCCCTGCACGATCAGGTCGTTCACGCTCATCGCGACCAGGTCGATCCCGATCGTGTCGAACCGCCGCATCGCCGAGGCGATCTTGAGCTTCGTGCCAACCCCGTCGTTGCACGCGACGAGCACCGGGTCCTTGTAGTTGCGCTGGAACAGCTTCTGGTTGTAGTCGAGCCGGAACAGGCCCGCGAAGCCGCCAGGGTTCTGGATCACCCGAGGCCCGTGCGTCCGGCGCGTCAACGCCCCCAGCCTCGAGATGAACGCGTCGTATGTCTCAAGATCCACGCCCGCGTCGGCGTAGGTCAGACCCTTCGAGCTCTCCGGCTTCTTCGCCATGCCGGCAGGATAGCGTCCGGCCGATCAGTCCTGCGCAGTCGCGTGTTCAACGGCGGGTCTCGCCGTCCGCCTCAGCTGGATCAGCAGCTCCCGCAGCGCGGGCCTGGCCTCGCCGGCGCTGGTCATCAGCCCCAGCCCGCTCAGAAACTCGACGAACGCCGGGTCGCTGCTGCCGTAGTACTGCTCGTAGAACGCCACGACCTCCGCCGGCCAATCCGCCAGATGGAGCCAGGACACGAAGCGGATCGACCCCCGCTCGCGAACCTCTCTGTACACGGCTTCCACCCACGCCCGCTGGAGCTCATCGCTCGCCCCGAGCAGCGACGGCGATCCGTCCGACCGCCCGCCGGGCACGCCGACCTCCTGCAATATCACCGAACGATCCCCGGCGAGCGCTTCCATCGCGTCGAAGTCCGCCCCGATCACCGACGGATCCAGCGCCACCCCGTCGAGCGGGTAGTACGCGAAGATCGCCGCATCACTCACCGCCAGCATCAGCAGCGCAAGCTCCGGCTGCCACAGCGCCTCGCGCGTCAGCGTCACGCCGAATCGCATGCCGGGCTCCAGCGACCGGCCGTGCACACGCCCGTACTCAGCGAACGCCGCCAGCGGCAAGGCCTGTCCCGGATTCACGCCCAGCCAGATGTTCGCCTCGTTCGCCAGCGACACCGCGAAGCACCCGTGCTCGGCGAGCAGCGGCACCAGTTCGTCCAGCAACGCGATCAGATGGCCGACCACCTCGGGGGAATCGAACGACAGACCCGGCCGAAGGCTTCGGCTGTCGTTCGGATCCAGCAGCACCGCCGGAAGCCGGAGCGCCGTCGTGTCCACCGATTGCAGCGTGAAGAACACCTGCATCCCCGCCTGCTCGAGCGTGTCCAGCAGCGGCTCGACATACGCCATGTCCGGCGTGCCGTCGGGCCCGGCGATCCGGTCCCACGGCACCGCCAGCTGGTACGCGTTCACGCCCCGCTTGAGCGCCACCCGCCACGCGCGATCCGTCGCGGCCCTCGCCGCCGGGTCCGTCTCCGAATAGATCAGCCCCAGACCCTTGTCCGAGCGGAGCAGCGGCAGGTCTCCCGCCTGCCCGAACGAGGCCGCCCCCCGGCCGCTCAGCATCGCCAGCACCAGCACGATCACCGCTCGCATCACCGCTCGCATCACCGCTCGCATCATCGCCCGCCCTCCGCGAAGCCGTCCCCGACGATGGCTGGGGATCGCCCGGCCAGCGATTTCGCCCCATGAACCCCGCTACCATCGCCATTCGTTCGTTTCACGCAGTCTCGCACAGGAGACCCAGATGGGCCACCTCTTTACCTCCGAATCCGTGTCCATGGGCCACCCCGACAAGGTCGCCGATCAGATTTCTGACGCCGTCCTCGACGCCATGCTGGCCCAGGACCCCGAGAGCCGCGTCGCGTGCGAGACCATGGTCTCCACCGGTATGGCGATCGTCGCCGGCGAGGTCCGCACCGAGGCGTACGTCGAGATCCCCGAGATCGTCCGCGAGGTCATCCGCCGAATCGGCTACACCTCGGGCGATATGGCCTTCGACCACATCTCCTGCGCCGTGCTCAGTTCCATCAAGGCCCAGTCGGCCGACATCGCCCAAGGCGTTGACAAAGGCACCAAGGGCGAAGAGGGCGCGGGCGACCAGGGCATGATGTTCGGCTTCGCCTGCGACGAAACGCCAGAGCTCATGCCGCTGCCCATCCAGCTCAGCCACAGGCTCGTCGCCAAGCACGCCGAGGTCCGAGAGGCCGGCGGCATCAAGGGCCTGCGCCCCGACGCCAAGAGCCAGGTCACCGTCGAATACGACGGCCGAAAGCCGGCCCGCGTTGACACCCTCGTGCTCTCCACCCAGCACACCCCCGACTGGACCAAGAAGCAGGCCGAACTGAAAAAGGAAGTCATCGAGAAGATCTTCAAGCCCGTGCTCGGCGATTGGTGGAACGACGACATCAAGCTCCACGTCAACCCCACCGGCAAGTTCGAGATCGGCGGGCCGCACGGCGACGTGGGCCTGACAGGCCGCAAGATCATCGTCGACACCTACGGCGGACGCGGACGCCACGGCGGCGGCGCCTTCTCGGGCAAGGACCCGACCAAGGTCGACCGCTCCGCCGCCTACATGGCCCGCTACATCGCCAAAAATGTCGTCGCCGCAGGACTCGCCAGCGAGTGCGAGATCCAGCTCTCCTACGCCATCGGCGTCGTCGAGCCAACCAGCGTGCACGTCAACACCTTCGGCACCGCCAACGCCGACGAGGCCAAAATCGCCGCCGCCATCCGCGAGACCTTCAAGCTCACGCCCCGCGGCATCATCCAGAGCCTCAAGCTCGCCGCACCCATCTACAGCCACACCGCCTACCACGGCCACTTCGGTCGTCAGCCCGGCACCGTCGAGGTCGAGACCGGCAAGATGGGCAGCGGCAAGAAGCAGACCTTCGAGACCTTCTCGTGGGAGAAGACCGACAAGGCCGACCAGCTCAAATCGCTCGTCAAGTAATCACCCGCGAGCCCGGTAAAGACCACGCTCACGGATCAAGCCCAGAACGCCCGGCGCGAGCAGCGACTCGAGCCGGGCGTTTTCTCTGTCCGACGCCAGAAGCCCGCGGATCTCCGTCGCGCTCACATCGATCGTGCCCACATCCACGCACCACGACGCCCACCGATCAAGCTCGGCCGCGCTCCAAAAGCCGCGCATCGCCCCGAGCAGCAACTCCGCCGTGCCCCATGGCTCACGCAGCAGCACCACCGGCTCGGCGAGGTCGAGGATCCGCCGAGCCTCGCGCCAGCGGTCGAACGCCACCGCCTGATCCGCCCCGATGACGAACCCGAGCCACGCGTCGCCCGCCAGCCGCCGCGCCCGATCGAGCGTTTCCACCCAATAGCTCGGCTCGCCCCCGCGCGCCCGATCGATCTCGTCCGTCCACACGCCCGCCCGCTCGATGCCCTCGATCGCCAGCGTGAGCATCTCGACGCGGTCCGCGTCGCTCGCGACCGGCCCGGTGTCCTTGTGCGGGCTGCGCTCCGCCGGAACGAACGCGAGCGCCGCCCCCGGCCGACACGCCTCGCGAGCGCGACGGGCCAGCTCAACATGCGCCACATGCGGCGGGTCGAAGGTCCCACCCACCAACAGCACTCCATCGTCTGAAATGCAGTCCACCGGCATCGGGCTGGGCTCGCTCGCGGAAGCCATGCAGGATCATCGCCTCGACCGGCTGACCACGCCACCCCGGGCGGCTACGATCCGCCCACGACGGCCCCGTCGTCTAGTCTGGTCCAGGACTCCAGGTTTTCATCCTGGCAACGCGGGTTCGAATCCCGCCGGGGTCACTAAAGAGCCCTCGCCAACGCGAGGGCTTCTTTGTGCGCGTTCCTGCGGCACTCGGGCCGCCAAACAGTGGAGCGGATCGGACTCGAACCGACAACCTCCAGCTTGCAAAGCTGGCACTCTACCAATTGAGTTACCGCCCCGGAGCACGCAGGCGTGCGGGGCCATACTAGACGCGTGGCCGAACCGCCGCCGACACGCGGAGGGCCGCCCCGCGGCACCGCCCGGGCCCTCGAATCCTTCGGCGGCGGCCCGTCTTTCGCTGGCGTCGATCCCGCCGGCGGGTCGATCTTCTATCGGCGGTAAGCGATCCCTATAGTGGCCAGCGGTGCCGAAACCGCGGAGACTCTTCATGCCGACGACACCGTTCCGTTTGCTCGCTCTCGCCGGATCCGCGCTGCTCGCCGCCGCGCCGACGATCGGCCAGTCGACCGACCAGCCCGCCAACGGGCCCACCATCGAGCCCGAACGCGGGGCCCCACGCGCCGAGCCGCCGCAGATGGATCCGATCCGGGACCCCGAAGCCGGCCCGCGCATCGCCCCGCAGATCCCGACCACATCCAGCTTCTTCACCGGCATCCTCTACGACGGCGCCGCCGACACCAACGGCTCCGCCGGCGAGCTGCGCACCGTCCGCATCCCAGCCGGCTTCCAGTACAGCACGCCCATCGACAACCAGAACATCCTCGGCGTCAGCCTCAACCAGATCTCGAGCTTCTACGACTTCCAGCCCTTCAGCGAGTTCCCGGGCTCGGGCGACCCCATCGACTACGGGCTCGCCGCCAACATCGGCCTCTCGCTCATCCACATCTACGACCGCCAGTGGCGCTTCATCGCCGCCGCCAACGTCGGCTTCGCCGGCGAGATCGACGCCGAGTTCGAGGACAGCATCGTCGCCGGCGGCTTCCTCGGCGCACGCTACCAGGTCAACGAGAATCTCAGGCTCGGCGCCAACCTCATCATCCAGACCCGGTTCGAGGAAGACCTCATCGTCTTCCCCGTCCCCGCGCTCGATTGGCAGTTCTCCGACTACTGGAACCTCAGGATCGGCACGCTCAATCAGCTCCCGGGCACCGTCACCGGCGGCCTCGCCCTCACGCACGACTTCACCAGCGCCATCAATATCGGAGGCTTCGCCGGGCTCGCCTTCCGCGAGTTCCGTCTCGCCGACGACAACTCCTCGGTGCCCGGCGGCATCCTCGAAGACGCCGCCGTGCCCGTCGGCACCTTCATCACCTACAAGTACTCGCCCAACGTCACCATCACCGGCAGCGTGCAGGCCGTCGTCTGGCGCGAGATCAATACGCGCGACAGCGGCGGCACCGGCATCGCCGATGTCGAACTCCAGCCCACGCTCGCCGCCAGCCTGGGCGTCAACTTCAAGCTGTAAACCAGACCCGCGTCAGCGGCCTTCCGACGCCGAAGCCGGACGGGCGATCGGCTTCGGACCCGTTCCGCGCGGCGGCGCGTCCACCAGACGCACACGCTCGATCGCCGGCGGATCCGTCGGCCGATCGTTCAGACCCACCTCCACCGACTCGATCGCCAGGATCGCCTCCGCACCGTCCACCGCCTCGGCGAACGAGGTGTAGTTCCCGTCAAGGCCCTGCGTCCCCGCTCGGCTCAAACAGATGAACACCTGCGAGCCGTTCGAGTTCGGATCGCCCGAACGCGCCATCGACAGCACGCCGAACGTGTGCGGAAGCGTGCTCCGCTCGAGATCAATAAAGTACCCCGGCCCCCCCACGCCCTCGCCGCGAGGATCGCCGGCCTGGATCACGAACGGCGGACGACCGGGCCGCTCCCCGATGATCCGGTGAAAGATCACGTCGGTGTAGAAGCCCCCGTCCGCCAGCGACAGGAAGTTCCAGACCGTGTTCGGCGCCACATCCGGCCTCATGCGGAACGCGATGTCGCCCTCGGTCGTCTCCATCACCGCGTGCTTGTCCACATACGCGCGAATCCCCGACACGAACCGACCGCTCGCCCCCCACCGCATCTCGCGCTGCGGCGTGAGATAGGCCAGTTCCGGCGTCCGCATCGCCTGCAGCACCATCGCCGGCCCCACCGGCGTGTCGCCCGCGAACAGCTGCGCGTACCGCACCGCCGGCTGCACCGATTCCTCCGCCCAGAAGTCCTCGAACATCGCCGCGAGGTTCGCCGGCCCCGGCTCGCAGGCGGCCTTGGCGATCTCCGCGGACTCGAACGTCAGCAGCCGCACCGTCAGCTCCCCCTCGGCCCCCTCGGGGACCGCGATCTCGACGGGCACGGGGCGCTCGATTCCGTAATAGGTCCGCGTCGGGATCACCTGCCCGATCGCCGCTGGGCCCGTCAGCACCGAAGCCGCCACAACCGCCGTCGTCATCCATCGCATGTTCGCTATCCTCCGCCCGCGATCCACGAGGCACCGCGCACCGGTCCCATCGGCGCATCGTGACGCCGCAGGCTCAGGGTAGTTCAGCCCCCCCGGCACGCCCACCCACCAAACAGGGCCCGCAGGCAGATCACCCCGAAACGCACCGACACCCCGGCCGGCGGCATCGGTTTCGCCGGCAATGGTTCCGTCGCCGCGGGCTCCGGCTGCCGAGCAAACAACAGGCTCTTGGTTAATCAGTCTGCCGCACGCGGTGGTCGAGAAGATCCCACGCCCGCCGCGTCTGGCCCGAACGGCTCAGCGAGATCAGCTGCTCGGACGAGTCGGAGAACCACAGCACCGCGAGGTCCGCCCGCAGCGTGTTGGCCCCGTCCTCGTGATTCAGCTCGTCCTCGGGACGCAGCGAATCCGACACAAGCACCGACTCCCGCGGCTCGATCCGCCACAGCAGGTCCGTCCCGTCCGGGCCCTGGGCCCGGTACTGATAGTTGCCCAGCAGATCCGCGTCGGCGTTCGACCACGCGGTGTCGCCCACATCAGCAAGTCGGTTCTGACCCGTGTGGGCGGGGCAGTAAAACACGCCACGGGCGCTCAGGTACTCGCTGCCGAAGAGCAGACCGAGCCCGTCCCAGACACCCCTCGCCTCCCCCGACTTCGCCGCCGCGCTGCCCCCGTTCTGGTGGTAGGTCGACAGCAGCGCCGAATCGGACGCGAGCCGCAACCGGACGGTCTCCAGCATCGCCTGCGACGAATTCTGCTTGACCGAATCGATGAAGATCGACGGTGGCAGGGCGCCGTCGTAATCGTCGGCGTACATCGCGATGCCGAGGCCCAGCTGCCGGGCGTTGGACGAGCAGATCACCCGATGCGTCGTCGACCGGACCCGGCTGATCGCCGGGATCATCAGGCCGATCAGCACCACGATCACCGCGAGCGCAACCAACAGCTCAATGAGCGAGAATCCGCGTGCGATGCGCGGCGTTCGGGATGGTGCGCTGTGAGTTCCCACGATCGTTCCAACCGGAACAGGTGCCCGGCCCTTCCGCTTCAGCATATCAAACGCTGCCTGTGCACACAAGGTTCGGCCAGCCGGACGCCCCCCGCGATCTTCTGCAAATGAGGCAACCAACGCCCGCAACCTGCGTAAACCCCACTATCATGTCGCTTTCCAGCCCGCTGAATTCTCGGCAAGGCACTAAATCAGATCATGACAAAGTGCAAACATCCAGCTTCCCGCGGCAGTGAACCGCGACGATGAACACCGCCCCGACTTTCTCATCGCACGGCCCAACCGGCCCCTGCAATCCCCCGTATCGAATCGCATGTCCAGCAACGAGCAGCGACAAATCGACCTCGATCTGATGCAACGCATCGCGACCGACGACGAGACCGCCATTGGCGAGCTCTACGACCGGTTCGGGGCCTTGGTGTACCGCATGGCGTTCCAGAGCATGCCGAGCCGAGCCGAGGCCGAAGACGCCGTCCAGGAGGTCTTCGTCCGCCTCTGGAAGACCGCCGATCGCTACAACCCCGAGCGGGCCGCCTTGGTCACCTGGGTGCTGCTGATCACGCGCCGCCACCTCGTCGACCGCCTCCGCCGGGCCCAGGCCCGCGTGAAGCTCACCGGCATGAGCGAGCAGGTCACGCCTCCCGCCATCCGCCCCGAGGTCTCCGCTGACCTCGAGAGCTCCGAGCAGTACCAGACGCTCATGCAGCGCGTCAACCAGCTGCCCGAGCTTCAGAAGACGGTCATCGTCCGCGCGTACCTCGGCGGACAGACGCTCCGGCAGATCGCCGACGAGCTCGACACCCCCATCGGCACCATCAAGTCGGCGCTCTCGCGAGCGCTCGTCCGACTCCGGGAGCGTTCCGGCGTTGAGGAGGCTGTGTAGTTATGTCCCCCCAGAAACTCCTTGAACTCGCGCTGCTCGACGCCAGCGGCGTGCTCGACGCGGAAGAAACCGCCGAGTTCGAACGCTGCTTCGCCGACGCCGACCCAGACCTCAAGGCCCAGGTCCGCCGCGAGCAGGCCCGCTTCGCCGATGTCTCCGAGATCCTCCCCAACGTCGCGCCCCGCCCCGAGCTCCGGGCGCTGGTGCTGCGGTCGGTCCGCGAGGCCTCGGGCCGCCAGCGCGACGCCGTCGGAAATGTCATTCTCTCTCACGCCGCCGCCGAACGCGTGACCCAGACCCGCCGCCAGCACGGCGGCGTCATCGGCTGGCGCGTCTCGACCTTCGCCTTCGCCACCGCCTTCGCCGCCGTCGGCGTGGTGGCCTTCCAGCTCAACCAGCAGTTCAGCGAGGTCAGCAGCAGCATCGAACGCAACGCCCGCATCGACACCCTGCTCGACCTGGGCCAGCAGCCCGACTTCCTCGCCGCCCTGCTGGACGAATCCTTCGAACGCACGCCCCTGCTCATGGGCGACAGCGCCGGACAGGCCTCGGTCTTCGTGAGCGCCGACGACGGCACCGGCTACCTCGCCCTGCGAGGCCTGCGGGCCTCGTCCCCCGGCAGCCGATATGTCCTCGTTGCGCTCGGCGACAGCGACGCCGAGCTCACCAGGCTCGCCAGCTTCTCAACCGGCGGCGAGACTTCCATCATCCAGTTCGAGTACGACCCGAGCGTCGGCGGTGCGTTCGCCATCGCCATCGAGGACGGCGCCGGCGACCTCCGCGTGCTGTTCCGAACGGCCGCCTGAAGCGTCAGTCGATCACGCCCTGCTCGAATCGCGCGTGCTGCGCCTTGAGCCGGCGGTACACCAGCACGCCGATCACCAGCCCCACCGCCGCGCCGCCGCCGCCGAAGCCCGCCGCGTAGGTGATCCGTGCGTCCGCCAGCGGTTCGTCCGCGATCGCCGCGTCCGACGCGACCCGGCTGCCCGAGCCGCCCGCACGCTGCTGCTTCGTTGCGTTCGACTGCGCAACGAGCGACACCACATAGGTCTCGAGCGCCCGACGCGTCGGCCCGGCCCCTTCGCCGACCAGCTCAAGCGTGAGCCGCCCCGGCGCGGGGGTTTCCGTCGTCAGATCGCTCTGAAGCCTCGCGCGCAGCTCGGGCGCCCGCGCCAGGCTCACAAGCCCACGCTTGCGCATCCGGTCCGCCGCGATCTCGAGCAGACCCGGGTCCGTCAGCAGCGTCGCCATGTACCGCTGCCACTCGTCGACCTGGTCCGCCGACAGCTCGCGGCCCCGGCCGTCAATCTCGATCTCCGCCGCCGCCGCGTAGGTCGCGGGCGCCACATGGTCGGCCACAGCGAAGCTCAGCACGCCGAGGATCGCGATCCCCGCCATCAGGAAGAACGACGCCGTCATCGTTCGGTTGCGCGCCTGCATCGAAGCCAGCTTGCGCTCCCGCGCCTGCACGGCGGCCGCGGCCCTCGACACCTCGCGGCGCTGCGCCAGGATCTGGTCCGCCTCCGCCGCCCGGTCGTCCAGCACCGCCTCGTACCGCTGCAGCTTCACCGCCCGGTCCCGCAATGCCTTGCGCACCCGCCGCAGACGCGCGCGACGCGAGACCATCACCGGCGACGGGCCGGCGCCGAAGCTCGACGCCTGGTTCGCCGACGCCCCCGCTTTGCGGGCCGCGAACGACCGCTCCTGCTGACGCAGCGCCTCCGCCGCCTCGCGCAGCTCGCGCGCCATCGCGGCGCTGGATTCGTTCAGTTCCTGTTCGCGAGCGGCGAGGGCCGCCTCGGCGCGTTCGACCGCCCGGGCCCTCGCCTCGATCTCGGCGAGAATGTCCGTCGGATCGCCGGGTGGCGGGGCGAACACATCCGTGTTCTCGGTCTCAGCCGCGTGATCAGCTCTCTCGTGGTCCATCCGGCTGTGCTCCTTGGTCCGCCGCGCCGGCGCCCTCCGCGCCGACGCCTTGCACCGCAACGGGTTATCGGTGTGCAACCCGTAACCCTGAACCACGATCCAAGGGAATACTCCCCACCAAAGGAACGTTGCTCCGGGGCCGATGGGTATCCGAAAGGGGGTTGGTCTCCCCTCGCCGTGTCGGTATGATGATGGAAGCAAAACAGCCAGATCCAGCGTGTGCACACGCACAACCTGACAAAAACCGAAAGGATGCATCATGTTCAGCAACCGTGGTTCGAGCCTGATTTCGACTGTTCTCGCCGTCGCCGCCGCCGGCGGTGTCGGTGTTGCCGGTTATTACCTCGTTTCGGGCGGGTGCGGCTCGTGTAGCACCGATGTCGCCGCCGTGACCCCCGTCGCCGCCGCGACCGATGGCAAGGACTACGACTGCGCCACGGCGTGCGCCGCCGACGCGATGGTGGTTGCCGCCGCCGACACGACCGCCGCCGACAAGGCCGACTGCGCCACCGCCTGCAGCGCCGCCGAAGCCGAAGTCGTCGCCGTCGCCAACACCGCCGAGGGCTGCGCCACCGAGTGCGCGACCGAGTGCACCGAAGAGCAGAAGGCCGAGTGCGCCGACAAGGCCGCCTGCGACACGCCTTGCGACGGCGAGAAGGCCGCCGAGGCCATGGTTGTCGCCAACGAGGCCGAGAAGGCCGACTGCGAGAAGAGCTGCGACGGCGAGGCCAAGGTCTGCCCCGTGACCGGCCAGCCCATCGCCGCCGCCGGCAACTGATCTACCGATCAGACCAGACGATCGCAGCCGCCCGCGCACGCAGCGCGGGCGGTTGTCGTTTTTCGCGTACCCTCCGCACATGGCAACCTACCTCTGCAAGACCGAGCCCGACGACTACAGCTACGACGACCTCGTCCGCGACAAGAAGACGGCATGGGACGGCGTCGCCAACAACGCCGCCCAGATGCACATGCGCGGCATCAACAAGGGCGACGACATCCTCGTCTACCACACCGGAAACGAGAAGCGCATCGCCGGGCTCGCGACCGTCACCAAGGCCGCCTATCCGGACCCCAACAACCCGGGCAAACTCGCCACCGGCGAGCCGAAGTTCGTCCTCTTCGACCTCAAGCCGAGCAAGGCCGCCACCAAGAACTGCACGCTCGCCGATGTCAAGGCCGACAAACGCTTCGCCGACTTCGCCCTGGTCAAGCAGGCGCGGCTCAGCGTCATGCCGGTGCCGGCAGAACTCGACACGCTGCTCCGATCCATGGCAGGCCTCTAACGCGTCACGGCGTCAGATCCCTGATCGCCTGATCGAGGTGCTCGATCGCATCAGAACTGTGTGCCCGCGCCCACGCGGATCACCTCGAGCGCCAGGTGTGCGCCGCCGTCGCCGCGTCCTTCAGCTCGATCGAGGTCAGCAGGCCCCGGAGTGTGTCAGCTTCGATCATATGTCACGAAAGCTCAATCGCTCACGGCAACGCCGGCACTGCCACCCCACGACCGCCTACTCGAACACCACGCCGTCCAGATCCGGATCGGGCGGGGGCGTCCGCGGGTCCATCGCCTCGAGGTTCGCCCGCACGATCGTCGACACCGCCCAGTTGCGGTACCACTTGCGGTCCGCCGGCACCACATGCCACGGCGCGTGATCGGTGCTGCACCGCTCAAGAGCCTCCTCGTACGCCGATCGGTAGTCGTCCCACCGCTTCCGAGTGTCCAGATCCCCCCGCTCGAACTTCCATCGCTTCTCGGGGTCGTCGAGCCGCGCCCGGAGGCGCTCGGCCTGCTCCGCCTTTGAGATGTGCAGCATGATCTTGATCACCCGCGTGCCCGACTCGGACAGCAGCTGCTCGAAGTCGTTGATGTGGGCGAACCGCAGCCGCCACTGCGCCTCGGGGATGAGCCCGAGCACGCGCACCGCCAGCACATCCTCGTAGTGCGACCGGTTGAAGACCATGATGCGTCCCGCCGCCGGAGCGTGCGCGTGCACACGCCACAGGAAGTCGTGCCGGAGCTCCTCGGGCGTCGGCGCCCGGAACCCCTGCACGCGAACCCCCTGCGGGTTGAGCGGGCCGAAGACGTGCCGGATCGTGCCGTCCTTACCCGATGTGTCTATGCCCTGAAGCACCACCAGCAGCGACTGCCTCTGCTCGGCCCACAACCGGTACTGCAACCGCTTCATCGCCTCGATGTTCTCGGCGTGCAGATGTTCGGCCGCGGCGCGCTCCTGCTCGGCGGAACCCCGCAGCCCGGGCGTCCCCTGCGGGTCGATCGTCCGCAGATCGATCTTGCTCCCGGGCTCGATACGGTGGATCATCAGACCGTCTGCTGGCATGCGATGGCTCCCGCTGAAGGCGACTCTCGGCGCCCCGGAGGGTACAGCGAATCGGACCGCCGTCCAATGCAGGCCGGTTCCACCGCTCGGAGGCCCACCCCATGAGACACCGACTCGCACGACTCGACCGACGCATCGAGCACTGGCTCTATGTCTTCGGCCACCGAACCCACGGCGTCACCTTGGGCCTCGTGTTCATCTGGTTCGGATCGCTCAAGGTCGTCGGGCAGGAGACGGCCACCAGCATCATCGGCGAGACCATCTACTTCGGCAGCCCGGAGGTCATGGTCCCCATCCTCGGCGGCTGGGAGATCGCCATCGGCGTGACGATGTTCTTCCACAGCCTGCACCGCATCGCCTTCGTGCTGCTCGCGATCCGAATGCCGGGCACCATCCTCGCGCTCGTGCTCAAGCCCGAGGCCTGCTTCGTCGTCGCGCCCTACGTCCCCACCATCGCGGGCCAGTACATCATCAAGGACCTGATGCTGCTCAGCGCCGCCGCCGTTATGGGCGGCTATGTGCGCCAGAAGCCCCACCGCCTC
>DAIOTV010000022.1:0-1133 GCA_036751825.1 Phycisphaerales bacterium
ACGGTCTTGTTGGCGTCACGCACCGTGCCGCCCTTGGTGATCTCGGCGTAGGACTTGGCGCCCTGCACGAGGCCCTTGGCATCGGCGCGAGCCACCAGCGCGGCGGTCAGCGTGCTCTTGCCGTGGTCAATGTGACCGATCGTGCCGACGTTCACGTGCGGTTTGGTCCGCTCGAATACACCCTTGGCCATGGCCCAAAACCTCCAGAATCTCAGTCGCGGGCCGGGTCGTAGACCCGCCGCAGTCACAGACTTGACGCCCCCTTGATAGCTTGGCTGGGGACGACTGGACCAAGCGGCGAACCGGACACACGCCGACACCCGCACAGGCCCGCAACAATATGAACTACCCGGACACCGAAGTTCCAACCACCAAGCGGAACAACGGACCGAGACAACACTAGGCCCGACGCCGGCTCAAGCCGAACCGAACGCCATGCTGATCAGAGCCGCTGGTGGGATTTGAACCCACGACCTCACCCTTACCAAGGGTGCGCTCTACCACTGAGCTACAGCGGCGGCTTCCGATTCCCCCCCTTCTGACCCGCGGCGGACAGACCGGCCGCCAGCGGCCTTCGGGGGGCCTCGATGGTAGACCCGCGCACCCGCGAATCAACGCCGCCGCGGTCCCCTCACGACCTGCCCCCCGCCCTGCCCCCCGCCCGGGCTCCCGGCCCGATCCGCCGCGTCCGAGAGCCCGCCGCCGCCCCCGCGCCGTCCGCGCAACCCGCACAAACCGCCCCCCGGCCCGCCCGCGGGTGCGATCCGGCTGGCCCAGGGCTCGCACCGCCGCCCTTCCGGGGCATGCTCGAGACCGGAGGTCCACCATGCTCACCCGCTCCAAGACGCGCACCCCAGCCAGCCGATTCGCCGCCCTCCTGCTGCTCGCTTCCAGCGGGCAGGCGTTCGGGCAGTCGATCTTCGTCGAGCAGTTCGAGGCCGGCGCCTGGCGGCCCGCCCCCGGCTTCGCGGCCCTGGGCGGCGCGGGCATGCCCAGCGGCTCGGACATCACCGTCACCCTCGCCGACTCCGACACCCTCCCCAACAAGGACTTCGTCCTCCGCTACAAGGTCGCCGGCGACCAGGTCCGCTCCGGCGTCATCGTCCAGAACGATGCCGACGGCGAGGGCGGGT
>DAIOTV010000022.1:1143-34558 GCA_036751825.1 Phycisphaerales bacterium
CCGGCTCGAACACCATCCGCGTCTACACCGACGACCCCGCCAACACCGACATCGGCGTCATCACCGTCACCGCCCCCGCGGGCGCCACCCCCACCGTCCTCGTCGCCCGCAACGCAACGCCCGGCATCAGCCCCGCGGCCCCCCTGGGCACCTCGGCCGCCCGCAGCCTCGCCGGCGTCATCGCGCCCACGACCAGCACCGTGCAGATCCACGCCGGCTCGATCACCGGCGTCGGCGTCGAGGCCGGCCGGGTTGCCCGCATCGACCTCACGGGCGATCTCGACGCGCCGGTCATCCACTGGGGCACGCAAGGCCAGACCCGGCCCGGCATCGCCGCGATCAAGATCGCCGGCTCGATCACGCCCGAGGGCTCGATCGTGGCGGTCAACGGGCAGATCACCGCTCTCGACATCGCCGGCGATGTGCTGGGCGATGTCGCCGCCCAGAACGGCGGGATCGTCGACATGACCGTGGGCGGCTCGATCGGCGACGCCGCGACCCGCCCGACGGTCTACGCCTGGGCGGGCGCCGAGGTGCACGCCATCCGCACGCTGCTCGTCGAGGGCTCGATCGGCACCCCCGCCTCGCCCGCCCGCATCCTCGCCGGCGGCCCGGTCATCCGCATCGAAACCGACGCCTTCCACGCCGACTTCGACGCCATGCTCAACCCCGCCGACCGGGGCTTCTTCGGCGGGCTGATCGTCCGCTCGGGCGATCTGACCGGGTCGGTGCTCGTCGAAGAGCTCACCAGCTTCGGCGGCTGGAACGAGGCGCCGTGCGTCATCTCGGTCGCGGGCGATCTCGACGGCGCCGTCATCGTCAACCGCTTCATCCGCAACGAGAACCCGTTCGGCGCCGAGATCAGCATCGCCGGCGCCGTCAGCGCCGCCGCGCTCGTCTCGGTGGGCGGCTTCGTCAGCGAGGTCGGGCCCCTGCCGGGCCCCGAGATCCGCGTGGGCGCGCCCAAGGGCCTGGCGGGCCAGATCATCGTCGTCGACCGCGACACGGTCCCGTTCGAAGGCAGCGGCGCCGTCCGCCTCGCCGGCGACGGGCTCGCCGTCACCCCCGAGGCCCGGTTCCTGCCCCAGCTCTTCGCCGACCTCGGCGGGGGCAGCGTGGGCATCGCACCGTTCAACTTCCACGCCTTCGAGAGCTTCCCGCAGCACAACGAGACGATCAGCATCGAGCCCGGCGCATCGCTCGTCGGCGCGGTCGTTCGGCTCTACGGGCCGGCCTTCGGCGTCGCGCCCGAGTTCGTCGTCGAGCACCTGCCCGAAGACGCGACCGTCTGGATCGACCGCTCGGCGGACTTCGTCGCCGTCGCCGCGTCGGTCGAATCGGAAGCGACGCGCGAGGTGCGCATCGAGGCCCTCGGCTCGGCCGCGTTCGATCCGGGCCAGTGGCGGCTCCGCCCCGTCGACGACACGATCCGGTGCGCGTTCACCCGCGGGCTGCCCGGCGTGCGGTTCGACTCCGAGTACGCCGACGACACCTACCGCTTCACGGTCCGCAGCGAGTGCGACAACCCGCCGGGCCGAACGACGCTGAACGATCTGCGCGGGCAGGATGTCGACGACTACATCACCCCGGTCGACCCGGGCACGAACCCGTGCCCGTGAGGATGGCCCGCGGCATCAGCCGCGCATGACCTCGCGGCAGAAGGCGAGATCATCTTCGGTCATGGGCTCGTCGGTGCCGCCGCGGACATTGCACAGCGCCTGCCGCTCGTTGCGGAAGCCGGGGATCACGCTGCACACATTCGGGTGGGCCGCGACGAACCGGCACGCGGCGGACGACCGCGCTTCGATCGAGGTGCCGAACCGCTCGCCGAGCTTCTGCAGCTTGGGCTTGAGCGTGCGGAGCGCCGCGCCGTCGAAGTTCTGCATGCGCTGGCCGCGGATATCGCCCGGCTCGAACTCGGGCGGGTTCTCGGGGTCGAACTTGTCGAGCAGGAGGCCCTGGCCCAGCGGGCTGAAGGCGACGAACGAGCAGCCGTGCTCGTCCATGAGCGACTGGAGCCGGCAGCCGGGCGCGATGAAGTTGTCCTGCAGCATGCTCGCCCAGCTCTGGAGCACATCGGGCTTCACGACCGGGATCGCCCGCGCGAAGTCGTCGTCGCTGTACGCGCTCTGGCCCACGGCACGCACCTTGCCCTCGTCAACGAGCCTGCGCATCTCGCCCGCCGCGTCGTGCAGGTTGCCGCGCTGACCATCTTCAGCGAACCAGCCGTGATGGAAGTAGTAGATGTCGATCGCGTCGACGCCCAGGTTGCTCAGCGACACCTCGCACTGGTGGCGGATGTTCCGCGGCTCGTAGGCGTGCTCGGCCGTGCCCTTGAAGTGGCCCACCTTGGTCGCGATGACGAGCGTGTCGGCGGATACGCCGAGCTTCTTGAGGCAGTCGCGCAGCATGCGCTCGGCCCGCCCGTTGCCGTAGACATCGGCGTTGTCAAAGTGCGTCACGCCCGCATCGAGCCCGGCCTTGATGCCCGCGAGGATCTCGTCCTCGTTGACATCCGCCCAGCCGACCGGGCTGCCGTCGGCGAGCGACCAGTTGGGCCCGCCCATGGTCCAGCAGCCGAAGCCGATCTCGGAGACCTTGATGTCTGTTCGGCCGACGGTGTGGTATCTCAAGCGAAGTGCTCCTCGAAAGGCGGGACGATAGCAAGCCACCAGTCATTGACTAGGTCAAGTCCATTGAATTGCGAGCTCCAACCGCCGCTCCACCGAGCATGCCAAGGCGATGCTCGTGACAGGAAGACTGATTGATCAATCTCGGCGAACTGATCCGCAGTGATATCGACAATCAACCCATCGACGCACACCCAAGAATGGTCTTGGTCATTCGTATGGGCGTTATAGCGAATATCCACTCTCAATAGCGGATCGACAGTCACTATCGCGTAGGCGAGCAGTTCGGAAGCGATCGTGCAGCAGCGTGACGGGAACGCATTCCAACTCGGCACGTGCTGTAGTACTCGACGGTCGTGCGACATGGAGACACAAGCGCTTCTCGCCCGCGTCGCAATAAACTCACAGAACGACTCGCAATCATGGTGCGCTCTCACTTCATCACTCCGCCGGCACGCACCGCCCCTGGCTCCAGGCTCGCAGCTCCGCCACCTTCTCCGCCATCGTCACGCTCAAGGGCGGCGAGGTCTCGAGCACCCGAACCAGCGATTCGGTCGTCACGGCCCGGTTGTTCGCGCGGGCCTCATGTCTCGCCGCGATGATCGCCTGCTCGATCTCCGCACCGCTGAAGCCGGCGCTCGCCTCGATCAGCTTCGCGGAGTCGAACGAGCCCGCGTCCAGCCCGCGCTTGCCCAGGTGAATCCCGAAGATCGCTGCGCGGGCCGCCTCGCCCGGCAGATCGACGAAAAAGATCTCGTCAAACCGGCCCTTTCTGAGCAGCTCGGGCGGCAGGGCCTCGATGTCGTTGGCGGTCGCGACCAGGAAGACCGGCGCGCGGTGCTCCTGCATCCAGGTCAGCAGCGTGCCGAACATGCGCCGGCTCAGGCCGCCGTCGTTGGACTGGCTGGCGGCGCCGGCGAAGGCCTTCTCGATCTCGTCGATCCAGAGGATGACCGGCGCCATGACCTCGGCCTGGTGCAGCGTGTCGCGCAAGCGGCGCTCGCTCTCGCCGATGTACTTGTCGTAGAGCGCGCCGACATCCATGCGCAAGAGCGGCCGCAGCCAGGCGGTCGCGATCGCCTTGGCGCACAGGCTTTTGCCGGCGCCCTGCACGCCCAGCATCAGCACGCCCCGCGGCACATCGAGCGAGGCGTCGCCCTCGCTCGCGTCGAGCGCGCCGCGGCGAGCGTGCAGCCACTGCTTGAGCCGGTCGAGCCCGCCGATCTCCGCCATGCTGGTCGGGGCGCGGACGAACTCGAGCAGGCCGCCGGCGGCGACCATTTCGCGCTTGAGGCGGATGATCTCGTCGATGTCGCTCGCGTCGATTCGGCCGTCGTCGAGCGCGATGTCGCGCACGACCTCCGCCGCCTGCCGGCGCGTCAGCCCGCGCAGATTGCGGAGCATCGCCTGGAAGTCGTCGCGGCTGACATCGACCTCGAGCGGCGCGCCGCGGTGCACCTGCTTGACCGTTCGGCGGACGATCTGCTCGAGCTCGTCGGTGTCGGGCAGGCCGACCTCGAACTCGGCCGCGTGCGCGCGCACGACCTCGGGCAGCTTGGCGTGGTGATCGATGAGCACGAGCGTGCCGTGCCGACGGCGCATCTCGGCGATCAGATCGCGGAGCGCCCGCAGCACGCGGGGCTCTTCCAGGTGCGGCGCCACATCCACCAGACAGGCGATCGAGGCGTTGTCGCTGAAGGCGAGGTGGTGCAGGGCGGCGAGGGGCGCGGTGGTGTCGGGGATGGGGTTGGGCCGATCGAGCATGCCGTCGTACACCCCGCTGAGCACCGTCCAGATCGCGAGCCGCCCCTGCGACGACATGGACGCGTCGCGCACAAGCTGGAGCGCCTCGTCCTCTTCGAAGGTCCGGATCGTCACCAGCGGCCGGCCGGCCCGGCAGAGGCGTTCGAGTCGCTCAAGGTCGGTCGATCGGTCGGCGGTGGGCATGCGGTCAGCCTACGGCCTCGGGGCCCGGGCCGGAAGTCGCCGGGGATGCGCAATACCGTGCGGGCATGACCGAGGCCGGCGCCATCCAGACCAGCCCGAGCCCGCTGTCGGCGGCGCTCGGCGACATCAAGCTGGCGCACACGGTCTTTGCCATGCCCTTCGCCGTGCTGGCGGCGGCGCTGGCGTTTGAGCCGCGCCCCCCGGCCCGGCGGGTGGCGATCGTGCTGACGCTGGTGGTGCTGTGCATGGTGTTCGCGCGGACCTGGGCGATGCTGGTCAACCGCCTCGCCGACGCCCGGTTCGACGCCGACAACCCCAGGACCGCGGGCCGGGCCGTGGCGTCGGGGCGGCTGCGCGCCGGGCAGGGCTGGGCGATCGCGCTCGGGTCGGCGGGGCTGTTCTGCGGCTCGGCGGCGCTCTTCTGGCCGCTGACCGGCAACCCGTGGCCCGCGCTGCTGTGCGTGCCGGTGCTCGGGTTCGTCGCGCTGTACAGCTACACGAAGCGGTTCACGGCGCTCTGCCATGTCTTTCTGGGTGCCGCGCTCGCGGTCAGCCCGCTGGCGGCGGGGCTGGCGGTTCGTCCCGAGTCGCTCGCGGAGGTGCCGACGCTCTTCTGGCTTGCGGGCTTTGTCGTGCTTTGGGTCGCGGGGTTCGATGTGATCTATGCGCTGCAGGACCTGGACTTCGATCAGGGCCGGGGGCTGCGGTCGATCCCCGCGACGCTCGGGTGGCGAGGGGCGGTGTGGGTCAGCCGAGCGATGCACGCCGCCGCCGCCGGGGCTCTTGTCGCGTCCGCACTCGCCGACGATCGGCTCAACACGATCTACCTGGTCGGCGTCGCGGGTGTGATCGGTCTGCTGCTGGTCGAGCACCTGACGCTGGCCCGGCGCGGGCGGGCCGGGATTCCGGTGGTGTTCTTCACCTACAACGGACTCGCAAGTCTGCTGATTGGCGTGACAGGCGTGCTTGACCTCGTTCTGTAGCCGTTCGGCCGCCACAACTCGGGCCAAGAGCCCGAATGACGCATCGATTTCAATAATTTCTGAAATCAATGCTTGCCGAAGCGCGCCGTGTTGTCGATACTTGGCATATGGCGGCCGATCCCGACAGCCCGACGACGATCACCGAGGCGCAGGATGCGTTCGTGGCGGCGTGGGGGCAGATGGCGGGCGCGTGGGGCATCAGCCGGACGATGGCCGAGGTGCACGCGCTGCTCTACATCACCGGGGCGGCGCTGAACACCGACGAGATCATGGATCGGCTCGAGATCTCGCGGGGCAACGCGTCGATGTCGATCCGGGCGCTGCTCGACTGGGGCATCGTCAGCCGGACGCACAAGCGTGGCGACCGCAAGGAGTACTTCACCGCCGACCAGGATGTGTGGAGCATGTTCCGCGCGATCGTCCGCGCGCGGATGAAGCGCGAGGTCGAGCCGCTGCTCGCGGTGCTCTTTGAGATCCGCGACCAGCTGCCCGCGGCCGACGACGCCGAGGGCGACCTGCAACGCGATCTGATGGACCACCAGCGCCGGCTCGACGAGATGCTCGCGTTCTTCAAGATGGTCGAGAAGCTGAGCCAGCGCTTCGCCGGCCCGGCGGGCAGCGGGCTGGAAGCGGCGGCCAAGCTGCTGGGGAGGCTGTCGTGACCGCCGCCTCGGGCCACCGCACCCCCACGCTCGTCGCGTCGCCGCCTTCGATCGCCGTCGAGTGGGCGATCGCCCGCGAGGCCGTCCGCGAGGCGATGCCGGATCTGGAACTGCCCGCGGCCCGTCGCCGCGGGGCCGCCGATGTTCGGCTGTGCATCGCTGTCCGCAACGGCGGCTGCCGGGCGGAGCTGCGCGACACACAGACCGGCGCGTCGCACCCGATCGAGATCGGCGCGGTCACGACGGAAACGATCGGCGTGGACGGCTTCGAGCACATCGCGGTCGCCGAGGGCGGGCGTGTGCTGCTCGCCGCCACGACGCGCGACGGCGATGCGGGCGTGCGGCTGCTCTACGCCTCGACGACGCTGCTCGACCGCCTCGGCATCCGCGGCGGCCGGTATTCGCGGCCCGTGCTCGGCGAGTGAAGGCTCGGCTGAGCGGTCTTTAGCCCCGGCGGCCGAGCACCCAGGCGATGATCGTGACCAGCAGCGTCAGCCCCGCGATCGCGGCGGCGGGCGCGAACCAGGGGATCGCGCCGAACTGCTCGAAGATCTGTGCGCCCGACCCGCCCATGAGCCACAGCACGGTGATCGCGCCGGTGAAGAGCATCGAGAGCACAACGCCGAGCGCGAGACCGCCGACCAGGCCCGAGCCGCCGCCGTCGTAGGCCTCCTGGAAGGCGGCCATGGGCGCGGTCTGGGCGATGTCGGTGTCGGCGGCGTCGGGGGTCTCGAACAGAGCGCCCTCTTCGCTGATGGCGCCAACCCCCGCGAGCCCTGCGCCGCTGGCGCCGGCGCCGTCGTCGAGCAGGTCGACGCCGAGCGAGGTGTCGTCGCCCTCGCGGGTGAGATCGAGCAGGCCCGAGCCGGAGGCGCCGGCGTCGAAGTCGGGCGTGGACAGGTCGGCTTCGGTGGCGTCGGTGACGATGGTGGCGGCGGCGGCGTCGGCGTCGTCGAGGCTGTCGTCGAAGATGCTGATGCCCGTCTGGTCCTTGTTGTCGATCGATTCGGGGACATCGAGGTCGATCGCGGCGTGCGAGCCGGACTCGCTGGCGAGGCTGATGATGCCCGAGCCGTCGCTGCCGAAGGGCTCGCCTGTGGACGAGCCGACATTGGTGCCGCCGTCGAGGCTGATGTCGTCGGCCTGGGACTCGCTGAGCCCGATGCTGCCGCCGGCGACCGATTCGTCGGTGGGCATCGGCCCGGTCGCGCTGTCCTCGAGGCCGATGACGAGGCTGTCGTCGGGGTCGGCGTCGATGATGGGCGCGTCGTCGTCGACGACGGAGTCGGAGAGCCCGATCACGCCGAGCGAGTCGTCGTTGGCGGGGCCCATGATGGAGGACTCGCCCGAGCCCAGGATCTCGCTGGTGACCGAGTCGTCGCTGCCGTCGTCGCCGACGAGCAGGTCGATCTGTTCGCGCTTGACGACGAGCTCGTCGCCCGAGCGGAACTCCTGGAGCTCGCCGGACTCGATCATCGCGCGGACCTCCGCGGCGGACTTGCCGAGCCGGCCGGCGGCCTCGTCGAGGGAGTAGAACATCTTGGCCATCAGTCGCTCACCTTCTGCTCGCCGCCGGACCGCCGCTCGCATACCCCCGCGGGGCGAGCCGTCGTCCCGGATTGGTCCTCTCGTGCACCCGACGCGGCCCTGCGGCGCTGCACGCCGCCACCGGTCGATCGGGCGGGACTCGCGACACCCTGCCGGCGAACCCCGTTCCGATGCTCTGCTGCCACCATCCGTGGGGCGATCCGGGGCGTGTCCGTGTCGGCCTTGGGCCGGGCGCTCCGCGATACAACGGTAGCATACCAGCCCCGACGGCTTCGTTCCGCCCGCGGGGTCTGACTGACGGTTCGGCCCGGAGCGCCGACCGGTTGCCCCGGAGCCGACGGCCCGCCCGATCCGCGGACGGATCAATCGGTCCGGATCGCCCGCATGACCGTGACGGCCCGGTAGAGGCCCGCCACGCGTTCGCGGGGCACGGTCCGGGGCGGATAGCACGCGTTCAGCGGCTGGAGCCGGATCAGCTCGCTGCCGTCCTCGCCCGCCTCGAAGTAGACGCGCTTGAAGGTTGTTTCCTGGTCCGGCTCGAGCCGGGCGAAGCAGTCGACGCCCGAACGGACCGGGGCGGCGGGGCTGAAGACGACCACATCGCCGTCGTGGTACTCCGGCTGCATGCTGTCGCCCACGATGCGGGCGGCGAAGGCGTCGGGGTCGGCCAGGTCGGGCACGCGGACATAGTCGTCGGCGACGCGGGCGGGGTAGCCGAGGTCGGTGAACTCCGAGGGCTGGCCGGCGGTGACGAAGTTGATGAGCGGGACCTCGCGGGGCAGCAGCGCGGGCTGGACGGACACCCCCGTGCCGCGCGGGTCGATCCGCTCAACGAGCCGGCGCAGCTCGCCCGAGGAGTGCAGCGCGTCGAGATCGTTCCGCCCGCGCTCCATGATCTCGCGGAGCCGTCGCACGACACGGCGCTGCTCGGTTACTTCGGTGCGCACATCCGTCGGCATCCGGTGCCAGGCCGCGACCTTTGCGAGCTCCTGAGGCTCAAATCCGAGTGCTTCTTCAATCCGACGCAAGATCGGATCGCTTGGCGGCTTCTGTCGCGCCCCGGTTTCGATCTGCGAGAGATAGCCCTTGGCGACATTGGCGTGATCCGCCAGCGCGCCGAGCGACATGCCGATCGCGAGCCGTCGGTCTCGGATAATCGACCCGATATGTGCCGAATTGCCGTTGTTGATCGAGCGCCCTCCCGAATGCGACGCCTTCCCGCTTTTGCTGCCGACCGACCGCGGTTGTGCGCTGTTTAAGTGTTCCACCATACAGCCGCCTTGCAAAGCGTTCTATGCTGAAAGAATATGTGTCGAGTGTTCTATGGACAGCGAACACAGAAATGCGCTTCTGCATTCCAGAAACACACACTTGTGAGGTAACGCTGATGATCGTTCGTTCCAATCACCTGGTCGAGACATCCAGAATGGACCTGCGGCGGCGGCGGACACGCTCGCAGGCGCAGGCGTTGACGGCGCGGGCGCGGCATCTGGAAGCACGCGAGCGGCGCCTCATCGAGGACCTGTTCGAGGCCGGCCGGCCCTGTTCGCTCATCGCCGCCGAGCTCGGCCGCGACGCCCGCAATGTCCGCCGCGAGGTCCGGGTCATCACCCGCCGACTGCTCGACCCCCGATTCGAATTCGTCACCACCAACGCCGACCGCTGGCGGCCCACACGCCAACGCATCGCCAGGGCGCTCTATGTCCAGGGCCTCGGCCTGCGCGAGACCGCGCGGCACCTCGGGCTGTCGCTGTACAGCGTCCGACAGCACCGCGACGCGATCGAGGCTCTCTTCGAAGCGAGAACTCATGCCGGTGGATGATACCCGAAAGCGGCTCCTTGTTTGTGCTCGGTTTGGGTTATCGATGTCTCTGTCTATAAATGGCACCGCGGAGGACCGGGTCGCGGCCGCCCGCGCGGCGGGCCGGCGGCTCGCGGCCGAGCTCGGGCCCGGCGGGGTCGCGCTGATCACCGGGCCCAGCGGCTCGGGCAAGTCCCTGGCCCTCCGCGCCTTCGCCGAGGCCACCGGAGCCGTCCGAGCGGTGCCGGTGAGTTCCGCCGCCCGGCGTGCTCCGGTCGGGCTCGTCCGCGGCGAGCTCGACGAGGTGCTGACCACGCTGGCGGCCTGCGGGCTGGGCGAGGCGCGGCGGCTGGTGACCCCCGCCGGGCGGCTGTCCGAGGGCGAACGCGCGAGACTCGCGTTGGCCCGAGCGATCGCGCACGCGAAGCGGGCCGGGGGTCGGCGCGACATCGTCGCCGACGAGTTCACGAGCACGCTCGACCGCCTGACGGCCCGCTCGGTGTGCCGCTGCCTCCGCCGGGCGCTCGCGCCCGAACAGCGCCTGGTCTGCGCGACCGCGCACGACGATGTCGCCCCCCACCTCGACCCCGACCTGGTCGTGTCCATCCCCCTCGCTGGCCTGCCCGTGCTGTTCCGGCGGGAGGGTGCGCGTGCTGACACAGCATCTGCGGGCGTGGCGTAGCGGCGCGGGGCGCGAGCTCAGCCTTCAGTACGAACCTGGAAACCGCGGCGATCTTGCGTCGCTCGCGCCTCTGCATTACCGCGCGGGGCCGCCGGCGACGATCGACCGCGTCCTTCGCGTCGTCGACACGGAGCACGGGGTGCTCGCGGGCGTGCTCGTGACGAGCCGGCCGACGCTCAACGGCGCGTGGCGAACGCGCGCGTGGGGTGACGCGTTCGCGACGGGCGACCGGTCGCGCGATGCGCGGGCGATCAACGAGCGGCTGCGCACGATCAGCCGGGTGATCGTCGATCCGCGGTTCCGCGGGCTGGGCGTGGGCAGCAGGCTGGTGCGGGCCTATCTGGCCCGGCCCGCCACGCCCTGCACCGAGGCGGTGACGGCGCTGGGCGGGGTGTGCCCGTTCTTCGAGCGGGCCGGGATGCGGCGGATCGTGGTTCCGACGCCCGCCCGGCACGGGCGGCTGCTGCGGGCGCTGGGCGTCTCGGACGAGGCCGACGCCGCGGTGCTGCTGATGACCCCGCGTGCGCACCGGGCGTTGGAGACGCCGCTGCGCCGGTGGGCGAGGGCGAGCGCCTCGACGCGTCGGCTGGCAGAGGGCGACCCCGCGGCGATCGCGGCCGCCGCCGCCGGCGCGCTGCTCGCTCCCCCCGCCGCCTATGTCCACGGCACACCGACCGACGCTGCCCCGTCGCTCGCGGCGAGCACGGATCACCCGCCCGACGGATGGCTGACACGATGACGGACCTGACACGACCGACCGACGCGGGCGAGCTGCACGCGTGGCTGCGCACGAACCTCGAGCTCAGCGTGCCACGGCGCGCGCTGATCGAGGGCCACGCGGCGCCCTTCGAGTACCTGCATCACGCGTTCTTCCGCCCCGCCGACCGGCCGACGGACTCGGTGGTCTGGGCGAACCGGGGCGGCGGCAAGACCTTTCTGGGCGCGGTGGCCACCGCACTGGATCTGCTGTTCAAGCCCGGCATCGAGGTGCGCGTGCTGGCGGGCAGCCTCGAGCAGGCCTCGCGCATGCACACGCACCTGCGGTGGGTGTTCGAGCGCGAGTCGCTCGCGCCGCTGATCGAGGGCCGGGTCACCGACAAGCGGCTGCGGCTGACGAACGGGTCGGGCGTCGAGCTTCTGGCGGCGAGCCAGGCGTCGGTCCGCGGCACGCGGGTGCAGGTGCTGCGGTGCGACGAGGTCGACCTGTTCAAGCCCGCGATCTGGGAGGCGGCGCAGCTCGTCACGCGGTCGGCGGTGTGCGGCGATGAGGTGGTGCGCGGGGCGATCGAGTGCCTGTCCACGATGCACCTGCCCTTCGGCATGATGGCGGAGCTGGTCGAGCAGGCGAGCGAGGGGCGGCGCGCGCTGTTCAAGTGGGGCGTGCTCGATGTGCTCGAGCGGTGCGACGCGGCGCGGGAGTGCTCGGCGTGCACGCTCTGGCCCGAGTGCGGCGGGCGTGCCAAACGGCGACGCAAGGCCGAGAGCGGGCACATCGGGATCGACGACGCCGCGGTGATGAAGCGGCGGGTGGCGCTGCCCGTGTGGGAGTCGGAGATGCTGTGCCTCCGACCCCGTCGGAGCGACGCGGTGTACCCGGCGTTCGATCGGGCCGTGCATGTGACGGACGCGGTCGAGCCCGGGCCGCACTGGCGGTGGTACGGCGGGATGGACTTCGGCTTCCGCGCGCCGACGGTGATCCTGTTCGCGGCGCTCGACGAGCGCGGGACGCTGTGGATCGTTGACGAGCGTTCGCGGCGGGAGGTCGTGGTCGCCGAGCACGCGCGGTCGATCGTCGAGGCGCCGTGGCCCGAGCCTTTGTGGGTGGCGGTCGACCCCGCGGGCCACCAGCGCAGCGGGCAGACGGGCGTGACCGATGTCAGCGTGCTCCGCGACGCGGGGCTGCGGATCAAGAGCCGACGCAGCGGGATCGCGCACGGCATCCGCCTGGTCACGCAGCGGCTCGCGCCCGCGACGGGCGAGCCGACGCTGCGGATCCACGCCCGCTGCGCCACGCTGATCGAGGCGCTCGAGCGGTACCACTATCCCGAGGACCGGCCCGAGGCGACCGAGCCGGTCAAGGACGGGTTCGATCACGCCGCCGACGCGCTGCGGTACCTGGTGACCAACCTCGACGAGCCGTACTCGGCGACGCGGTCGAAGTACGCGGCGGGGTGACGAGACCGGGCGGTCAGGGCGCGAGGCGGTAGGCGATCTCGATCAGGAGCCAACTCGCCAGCGAGAGCGTGACCATGGCGACCACGACGAAGCCCGCGAAGAGGACGGTTTCTTTCCAGTATCGATCGGGGCGTTCGGTGCGCACGGCCTTGTAGGCCATCGCGAGCAGGAACGCGATCGCGGGGAGCACCGCCCACTCAACGCCGTGGATCGGCAGGGGATCGAGCACCGGGCGGTAGACGGTCAGCAGGATCACAGCCTTGCCCCTTCCTTGCGTCGGCGGAGCGGCGGGAAGACGGCGTCGAGGATGGCGATGAGGTTCATCATGCCGGCGAGGGCGCAGGCGAGCGAGCCGACCTCGTTGACGCGGCCGATGCTGCGGCTCATGGCGGGGGGCTCGGCGTCGGCGGCGTCGGCGTCGCCGCCCCACTCGATCTGGCCCGTGCTGGTGACGACCTCGCCCGGTTCGGGCTTGCGTCGGCCCTCGTAGCTGTGGGCGGGGAACTTGAACCAGGTCTGGTGGGCGTAGTTGGCGGCCCATGCGGGGGGGCCGACGAGGGCCTGCCCGGCGTACCACCAGGGGTCCTCCTCGGCGTCGACGACATCGAGCCCGCCGACGATGAGCCCGAGGGCGAACAGGCCGAAGACCCCGCAGGCGATGCGCGCACCCCGCTGTCGGAGCCCGAGATAGAGATGGCCGAGGCCCGGAAGGAGCAGGGCGAGGATGCCGGCGACGGGGACGAAGGTGCGGCGGCGGTCGAAGGGCTCGCCCGGGGCCTGGGTCGTCGGGGGCGGTGCGTCCGCCTGGTGGTTGGGGTGGTCGGGGTGGTGATCGGGCGGCCGGGCGTTCGCCGCGTTCGCGGAATCGGTGCCGGGTTGTGGATCGGATCGGGCCATGCGGTCGAAGGGGTGTCGGCTCGACGGGTGGGCCCGCTCCACGCGCACGGTGCGAGTGGAAGTTGGTTTGGGTGTTGACGCGGGCGGAGACGGGGGTAGTCTATCGCGCGCCGCCGGTGGGCCCCGTGCACCGGTGAGAGAGGAGTCCACGATGAGCGTCACCGAGATGCTGGATCCAGACCTGAACGCTGCCGAGATCGAGGGCGTGACGCTCGCGGGATGGCGATTGTTCGAGCCGCTGGCGAGCGCGGGCTCCCCCACAACGGGCGTTGGGGCGGGCCCCGCCTGGGCCGAGCCCGCGTCCGATTACGACGAGGACGAGGACGAGGATTACTTCTACGACGATGATGACGAGGACGCCGACGACGCCGACGACGATTTCGACGACGAGGACGACGAGGACGACGACGAAGACGACGATGACGACGAAATCTGATCGTCGCCCCGGTGTTGGTGCGGCGGGCAGCGTGCGCACCACCGAGGACCGGGCATGCCGACGAACAACGCGGGCCGAGCGGACGGGTACGACTACGACGACCGGCTCGAGAGCGACTTCGATCTGACCGACCCGCAACTGCTGGCGGATCGCCTCGAGGACCTGATGGGCCTGGACGACCCCGAGCCCCTGGGCCCGAGGCTGGCCCGCAGCGAGCAGCGTCAGCCGGGCGAGGACCGGCGGAAAAACGTCGTGGGCGAGAGCCCGACCGGGCTGGAGCGCCGCCGGGGGCCGGGGCGTCGGCTGACCGACTTTGTGAAGTCGGCCGAGGAAGGCGAGATGAGCGGGGAGCAGTTTCTGTTCCTCCGCGCGATCGAGGCCTTCAAAGAGGTCAACGCCAAGAGCTATCCCAACTGGACCGACGTGCTCGAGGTGATCCGTCTGCTGGGCTACCGCAAGGTGCAGCCGAGCGAGCTGAACCTGACGAATGTCGCCGACTGGCAGGAGAAGCCGGACACGCCGAGCAACGTGCGTGATCGCAAGGGTGTTCGGCACAAGCGCAAGGCGGGCTGACGCGGTCGGCTAGCGCAGCATCTGGACGACCTGGGTCGGCCTGACGGCGAAGGCGTCGGCTCCGACGCGGTCGGCGAGGGACTCGTCGCCGCCGAACGCGCCGCCGCCCACGATGACGCGGTACTCGCCGGCGGCGCGGATGGCGCGGATGGCCTCGGCGACGACGGGCGCGTGCACGGTGAGGGTGGCGCTGAGCACGACGGCGGAGGTGTCGAAGGTCTCGCAGGCGCGGACGAGGTCGCGGGTGGGCACATCGGCGCCGAGGTAGATCGCGGTGTGACCGGCGATCTCGATGAGGTCGGCGACGGCGCGCACGCCGATGTCGTGGCGGTCGCCCTCGACGGCGCCGACGAGCACCGCGCCGTGCCGGGGCGTGGGGGCGGACCGGGCGCGGGCGGTGTGGGCGAGCACGGCCATGGCGCCGCGGATGGCCTCGGTGGCGGCGTGCTCCTCGGGCACGCTGACCTCGCCGAGGTGCCACATGGTGCCCAGCTCGGACTGCACGGGCAGCAGAACGGACTCGTAGATGGCGCCGACGGGCGTGCCGGCGTTGAAGGCCTTCAGAACATGGTCGATCGCGTCCTGCCGCTTGCCGGCGAGCACGAGCTCGAGGAAGGTCAGGGCGACCTCGCCGTGGGGCGATCCGGGCAGGAGCCTCGGGAACTCGGCTGGTTCGCGGCGGGCGGCTTCGATGCCCTCGGCAAGGATGGGCGTGACGACCGCGAGGCTGTTGGGCGGCAGGTCCTCGCCGATCGCGTCTCGCAGCGCTTCGAGCCCGTGGCCGATGGTGCCGGTGGGCACCTCGCGGGCCGAGAAGGCGGCGACGGACCAGGTGACATCGCGGACGAACAGCTCGGCGGAGCCCATCTCGACGGCGGCGGCGAGCGCATCGACGCGCTGGGTCAGGTAGTCGTGCCACCCGCGGTACGCCCGCTTGCCGAAGAGCTCGCCCGCGTCGGGATGGGCCGACAGCAGCGCCTCGGTCGCGTGCGAAGCGATGGCCCGGGCGCCGGTTCGGAGCAGCGTCGCGGCGAAGGCGCTCGCGTCGGGCTGAAGGGTCGGGGCGTTGGTCATGCGATCGGTTTCGCTGGCGGACGCGGGTCGGGTTCAGGCGGCCGGGTCTGGGCAGCCGGGTCTGGGCAGCCGGGTTCAGGCGGCGGGCCGTCGGCGGGGCCGAGAAGCGGCGGGCGGCCGGGGCGCTTGTAGTAGTCGAGGTTGATCTCGACATACTTGCTCCAGGGCTCGGGCAGGTCTTCTTCGGGGTAGATCGCGCTGACGGGGCACTCGTCCACGCACAGGCCGCAGTCGATGCAGGTGTCGGGATCGATGTAGAGCTGATCCTCGGTCTCGTAGTCCGGTTCGTCCTTGGTCGGGTGGATGCAGTCCACCGGGCAGACCTCGACGCAGGCGGTGTCCTTGGTTTTGATGCAGGGCTCGCCGATGATGTGGGGCATAGCTTGGTCCTCGCACAGATCCGTATCAGGGGAGAGTTTAGCGGGCAGCCGACGGCCCGCGCGGACGAGCGGGCCCCCGCGGCATGGTTTCGCGGCCACGAGGGCCAACGATCTGGCTTGCCCCGGCCCAATATTTCTGAGAAACGCGTGATGAATCGTTGAAAGACCGTCGCGGCGAATGACGGGTCCGCCCTCCGGCTTGGGCCGAGGCCTGCCGGCATGGGGCGGGGTCTGGGGCGGGGTCTGGGGCGGGGTCTGGGGCGGCGAGGATCGTCACGCCGCCGGCGCGTCGTCCTTGGGGTCGGCGCGCATGAAGAGCGCGTCGCCCTTGCCGATGGCGGCGTCCTTGCGCAGCCGGTGTTCGCCGCGGTAGGTCGCCAGGTCGGCGAGCGTTGCGCCCGCGGGCGGAGCGCAGCCCCATCGGTCCCAGAGCTCGGCGGTCTTGCCGGGCAGGACGGGCGAGAGCAGGACGGACGCGACGCGGAGGGTTTCTGCGCAGGCGTAGAGGATGGTGGCGAGCGCGATGGTGCCGTGCTCGTGCTCGTCGAGCCGCTTGGCGAGGGTGAAGGGGGCGCTGTAGCTGATGAAGTCGTCGACGGCGCGGACGAGGCCCAGGCCCTCGGCTGCGGCGGCGTCGAGCTCGAAGCGGTCCATCGCGGCGTTCGCCCGCTCGAGCGCGCCGGCGCACAGCTCGGGGAAGTTGAAGGTGCGCGAGGGGTCGTCGGCTGGCTTGCCGACGGCGGCGCGGGCGGCGAGCGCGGTCTGCAGCGCCTTGCCGCCCTCGAAGCCGAACTCGCCGTTGCACTCGTGCGGCAGCGTGCCCTCGAAGTACTTGTCGATCATGTTCGCGACGCGGCTGGTCGAGTTGCCGAAGCCGTTGGCCAGGTCGTTGTTGTAGACCTCGACGAACCGGTCGTGCACGAAGTCGGCGTCGTTGGCCCCGAGCGGGCCCTGGGTGACCAGGTACCAGCGGACCGCGTCGAGCGAGTACTTGCTCGCGTACGCCTCGATCGTCTCGATCTCGATGAAGTTGCCCAGGCTCTTGGACATCTTGCGGCCCTCGCGGATCCAGTACGCGTGGGCGTAGATCATCTTCGGGGCTTCCCGCCCGAGCGCCCGCAGCATCGCGGGCCAGATCACGGCGTGGAACCAGAGGATGTCCTTGGCCATGACATGAACATCGGCGGGCCAGAACCTTCGGCGGTCGTCGGTGTCGACCACGGTCAGGTAGTTGCACAGCGCCTCGATCCAGACATAGACGCGGTGGGCATCGTCGCCCGGCATGCGGATGCCCCAGTCGCTGTCGCCCTCCTTGATGCGTCGCGAGACCGGGACCTTCTGCAGGCCCCCGCGGATGCGGCCCAGGACCTCGTTCTTGCGCGCGCCCGGCGCGACGCGGATCCGGTCGCTCTCGATCTGCTCGAGCAGCCAGGGCTCGTGCCTGTCGAGGCGGAAGAAGTAGTTCTGCTCGGTGCGCTTCTCGAGCTCGCGGCCGGTGACGGGCGACTTGTAGCCGTGCTCGCGGGCGACATTCTCGGGGACGTATTCCTCCTGCGAGCCGTCCCACCAGCCCTCGTAGTCGCCCAGCTCGATGTCGCCCTGGTCGAGCAGCCGGCTGATGTAGGCCGAGGCTCTGGTCTTGTGGCGGTCCTCGGTGGTTCGGACGAAGTCGTCGTGGGTGAAGCCCATAGCGTCGAAGGCTTTGCGGAACTCGGCGGCGTTGCGGTCGGCCCAGGCCTGGGGGGTCATGGCGTGGGCCTTGGCGGAGTCGACGACCTTCTCGGCGTGCTCGTCCGTACCGGTCAGGAAGAAGACCGAGCCCGGGTCGCCCGAGCGGAGGCGGGCGAAGCGGGCGGCGACATCGGCGAGCAGGGTGGTGTAGCAGTGGCCGATGTGGGGCCGGTCGTTGACGTAGTAGATCGGGGTGGTGACGTAGTAGGGCTCGTTCGGCTGGGTGCTCACGGGCGGATGGTATAGGCTTGGCCCACCGGGGACGCCCGCGGGCGGGGCGATGGAAAGGGATCGGGATGACGCGAGACGAGTTCGAGGCCGAGGCGCTCGAGCATCTCGACGCGGTGTACCGCATCGCGTTCCACCTGACGCGGAACGAATCGCGGGCTCAGGATCTGGTGCAGGATGTGTACCTCCGCGCGATCCGGTCGGCGGCGAAGAACGGCTTCGAGGCCAGGGGCGGGGGCATGCGGCCCTGGCTCTTCGCGATCGCTCACAACACGTTCTACTCGACGATCAAGCGGGAGAGCCGGGCGCCGACGGCGGTGGGCGAGTTCCACGGCGACGCCTCGAGCGAGCCGCTGCCCGACGAGCCGCCCCCCGCGTGGGACGGCGCGAGCTTCGACTGGGAGCACGTCGACGACCGGCTGCGGAACGCGGTGGACGAACTCAAAGACGAGTACCGGCAGGTGCTCTTGATGTGGGGCGTGCAGGGGCTGAAGTACCGCGAGATCGCGGAGGTGCTCGGGGTGCCGATCGGAACGGTGATGAGCCGATTGCACCGGGCGCGGAAGCTGGTGGCCGAGCATCTCGCCAAGCAGCCCGGGGCGCTCGACGAGCTGGGGATTTCGGTTAGCAAAGACTAGTGCACTGGAGCCGGCGCGGCGGCGTTGGCGAGTGGATGGAAAATGTGGTCGAGAACCGCCGGCGGGCGGAAGAGCGGGCCCGCGGAGGCCGTTTGAACGGGCGGGCGATGTGGCCGGATTGGTCCAAGTCCTGATTGAGCATAAGTTTGGCAGCGGAAACGGAACGAATGAGCGACGATCAGCACAGCACGCACGGGGATCTGCCGCTCGCCGCACTGGTGCGGCTGGCGGCGGACGGCGAGATCTCGGCCGAGCAGGAGCGTCGGCTGGAGCTCGAACTGGATCGCGACCCGTCGTTGTCTCGGCAGGTCGAGGCCGAGCAGCTGCTGCGGGCGTCGGTCGAGCGGGCGTTCGGCGACGCGTCGGCCGGGCCGGCGACGCCGGCGGGGCTTCGGGACCGCGTGGCGGCGGCCCTGGCGGGCGTCGAGCTGGCGGGTCTCGCGCAGGAGGGTTTCGAGCCGGCGGCGGACGGCGCGGACACGGTCGATGTGCCGACGCGATTGGCGTCGATGACGCGTGATCGGTCGTTCTGGAACGGCCCTGCGGCGCGTGTGCTGGCGGCGGCGGCGGCGCTGACGCTGGTGGCGACGGTCTTCATCGTGTCGCGTACCGGCGTGCCGACGGAGTCGCCCGTGGGCGACCGGACGCGGGCGGTGCAGTTCGTCGCGAGCGAGCACGGGCGCTGCGTGACCGACATCGCGCCGGGCGCGGGCAAGTTCCGCGTGACCAACGCGAGCGGGATGCCCGGGCTGACCGGCGATGTGCTGGGTCGCGAGATCTCGCTGGCGGATCTGGTCGTCAACGGGGCCGAGAATGTCGCGTTCATCGACGCCGGCCCGTGCCATGTTCCGGGCGGCGGGGGCAGCATGCACTTGCGGTTCGAGGTGCCCGCCGAGACGGGGGGCGAGCCGCACCGGTTCTCGCTGTTCGTGCAGCAGGACCAGGGCACGCTCGAGCTGTCCGAGGGCGTGAGCTATGTGCTCGATCCGTCCAACGGCGGGCAGGTGGAGCTCAAGAGCCCGGTGATCTATGTCTGGCTGCGGGCGGGCATGGTCTACTACCTCGTGGTCGACACGCCCAAGGCCTGCGGGGCGATCCGCGAGCGGCTGGCGGCCCCGGAAGCGATCGAACCGCTGACCAACGCGGCCTGAGGACTCTCAGGCCCGGATGCGGGCCGGCTTGGGGCCACAGTCGGGTCTAGACGGGTCTAGGCGGGGCTCAGTTGGGGCTCGGTTGGGGCCGTGAAAGCTCGGACGCAACCGATCGTTTCCGTCGGCCGATCCGTACTATGTGAAAGAGGCCGCGAGGTGGGCCTGTCACGGAGGATCGACGCGATGAGCGGACGAGCGGGAATCGGAATGGCGGCGGCCCTGGTGCTGGCGGCGGGCTCGGCGATCGGGCAGAACGCGCACGGCGACGGGCGGCGGCTGGACGCGAACCAGCAGGTCGGCTCCGGGGGCGTCAACACCGCGGTCCGCGCCGACTTCTCGGCGGCGAACGCGCTGCGGAACGCGATCGTGACGGGCAACGCGCCGGGCGGGCTGAGCTTCCGCGGCGATGTGGGCTACGCGGCGCCGCGCGAGTTCCGGGGCGAGCTTGGCAGCGACGATCTGTTCGAGTTCCGGCGTGACTCGCTGTATTCGGGCCTGAGCGGGCAGGGCATCCGGGGGACGGACGCGCTGCAGTACCAGTTTGCGCTCACGACGGGCAGCCGGCCGCCGCGGTCGCTGGCGGGGCCTCTTTCGGTGTCGCGCGATTCGGGCGGGCTGCGGGCGCAGGTGGACTCGGCGATGCCGGCTTCGGGGACGACGGCGAACGCGGGCGCGGGAGGGACGGCGGCGCTGACGCGCGTGCCGCCGACCGAGTTCGTCAACGACCGCGGGTTCGGTCTGTGGCAGCTGCGGTCGTCGGCGGGTTACCTGACGGACCGCTCGCTGGCCGAGAGCGTGGTGGGCGGGTTCGAGAACAGCGAGGGCCAGTCGATGGGTGTGACGGCTTCGCCTCTGGGCGGGGTGCGGACCTTCGACATCTCGCCGCAGTCGCAGCGGCAGCGTGATCCGTCGGCGATGCCGAGCGATGCGTCGCGTCCGCTTGCGCAGCCCGGGACGGCGGACACGGCGGTGCAGGCGCCGAGGCTGAGCGCGTACGACCGGCTGGTCGAGGGCATGGGCGACGAGTTCGCGCGGTCGTCGGGCGTTGAGGGCCGCGAGCCGAGCCGGGCGGTGCAGCTGATCGAGGAGCAGAACGAGAAGCTGCGCGAGTTTCTCGAGTCGGTGCGTGAGCAGGCCGCCCCGCTGCCGACGACCGACGAGAACGATGAGAACGATGACACCGGAGCGGCCGGCGGCGCGTCTTCGGCGGGCGGGGCGCCGGCGGCGCGCGATCGGCTGATCCGCCAGCTCGACGCCCTGGGCGTTGATCGCGGCATGATCGACGCGCTGCGATCGAACGACATCCGGATGAACGATCTGGTCGCGCCCGGGGCGCTGCTGGGCCAGGACTTCTACGCCACGCATGTGTCCGAGGGTCGGGAGCTGCTCCGGCAGGGGCGGTTCTTCGACGCGGAGGCCCGTTTCTCGCTGGCGCTGTCGGTGCGCGAGGGCGACCCGATCGCGTCGATCGGCCGCGTGCACGCGCAGATCGGGGCGGGGCTGTTCCTGTCGGCGAGCCTGAACCTGCGCGACACCTTCACGGAGCACCCGATGCTGATCGCGGCGCGGTACGCGCCCGAGCTGCTGCCGACGCCCGACCGCACGCGTGCGGTCGTGGAACGGCTGAACGCGCGGATCGATCAGGACACGGGCGAGGCGCGGGCGTCGGCGCTCCTGCTGGCCTATGTCGGCCGGCACACCGGCGACGAGGCGCTGATCCGGCGCGGGCTGAGCCGGCTGGACCGCGACGGGGCCGACCCCTTGGCGGAGCTGCTGCGGCTGGTGTGGCTCGACGACGCGGATGTGCAGCGGTCGCTGGATGCATTGGGCGGGCTGCAGGGCGGCGGAGCGGGCGAGTGACCACGACCGACAGCCCGACCGACAGCCCGACCGACAGCCCGACCGACAGCCCGGGCGACCTCGAGCCCGGCGAGCTTCGGCGGACGGTCGAGCGGGCGCGGCGCGAGCTGCGGTCGGACCTGGACCACGCCGAGGCGCGCGGCGACGCCTTCACGATCACATCGTTCATGACCGACGGCTCGCTGCCGCGGCTGTGCGAGCAGCTCGGCCTGCTCGCGGGGACGCAGGTGACGCTGCACGACGCGTCGGGCGCCGAAGTCCGTCCCTCGGCGGGCGACCCGCCCTGGACGGTGGTGCCTGCCGAGCCGGCGCGGGTTGAGGAGCTCACGGTGGTGATCGAGGCGGGCGATCACGCGATCGGCTCGTTCCGGATCGGGGCGACGGCGTCGAGGCACCTGATCGACGCGATCGAGCTGCTGTCGCTGGCGGTGGGCGAGGTGTGCGACAGCGCGCTCGACCGCAGCCAGCGGGCGGACGAGATGCGGGTGCTGCACCGGCTGACCTCGCTCCTGGCCGGGGCGTCGGACACGGAGCAGGTGCTGGAGATGGCGCTGGACTCGGCGCTGGAGGTGCTTGATCTGGACGCGGGTTCGATCGTGCTGTTTGATGAGGGGCAGACGCAGGAGGACGAGCGTGGGATTCGGCTGAAGACCAGCCGTGGGCTGAGCGCCGAGTGGCTGTCGGACCCGCGGCCGCTGTCGCTGGGCCGGGAGTTCGACCGCCGGGCGTCGAGCGGCGAGGTGGTGGTGGTGCGTGATCTGCGGGAGGACCCGCGGATCATCGGGCTCGAGCGCGTGGAGAGCGAGGGGCTGGTGGGCTTTGTGACCTGCGCGATGGTGTTCCGGGACCGGCCGATCGGTGCGATCCGGCTGTACGACCGGGAGCCGCGTCTGCTCAACAAGGGCGAGCAGCGTCTGGTGCGTTCGATCGCGCAGCAGGCGGGGATCGCGATCGAGCAGGCGAGGCTTCTGGAGCTTCAGGCCGAGGATCGGCGTTTGCAGCGGCAGCTTGAGCTGGCGGCGGATGTGCAGCGGCGGATGCTGCCGAGCCGGATGCCGAGCGTGGCGCCCTTTGACATCGCGGCGCGGTACATCCCGAGCTTCGAGCTGGGCGGGGACTTCTACGACGCGTTCGCGGTGGGCACGCCGAGCGAGCCGCACCTGGGTCTGGTGGTGGGCGATGTGGTTGGCAAGGGCGTGGCGGCGGCGCTGTTGATGGCGAGCGTGCGGTCGGGGCTGCGGGCGTTCGCCGACGAGGTGTACGACCTCGATGAGATCGTGGCGCGGACGAACCGGGCGCTGGCGCGCGACACGCTGGAAAGCGAGTTCGCGACGCTGTGGTACGGCGTGGCCGACCCGCGGAGTCTGCACCTGACCTACTGCGCGGCGGGTCACGAGCCGCCGCTGATCATCCGCGTGCCCGAGCACCGGGCCCCCACCACCGCGGATGTCGACGAGCTCGCCACCGGGGGCATGGCGGCGGGGATCGACCCGAGCCAACGCTACCAGCGCGGGCACTTTGACCTGTCGCGGGGCGACATCATGGTGTGCTACACCGACGGCATCACCGACGCGACGAATTTCGAGATGAAGCGGTTCGGCAAGCGCCGTCTGATCGACGCGCTGCTCGAGACGCTCGGGGCGAATCCGAAAGCGTCGGCGTCGGAGGTGGTCGAGGGCGTGTTCTGGCAGATCCGCCAGTTCGTGGGGCTGAGCCCGCAGTCGGACGACCAGACGCTGCTGGTGATGCGGGTGGGGTGAAGCCCGATTCAGGGATCGCTCGGCTCGCCGGGCTGAATGCCGCCCGGGCCGACGGCGCAGGACACGGCGCCCGGGCCTCCCGAGTTGCAGTCAGGCGGGCTGGAGACACGCTCACTTCGGGGGCTTCCAGGCCGAGCTTGGTGACGCTCGACAGCGAGATCGCGCTGTGCACGACGCCGGGCTCGGCGGGTTCGTCGTGCTGTGCGTGCACAGCGACGGCGCACGAGCCGGCGGTTCAGTGACCAGCCAGCACGCGACTCATGGCGCGAAAGGTGAGAGTGTCCTGCTCGAGCTGGCCGGCCTGAACGTCGCGGGCGAGAGAGAGGAAGCTTTCGACCCGGTTGTGGTCGCTGTGGTTGCCGACGAGGCCGTATCTCGCGGTGATGGCGATCGCGGTGCCGCGGACAAGCTCATCCGTTCCGTTGACAACCAGGGCGTGCTGGATCTCGCCGGCGGCGCTGTCGATGTCGGTGTCGTGCGCGAAGCTGCCGAGCCGGGCGCCCTCAAGCAAGACGACGGTTGCAAAGCGGCGGATGCCCACCGTGTCGCCCGCGGCGATCAGCGAATCGAGAACATGCAGGTCGTCGGCCGTCAGGTTGCCCGTCCCGCCCTCGCCGGCGCGCCCGGCGATCTCGATCAGCGTCTGCTGCTGCGCCTGTTCGCCGGCGTGCACCACCGAGCTGGCGTTGGCGTCGCAGCGATTCTGGGCGTGCAGCAGGACGTTCGCATCGCTGCCGCAGTTCTTCTGAACGCAGGTGTAGCAGGCCGTCTGGGTCTTTTTCTTTGAGCAGTCGCCGCCGGCGGGATTGTCGCCGCAGCATGTCCCCTTGTGGCACTGATCGCCCTTCGTGCGGTCGTTGTCCGCCGCCGTGTCGGATGCGAGGCGATTGACTGGCTGCGACCAGGCCGCCCCCGCGCACGCGAACAAGATCACCGCCAGAATGGACTTCTTCATCGAAACCTCCCCTGTGTGAGCGTCGCGTGCCCCGTGGGGCGAACAGCATCGGGCGACATCGGACCCTGACTGTGATTGCGAAACACAATCACATGTTCATAAAATGTACCAGACCGCAACCAAGGCTGCAAGGCTTGGTCCCGCAGGTTCCGTGGAATTCGGCTTCAGGCGGCCGGGGGCGGGTCGATGTCGCTGTCGAAGGGGCTCAGCAGCTCGCGGAGCTCGTCGATCTTGAGTGATGCACGCTCGAGCTCGGCCTCGACATCGCGGATGATCGCGTCGGCGCTCGGGGCGTCGGCGAGGTCGGACCGATCGAGCTTGCCCGCGTGCCGGCCGGCGAACGCGCCCGGGAACGGGATCGGTGCCGGGTCGTCTTCCCACGTGCCTCGGAGTCGGAACCGGTTCATGACGGTGCTTCCTTGCTGCTCCATGGACGAGAATGTCGGAGCATTTGAGCGCATCGGTTGAGGCCGGGGGCGGCATAAGGGCCCCGGGCGGAAATCTCGGCACAAACGCTGCCCCGGACCGCCCGATCCGGGCAATCGCTGCGCGGGCGGCCCTGTTATCGGGCCCACCCCGTACGAAGGAGTTATCGGTCGCGGCGGTCGCCGGCTGTGAAAAGCGTCCGCCGGGCGGGCGTTAGGACTTGCTCGGCCCCTGGCCCGGTTCGGAAGGCGAGGCGTGCAGCGGATCGCCCGCGCGGGGCTCGGTGCCCGCGAGCGTTCGGGCCAGGTTGCCCCGGTGCTTGATGATGACGACCGCCGCGAGCAGGCCCGTGACGACCACCGCGGGCCAGGCGCTGGCCCAGGCGTGGATGCCGACGGCGGGCCCGGCGAGCCAGAAGGCGGCGACCGACAGCGGCAGGATGACCGCGGCCGAGCAGCTGGCGACGCCGACGAAGCGCGTCAGCTTCACGACGAGGATGTAGGTCGCGAGCCCGATCGCGGCGGGCACCGTGAGCACGGGGAAGAGCGCGAGCATGGAGCCCAGCCCCGTGGCGACGCCCTTGCCGCCCCTGAAGCCGAGATACGGGCTGAACATGTGGCCCAGCACCGGGGCGAGCATGGCGGCGAGCCACCACCAGAGGTCGGCGAGCGTGCGGTCGGCGGCGTGGATGGCGCCGGTGACGAGGCCGAAGGCGAGCGTGGGGGCGAAGCCCTTGGCGACATCGAGCGCGAAGCAGTAGTAGAAGAACTTTCGGCCAAGGACCCGGCCGACGTTGGTGGCGCCGATGTTGCCCGAGCCGACCCTGAGGATGTCGACGCCTTTGGTGCGTGCGATGAGCAGGCCGAAGGGGATGCCGCCGACGAGGTAGCCGGCGACAACGAGCAGGAGGCGGAGGGCGGTGTCGCTCATCGGGGGTGGGCTAGGTTCCGACCTTGCGTGCGGGTGCGTCGGCGAGGCGTGCGGCGAGGGTGTCGAGGAGTCGGCCGAAGACGCCGTCGGCGTCGCAGGTGGCGTCGAGCACGGCGTGGGTCTTTGGGTGCCGCTCGGCCTGGGCGAGGTAGGACCGGCGGACGCGTTGGCGGAAGTCGTCGGGCCTGGCCTCGATGCGATCGGGGTTGGGGTCGCGGCGTTGGGCGGCGGTGCGCTCGTCGACATCGAAGATCAGGACGAGATCGGGCTCGAGGCCCCCGGTGGCGGCGGCGGCGACATGGAGGATCTCGTGTTCGGGCAGCCCGCCGCCGGCGCCCTGGTAGGCGAGGGTGCTGGCGACGAATCGGTCGGCGAGGACGAGGGTGCCGGCCTTGAGCGCTGGTCGGATGGTCTGCTCGACGAGCTGGGCGCGGGAGGCCATGTAGAGGAGCATCTCGCAGCGGAGGGTCATGTCGCCGTGGGTGTGGTCGAGCAGGAGGTGGCGGATGGCCTCGCCGATGCCGGTGCCCCCGGGCTCGCGGACCTCGCAGACATCGAGCCCGGCGGCGGAGCAGGCCCTGGAGAACCGGTTGAACTGGGTGGTTTTGCCCGAGCCGTCGGGGCCTTCGAAGACGAGGAATCGTCCGGCGAGCGCGCGGGCGAGGTCGGAGGCGATGGCGTGGTCGCTGTGGGTCACGCCGGCAGTGTACCCGTCGGGCGGCGGCGGCCGATCAGTCGTCGTCGTCGCGCGGGCGCCGGCCCTGGCGGCCGGCCATGGGGACGAGCTCGACATCGCCTTCGTCGGTGTCGTCGTAGCTCGGGCGTCTGGGCACGAGCGGGCCGAAGAGCAGCCGGTCGATGCTGAAGAAGCCCGGGCCGAGGCAGACGAGCGCGAGGGCCATCAGCAGCAGGGCGGCCTGCCAGAGGACCATGGTGTAGACGTACTGGTCGGCGGCGTTGAAGTCGAACATGCCGGGCGGGAGAAAGCCGAAGGTGGCGGTGCCCTGCTGGATCGGCGGGCCGACGGTGGTGAGCCACATGGCGACGCCCATGGTGCCCGCGAGCGGGAGGGCGCCGAGGCGGGTGAAGAAGCCGAAGAGCACGGCGACGCCGGCGACGAGCTCGGTGACGGCGGCGGCCCAGGCGAAGTAGACCGGGAGCTTGTCGCCGGCGAGCGAGGGCGGCCAGAGGGGCGTGGGCGTGGTGCCGTCGTCGTTGGGCGCGGGGTTGGCGCGTGCGTCGATGAGCAGCGCGAGGCCGTAGACGCGGCGGACGGACTCGGGCAGCTCGGCGCGGAGGGCGACGAGCGAGGCGTTGGTCGCGGCGTCGGCCTGCTCGTCGGCGGGGTCCGGGCTGGGGTCGGCGAGTTCGTCGGCTTCGGACTCTGGTTCGGCGGGCGGTGTGTCGCTGTCGGCGGGCGGGGCCTCGGGCTCGTCGCGCGGGGGGAGCGCGTCGGCGGGCGCGTCCGCGTCGCTCGGCGTTGCGTCGCGCTCGATGACGCCCCAGGCGGCGAGCTGGGCTCGGTTCTGGTCGGTGACGGGCATTTGCTGGGTGAGCTTGGCGGCGCCGGCCCAGACGAATGTGGCGCCGAGGCCGATCCGCAGGAGCAGCGGCGCGAGATGGAGGGCGAGGGCGTGTCGCATCGGTGGGCTCCGGAGGGATCCGTGCATTGTACGGCGTCGGCTCGCTCGGCTTTCGCAGGCCGAGATTCCGCGGCACTAGGATCGGTTCTGCCGCGGGCGTGGCGGAACTGGTAGACGCGCGGGATTTAGGTTCCCGTGGCCGCAAGGCTGTGCAGGTTCGAGTCCTGTCGCCCGCATTGGCGTCGCTGGCCCCCCGTTTGGGGGTGGGCGAGGGTCGCGGCGGGTCGTTCGGGCCCTCGTGCGGTCGTTGGCCGTCACCCGCTGTGGGGGCTCGTCGGCGTTGGCGGCCCGGATCGGCCCCGTTTTTGCGCGTTGATCGTGGACTGTGCATCCACCGGGGGCCGGGTGCAACCGATGTATCCGTCCGAACTCGGCCGTGTGTCGCGGTATCGATTTGGAGGACTGGTCATGCTCTCGTGGATCAACAAGTGCGGGCTGACGACGAAGATCGTCATCCTTGCGGTCATCATGCTGCTCGCGGTGCTGACGGTCAACTATGTGATTTTCTTGAAGGGGTACCGCGCCGACATGGAGCAGGCGATGGCCGAGAAGGCCGGCGCGTTCACGGCGGTGGCCGACGAGGCGAAGAACCACACCGGCAAGCTGTTCACCTCGGGCGCGATCGATGTCGACAGCCTGGTGGCCGACGCGCTCGAGCATGTGGGCAAGGGCGGTCACTACAGCGAGACGGCGTTCTTCCAGGCGATCCCGGTGGTGGCCGGGTGGACGGCCGCGGGCGACGCGGCGGAGCGCGAGGGGCTGGAGTTCGAGATCGTGGCGTTCGACGCGCGCAACAAGGACAACGAGCCGGACCGCTCGTCGTTCGAGGGCACGCTGCTGGCGGACCTCGAGGCGCAGCTGGCCAGCGGCGGCCCGAACCATGTGATGCGGATCAACGAGGAGACCAACACGCTGCACTACCAGCGTGCGATCGAGCTGAACGACTCGTGCATGATGTGCCACGGGCAGCCGGGCGATCCGATGGGCGATCCGGACGGGGACGGGAAGGACCCGCTGGGCTTCACGATGGAGCGTTGGGCCGTGGGCGACACGCACGGCGCGTACCAGGTCCGGCTGCCGCTGGCCGGGGTGGACGCGTCGGTGGCGAGCTTCTTCATGACCGGGGCGGCGTTCTCGACGCCTGTGGTGGTGATCGGGCTGGGCCTGTTCGTGTTCCTGCTGCGGATGCTGGTGACCAAGCCGATCGCGAGCGTGGTGGCGGTGGTGCAGGACATCGCGCAGGGCGAGGGCGACCTGACGAAGCGTCTGAACGTGAAGCGTTCGGACGAGATCGGCCGGCTGTCGTACTGGTTCGACGAGTTCCTCAACAACATCCACGGCATCATCAGCCAGGTGCGTGGCGCGACGAGCGAGGTGTCGGCGGCGTCGACGCAGATCGCCGCGAGCAGCGAGCAGATGGCGCACGGGCTCGAGCACCAGCGGACGCAGACGGGGCAGGTGTCGGCGGCGGTGGAGGAGATGTCGGGCTCGGTGCGCGAGGTGGCGGCCAAGAGCGACGAGGCCGTGCAGATCGTGCGGACCTCGAGCCAGGACGCGACGCAGGGCGGCGAGATCGTGAGCAAGACCGTTGGGGAGATGCACGCGATCAGCAGCCAGGTGAACGCGTCGGCGGCGGCGGTTCGCGAGCTGGGGGTCAAGAGCGAGGCGATCGGCGAGATCATCAGCGTGATCAACGACATCGCGGACCAGACGAACCTGTTGGCGCTCAACGCGGCGATCGAGGCGGCGCGTGCGGGCGAGCACGGCCGGGGCTTCGCGGTCGTCGCCGACGAGGTGCGCAAGCTCGCCGAGCGGACGACGACAGCGACCGAGGAGGTGGCCAAGAGCATCCGCGAGATCCAGAGCGAGACGGAGCGCGCGGTGGGCGAGATCACGACCTCGACGGCGCAGGTCGACGAGGGCGTGAAGCTGGCGACCTCCGCGGGCGAGGCGCTGCAGCGGATCGTGGCGGGCTCGGAGCAGCTGCGCCGTTCGGTCGAGTCGATCTCGGCGGCGGCGGCGGAGCAGGCCAACGCGTCGGACGAGATCGCGCGGTCGACCGAGGCCATCAACGCGGTGACGGGCGAATCGGCGCAGGGCGCGGCCCAGGCGGCGCAGGCGGCGACGCAGCTCAGCCAGGCCGCCGAGGGCCTGCAGAACCTGGTCAACCGCTTCAAGCTCTGAGGCCCCGGTTCCGGCCCGCCGCGTCCGGATAACGGGCGTTGGGGCCGGCGGGGACAGCACGAGACCATGGTCGCCGCCCGGGGGAGCTTCCTCCGGGCGGCGTATCATTTGGACTCGTGACTGACGATCCCAGGCCAACCCCCAGCGAGACGCCGCGCTCGGCGTCGGGCGCGTCGCGTCCCGCGGTGCCGACCGAGCTGCCGGCGAGCGCCGAGGGCTCGACCGTCGAGCCCAAGCCCTCGGCGGGCGCGGGGGTGACGCAGTCGTCGGTGATCGGCCGGCGGTACGAGGTGGCGGAGCTGCTGGGGTCGGGGCGGCGTGGGACGGTTTATCTGGCGCGCGATCGGCTGACCGACGCGCGCGTCGCGGTCAAGCGGCTGCGCACGGACGCGGAGATGCAGCAGGCCGCGGAGTACGCGATGCGGGCGGCGGAGCTGGCGTCGACGCTCCGGCATCCGGGGATCGCGCGGGTGCACGACATCGGCGAGGACGCGGTGGGCCCGTACATCGTGAGCGAGTATCTCGACGGGCCCGACCTGGCGCGCGTGGTGACCACGGGCGGCGCGATGGAGCTTGCGGCGGCGATCGCGACGATCGGGCAGATCGGCGACGCGCTGGCGGCGGCGCACGAGGCGGGGCTGTACCACGGCGCGGTGCGCGGGTCGAACGCGATAAGGCTCGTCGACGGGCGCGTGAAGGTGACGGACTTCGGCATCGCGGGCATCGACGAGACGGACGAGTCCAAAGCGCGCCGGCAGGATGTGCGCGGGCTGGCGCGGACGCTGTGCCAGCTGCTGACCGGCGTGAGCCAGGGCACGATCGATGTGCAGCAGCTGCCGTGGTCGGTCCGGCCGGTGATCCGGCACGCGATGGGGCGTTCGGTGGCTTCGCGGCAGTCGTCGGTCGAGGCGTTCCTGCGCGAGCTGCGGGCGACGGAGCTGGAAGACGGCGGCGTGCCGCTCGACGAGCAGACGCTGGTGAAGAAGGGTCGTCAGGCGGAATTGAGCGGCTCGTTCGCGGCGATGCGCGAGGCGGGCGAGCAGGCGCAGCAGGCCAACGCGGAGTCGGCGGAGGCGATGGTGCTGCTGAAGCGTGCCGACGCGCTCGAGGCCGAGAAGGCCGAGCTGGTGCAGAAGCTCAGCGACTGCGAATCGGCGTTCGACTACGCGGGGGCGCTCGAGGCGCTCAGCACGCTGCAGCGGCGATTCCCGGCGGACCATCATGTGCTGCGGCTGGTCGGGCAGAAGCGGCAGAACCTGGCGGAGCTGACGCGGCTGCGCGGGCTTGGCGATCAGCTGGTCGCGGCGGGGCGGCTGAGCGACGCGGTCGGCCCGTGGCAGCGGGTGCTGGTGCTGCGGCCCGACGACCCGGCGGCGCAGGAGCATGTGCGGCTTGGGCGGCGGGCGCGGCTGCGGCGTCGGCTGATCAGCGTGAGCGCGGCGGTGCTGGGTCTGGCGGCGGTGGGCGGGACGGCGTACGGCGTGTGGCGGTTCACCGAGCCGGGCCCGGCCGGGCTGGAGCGCGCGATGCAGCCAACGCCCGTGCTCGCACAGCCCGACGAGCCGGCGCGCGAGGATGCAACGGTTGCCGACGGGGCCGGCGAAGCGAGCGAGGCGCGCGGCAGCGAACGCAGGCCTCCCCGGTCGGCCGACGAGGCGGTGGTCGACACAGGCCGGGACATCGCGGCCGCGGTCGAGGTCGAGGCCGAAGACGCCGGCGTTGAAGAAAAGACCGCGGCGGCGGCGGCGGCGGTGACCGAGGCCGAGCGGGTGTCGGCGATGGAAGCGAGGGCGGAGCAGGCGTCGCGCGACGCGGTGAGCGCGCGCGGGCACGCGCTCGCGGCGGGCGCGGCGGGTCTGGCGGCGGCGGAGTTCGAGGCGGCGGAGCGTCGGTACGAGCGCGGGCGGTCGCTGCTGGATTCGGGCGCGTTCGGCGAGGCGGCGGAGACGCTGGCGTCGGCGCGGGGCGGGTTCGTTGCCGCGGCGGGCGCGGCGCGGGCGGAGATCGCCTCGATCGAGACGCTGATCGGCGAGCGGAAGCTGCGGGCGGCGGGGCAGGCCATCGCGGCGGTCGAGGACCGGGTGCCCGACGGCGTGCTGCGCGAGCTGCGGGCGGCGGCGGAGGCGGCGCGGGGGCTGACGCTGCGGCTGCGCGACGGGACACCGATCGAGCTGCGGTATGTCGAGCCCGGCGCGTACGAGATGGGCAGCACGCCCGACGAGCCGGGGCGGCGGGCGACCGAGGACCAGCGGGTGGCGCGGATCGCCAGGCCCTTCTGGATCATGCGGACGGAGCTGACGCACGGCATGCTGGCCGCGGCGCGGGGGCGCACCAACAGCCAGACGCCCGATGTGAACATGCCCGTGACCGGGCTGTCGCTCGAGGCGGCGCTCGAGGTGGCGGCGGAGCTGAGCGGGGCGTCGGACGGGACCTTCAGCATTCCGACCGAGGCGCAGTGGGAGTACGCGGCGCGGGCGGACGCGGCGGGGCCGCACGCGGGGCTGCGGGTTGATGACGCGGCGTGGTGGCTGGGCAACTCGGGCGCGCGGCTGCGTGAGGTCGGGCAGAAGGCGGCGAACGCGTGGGGCCTGGTGGACACGCTGGGCAACGCGGCGGAATTGGTGATCGCGCCGGACCTGGGCCACGGCGAGCAGGTGGCGATGACGCGGGGCGGCTCGTTCCTGTCGCCGGCTGGCGCGGTGCGGACGGCGGCGCGGCACGAGCTGGTGCCCCGGTCGCAGGGCGACGCGCGGACGGGCGTTCGGCTGATCTGGACCCCGCCGGCGGGGGCAACCGCTGGGTCGGGGCCCGGGTCGGGGCCTGAGTCGGGGCCTGAGTCGGGGCCCGAAGCGTCGCCGGTGGCGACGGGTGAGGCGGGAAGCGGGCGATGAGGTCGCGTGGCGTGCGCGGAGCGATGGCGGCGTTGGTGCTGCTGCCGCCGCTGGCTGTGGTGCCGGCCGGGGTGCTGGGCGGGTGCGGGTCGACGCCGCGGACGCCGTCGCGGCCCAACGCGCCGATCATGCGTGGCTGGCTGTGGTCGGCTGAGGCGGGCGGGCTGTGCGTGACGCTCGACGCGCTGCCGGCGATGTCCGCGTCGAACGGGAGCGGGCTGCCGGGCGAGGGCATTCAGCTTCGGCTGTCGGGCCCGAGCCTGGTGCGGCCGATTTTCGTGGTGCCGCCGCAGACGGGCGAGACCTGCATCAGCCTGGCGCGGACGCCGGCGCAGTACCGGGCGCTCGAGCCGGGGCCGCTGTCGCTTGATGCGCTGGTGGACGGCGAGCTTTTCGAGCTGGCGCAGCTTCAGATGGACATCGCGACGATCGACCGGATGGCGAGCTTCGCGCTCGAGGAGGGTCGGTCGGTGCGGGGCACGGGCGGGCCGGGCGGGGCGGCGTCGATCGAGGTGCGTCTGGACCCGCCGACGGTGCGTGCGGGCGAGTCGTTCATCGTGCGTGGGACGGCGACGAACACGGGCGAGCGTCCGGTGTACGGGGTGACGGCGGCGTTGACGCCGAGCGTGATCGGTCGGGCGCTGGGTCCGGCGGAGCTCGCGTTCGGGTGGCTGGAGCCGGGCGAGACGCTCGATGTGACGACGCCGATGATCCTGCCGCGGTCGGTGCGGGCCGACAGCGTGTCGTTCGCGGTGGCGGCGAGCGAGAATCACGATGCGGCATTGCGTGCGCCCGAGGCGGTGAGCCTTCGGGTGGCGCCGCTGCCGCCGCCGGCGCTGCGGGTGAATGTGACGATCACGCCCGACCGTCACGGCCGGTTTGTGCGCGAGGGGGCTGAGAGCAAGTTCCGTCCGGGCGACGATCTTCAGGTGGTGTGCGAGGTGACGAACTTCGGCGACAGCGAGCTGGTGGGCGGGGTGGCTCGTCTGCGGATGCCGTCGGGCGATGTCGCGAGCATCCGTGTGGGCCGGGCGATCATCGGCGATCTGCCGCCGGCGGCGACGACTCGGGCGCACTTCTGGTTCGTGGTCAAGGCGCCGGTTGGCTCGGGGACGGTGCCGCTGGTGATCGAGATCGAGGACTCGGACCTGGGCGTGGTGTACGAGCAGGCGATCGTGCTTGAGATCGAGGACCAGTGACCGGTGACCGGTGACCGGTGACCGTCGATGG
>DAIOTV010000023.1:0-34419 GCA_036751825.1 Phycisphaerales bacterium
GAAAGCCACTTGCCGGACTTGAACCGGCGACCTGAGCTTTACGAAAGCTCCGCTCTACCAACTGAGCTAAAGTGGCGGCTCGCGTCGCCGCGAAGGGCGAAGTATAGCCCCGCTCGGGCGGGGTCTACCGTTGGCAGAGGCCCCGCGAGACCCGAGCATGACCGACGCTTCCGAGCCATCAGCGCACGCCCGGACCCGGCAGGACCACGCCGCCGAGATCGCCGAGGACTATGTCGAGGCCATCGCCGACCTGATCGATGCCGGGGGGGTCTGCCGGGTGACCGACCTCGCCGAGCGGTTCGGCGTGACGCATGTGACGGTCATCCGCACGGTGCAGCGTCTGGAGCGCGACGGGCTCGTGGCGACCGAGCCCTACAAGCCGGTGCAGCTGACCGAGGCGGGGCGCGCGCTGGCCGAGACCTGCCGGCGTCGGCACGAGATCGTGGTCCGGTTCCTGCTGGCGATCGGGGTGAGCCCGGCGGTCGCGGCGGTGGACGCCGAGGGCATCGAGCACCATGTCAGCGCCGAGACGCTCGACCGGTTTCGGTCGATCGCCGAGGCCCGTTCGGACTAGGTGCGCCAGGCCAGGAGCAGGCGGTCGATCGGGATTCGTCGCCGATTGACGCGTCGTGGCTTGACAGCGAGTGTAGCGCACGCTACAAATGTCCGACACAAATGTAGCGGGAACTACATCGGAGTCTCCATGCCGAACCGAACCGCGTCGATCCCTGCCCTTCTCCTTGCCGCGGGTGCGGCGTGGGGCGTGCCGGCCGCTGCCGACGAGCCCGCCAAGTCCAATGCCCGCACCGTCTTCGACAATGAGCGGATCACGGGCGGGTGGTTCGGCCTGCGTGACGAGATCGAAGGCCGGGGCCTGATCGTGGGCGGCGAGTACGTTGCCGAGTTCTCGAGCGTGCTTGACGGCGGCGTGAACCGGCGTGGCTCGTTCCGCAACCAGCTGACGGTCGACGCCGAGGCCGACCTTGAGACGCTCGCGGGCCTGCCCGGCGGCACACTGTTTGTGCAATACCTTTCCGTGAACGCCGAGTCGGGCGGCTCGCTCGACGCGGGCGATCTGTGCGTCGGCGTCGCGCTGTGAGCGGCGTCGCGGCACGGGCGGTGCTCCGTTCGATTTGTAGCCCGCCCTACACTCAGGCCACCCAACGCGGCTCCGCCGCGACGAGGAGTTACACATGCTTCAGGCAACCGCACACATTCTGATTGTTCTTGCGTCGCTCGTCGGCGTGGCGACTTCGTCGCAGCCGGGCGAGCCCGAGCTGCGTGTCGTCGCGACGGTCGGCATGGTCGCCGATGTGGTGCAGCAGGTCGCGGGCGAACGAGCCGAGGTGCAGGTGCTGATCGCCCCGGGCGTGGACCCGCACCTGCACGCGCCGACGCGCGCCGATGTGCGCCGTCTGATGGACGCGGATGTGATCTTCTACAATGGGCTGCTGCTCGAGGGCAAGATGACCGACACGCTGATCCGGGCCGCGACCTCGGGCAAGCCCGTGCACGCGGTGACCGAGCTGGTCGACGAGTCGCGCCTGCTGAGCCCCGACGGGTTTGAGGGGCACGCCGACCCGCACCTGTGGATGGATCCCTCGGCCTGGTCGGCGACGATCGCGGTGATCGAGAAGGCGCTCGCGCAGGCCGACCCCGACGGTGCCTCGACCTACGCCGAGAACGCGGCCCGGTACGCCGAGCGGCTCGCCGAGCTTGACGCCTACGCCGAGCGTGTGCTCACGAGCGTTCCCGAAGCGCAGCGCGTGCTGGTGACGGCGCACGACGCGTTCAACTACCTCGGCGAGCGCTACGGGTTCGAGGTCGTGGGCATCCAGGGCATCTCGACCGAGTCGGAGGCGGGCGTGCGCGACATTGAGCGGCTGGTGGACCTGCTCGTCGAGCGAAAGATCGGCGCGGTGTTCGTGGAGTCGACCGTGTCCGATCGGAACGTCAAGGCGCTGATCGCCGGCGCGAAGGCGCGGGGGCACGCCGTGGCGATCGGCGGCGAGCTGTACAGCGACGCGATGGGCGACGCGGGCACCTACGAGGGCACCTACATCGGCATGATCGACCACAACGCGACGACGATTGCCCGCGCGCTGGGGGGCGAGGCGCCCGAGCGAGGCCTGCACGGGAAGCTGTCGGCCGAATGATGCCCGAGCGATCCGACAGCACGGCCCGCCGATCGCGGACGCCCCTGGCCGAGCGGCCCGAGCACTCGGCCGAGAGCCCGCTCTCGGTGCACGCGATGACGGTGGCGTACCAGCGCAAGCCGGTCTTGTGGGATGTGGACTACGACGCGCCGCCGAACAAGCTCATCGCGATCGTGGGCCCGAACGGCGCGGGCAAGAGCACGCTGATCAAGGCGTGCCTGGGGCTGGTGCGGCGTGCGTCGGGGCAGGTGGAGTTCTGGGGCGAGCCGTACCGGCGAGCGCGGTCGCGCGTGGGCTATGTGCCGCAGCGTGAGACGGTGGACTGGGACTTCCCCGTGTCGGCGCTCGATGTGGTGTGCATGGGCCGCTACCGCAGGATCGGCTGGTGCCTGCCGGTGACGCGCAGCCAAAAGGCGGCGGCGATGGCGTGCCTGGAGCGCGTGGGCATGGCGGGCTACGCGCACCGGCAGATCAGCCAGCTCTCGGGCGGCCAGCAGCAGCGGGTCTTTCTCGCGCGGGCGCTCGCGCAGGAGGCGGAGCTGTACTTCATGGACGAGCCCTTCGCGGGCGTCGACGCCGCCACCGAGCGGGCGATCGTGGAGGTGCTGCGCGAGCTGCGGGCGCGGGGCCGGTCCGCGGTGGTGGTGCACCACGATCTTCAGACGGTGCGCGAGTACTTCGACGATGTGATCCTGCTGAACATGCGCGTCGTGGCGGCGGGGCCGGTGCGCGAGGTGTTCACCAAGGAGAACCTGCACAAGACCTACGGCGGCCGGCTGACGCTGCTCGCCGAGGCCGCCGAGGCCGTGGCGCGGGCGGCGAGCGGCGAGCCGGCGCCGTGAGCCTCGCGTCGCTCCAGACCGATCCGTCGCTGATCGAGACGCTGACGCTGCGGGCGGGGCACAACACCTCGCTGGTGATCGCGGGCACGACGCTGCTGGGCTTTGCCTCGGGCGTCGTGGGGGTGTTCGCGCTGCTGCGCAAGCGGGCGCTGGTGGCGGATGCGCTCAGCCACGCGACGCTGCCCGGGATCGCCGGCGCGTTCCTCGCCGCGGGCTGGCTCGGCATCGACCGCGGATCGCTGCCCCTGCTGCTCGCCGGGGCGGTCGTGACCGGCGTGATCGGCGTTGTGTGCATCCAGCTGATGCTCCGGCACACGCGTCTGAAGGAGGACGCGGCGATCGGCATCGTGCTCAGCGTCTTCTTCGGGCTCGGCGTCGTCGGGCTCAGCGTCATCCAGTCGAGCAGCCCCGCCGGCAGCGCGGGGCTGAAAGCGTTTCTGTACGGCCAGGCGGCCACGATGCTGCCGAGCGACGTGTGGCTCATGGCGGGCGTCGCGCTCGTCGGGGCCGTCGCGACCGTCTGCCTGCTGAAGGAGTTCGCGCTGGTCTGCTTCGACAGCGGGTTCGCCCGCGTCACCGGCTGGCCCGTCGGCGTGATCGACCTGCTGATGATGGCGATGGTCGTGCTCGTCACGGTCGCGGGCATCCGCGCCGTCGGGCTGATCATGGTGGTCGCGCTGCTGATCATCCCGCCGGTGGCGGCGCGGTTCTGGACGCACCGGCTCTGGCTGCTCGTGGTCATCGCGGGGGGCATGGGCGCGCTGAGCGGGTACGGCGGGTCGGTTGTCTCCGCGATGCTGCCGCGCAAGCCGGCGGGCGCGGTGATCGTGCTGTCGGCGGGCGCCGTGTTCGCCTTCAGCATGCTGGCCGCGCCCTCGCGCGGGCTGGTCGCGGCGGCGGTCCGCCGCCTGCGGCTCCGGCTGCGCATCGAGGGCGACCATGTGCTCGAGGCCGCCTTCGAGCGCGGCGGCACACCGATGACCCCTGCGGATGTCGCGTCGCTCACGCGGCTGCGCGGCTGGTCCGCCCCGTTCCGCTGGCTCCTGCTCGCCCGGCTCCGCCTCGCGGGGCTGATCGCGTCTGTGCCGGGCGGCGGCATCAGCGCGACGAGCGCCGGCCTCGCCCGGGGCGAACGCGTCAGCCGCAACCACGCGCTCTGGGAGCTCTACCTCGTCAGCTACGCCGACATCGCGCCCAGCCATGTCGACTGGTCGGTCGATCAGGTCGAGCACGTGCTCAGCGACGAGCTGGTCGCGCGGCTCGAGCAACGGCTCGGCGAGCGGGGCGTCACCCCGGCGGGTGCCCCGTCATGACCTGGCCGAGCTTCCAGTTCGATCTCGGGCTCGACCTGTTCCCGATGCTCGCCGGCCTCTTCGCGGCGGTCGGCTGCGGCGTGCTGGGCAACTTCCTCGTGCTGCGCAGGCTCAGCCTGATGGGCGACGCGATCAGCCACAGCGTGCTGCCCGGGCTGGTGATCGCCTTCATCCTCGCCTCGTCGCGCGACCCGCTGGCGATGTTCCTCGGCGCCGCCGTCGCCGGCGTCGTCACCGTCGTCCTGGTCGAGCTTGTCAAGCGGCTGGGCGGCGTCGAGCCCGGGGCGGCGATGGGCGTCGTCTTCAGCGTGCTCTTCGCCCTGGGCGTCCTGCTGATCGAACGCGAGAGCGTTCGGCAGATCGATCTCGACGCCGACTGCGTGCTGCACGGGCAGCTCGAGACGCTCATCTGGTTCACGCCGCCGCAATCGTGGGACGAGGCCCTGCAGCTGCGCAGCTGGACGGGCTACGAGATCGCGCCGGCGGTCGTTGATGCAGAGACCGGCGAGGTGATCCGGCCGGCGATCCGCAACGAGGGCGTGCCGCGTCAGATCGTCACGCTGCTGGTGATGGTTGCCGCGGCGTTCGTGCTCGTGGGCACGCTGTTCAAGGAGCTTCGGCTCGCCGCGTTCGACCCGGCCCTGGCCACGACGCAGGGGTTCCACGCGGGCGCGATGCACTATGTGCTCATGATCTTCGTCGCCGCGGCGACCGTCGCGAGCTTCGAGGCCGTGGGATCCATTCTCGTCATCGCGATGCTGATCTGCCCGGCGGCCACGGCGCGGCTGCTTACGGAGCGGCTCGGCTCCCAGATCGCGTGCAGCGTGGCTGTGGCGGGGGCGTCGTCCGTCGGCGGGTACATCGCGGCGACGGCCGTCCCTTCGATGTGGGGGCTCGAGCCCGTGAACGCCGCGGGGATGATGACGGTCGCGGCGGGGGCGCTGCTCGTCGCCGCCATCGTGCTCTCGCCGAGCCACGGCGTGGTGATGCGCGCCCTGCGGCGGCGGCGGCTCGGCGAACGCGTCGCGACCGACGACCTCGTCGGCGCGCTCTACCGCCTGCGCGAGCAGGGCGAAGCCTCGGCGGACCGCGCGAGGCTGCGCGGCATGCTGCCCGGCACCCGGCTCGACCTCGCCGCCCGCGCAGGCCTCCGCCGCGGACTCGTCCGACGCGAGGCCGGCGGCTACGCGCTCACCCCAGCGGGCGTCGACGCCGGAGCGGCCGTCATCCGCCGGCACCGCCTCTGGGAGTCCTGGCTCGTCGATACCGCGGGCATGTCGCCCGATCATGTGCACGACACCGCCGAGCGCCTCGAGCATCTCCGGTCCGAGCCCGAGATCGAAACCGCCACCGATCCGCACGGCCGAGCGATCCCCCCGCGCACCTAGGCGTTCGCCGTGCTATGTTGGTGGCGATCGAATCACCGGTTGCGAGAGGTCCTCCCATGAGTGTTGTGAAGGCGTATGCGTCAAAGAGCCAGGGGTCCACGCCCGAGCCGTGGGAGTACGAGCCCCGCAAGGCCCGGCCCGACGATGTCTCGATCGAGGTGCTCTACTCCGGCATCTGCCACACCGACATCCACTTCGTCGACAACGACTGGGGCTGGACCGTGTACCCCGTGGTGCCGGGCCACGAGATCGTCGGCCGGGTGACCGCGGTGGGGGCCGAGGTCACGAAGTTCAGGGTCGGCGACATGGTGGGGGTCGGGTGCATGGTCGACTCGTGCCGGACCTGCTCGTCGTGCGAGGACGGCCTCGAGCAGTACTGCGCCGAGGGCAGCACCTTCACCTACAACGGGGTCGACCGCCACGACGGGACGCCGACCTACGGCGGCTACTCCGCGGCGCTGCAGGTCTCCGAGCGGTTCGTCGTCCGCCTGCCCGAGAAGCTCGACCCCGCGGCGGCTGCGCCGCTGCTGTGCGCCGGCATCACGACCTACTCGCCGCTCAAGCATGTCGGCTTGAAGCCGGGCGACCGCTTGGGCGTCGTGGGCATGGGCGGGCTCGGGCACATGGGCATCAAGTTCGCCAAGGCGATGGGCGCCGAGGTGACGCTGTTCACCCGCTCGGAGAGCAAGGTCGAAGAGGGCAAGCGCAACGGCGCCGACCGCGTGATCATCAGCACCGACCAGGAGCAGATGCAGAAGGCCGCGGGCTCGCTGGATTATGTGCTGGACACGGTGCCCGTCGAGCACGACTTCAACCCGTACCTGGCGTGCCTGGGGACCGACGGGACGTACCTTGTGGTGGGCCAGCTCACGCCGATCAACCCGCCGCTGCAGGCGGGTGCGCTGATCATGGGCCGCAAGGCGGTCATGGGCTCGCTGATCGGCGGCATGCCCGAGACGCAGGAGATGCTCGACTTCTGCGCCGAGCGTGGCATCGCCTGCGATGTGGAGATGCTCGACATCCGCAACATCGGGCAGGCGTACGAGCGCATGAAGCGCAGCGATGTGCGCTACCGGTTCGTGATCGACATGGCGACGCTGAAGGACTAGCCGCAAGCGGGCGTCGGTCAGGCGGCGCACGCGCGGGCGTCGGCGGCCTGGAGCCCGGCGGTCAGCCGCCGGACATCGATCACGAGGCACACCCGGCCGTTGCCGCGGATCGCCGCGCCGAGGAACGGGCCGATCTGGTCCTCGCGCAGCCCCATCGGCTCGATGACGATCTCCTGGTGCCCGAGCACATCGTCGACGCCCAGCGCCGCGGCGCGCCCGTCGGCGTTCACGATGATGGCGAACCGCGGATCGGCGTCGACCGGCTCGCCGAAGTGCTCGCCGCACCGCGTGACCGGGTAGATCATCTCGCGGATGCGCAGCACCGGCCGGCCCCCGACGGTCTGGATCGGGTGCGAGGCGAGGTTCACGATCTCCCGGATCGTGGTGACGGGCACGGCGTAGGTGCCCTCGCCCACGCGCACGTTCATGACCCCGATCACCGCGCCAACGATGGGCAGCGTGATCGTGATCGTCTCCATCCCGTCGCGCTCGTGCAGGCTGACTGAGGCGCGCTGCTCCGTCAGCGTGTCCATCACGCCGGCGGTCTCGCTCGAGTCGAACCACGCGCTCAGCGGCAGCAGCCTGACGGCGGCGCCGGGCATCGCGTCGAGGTCGGGCGGCGCCCCCTCGCAGCCGGCGGCCTCGCGGCGGATCTGCTCCGCGTCCCGGGGCCGGCCGTCGTGCGCGATGCTGATCGTGATGTGGCTCTCGTGGTTCTCGGTGTCCACCCGCATCAGCCCCCTGGCGGGCTTGCCGGCGGCGGCGCGCTCGGCCACGGGCTCGATCGCGTTCGACACCACATCCCGCAGCAGCCTGCCCAGCGGGTCCGCGATCGCGTCCAGCGCGAACTTGTCCAGCTCGATCTCCGCGCCGGTCACGCGGAACTCGACCTGCTTGTCCTTCAGCTGCGCCACATCGTGGATCATGCGCTGGTAGCGATCCAGTACGATCGAGATCGGCTGCACGCTCGTGCGGTTCAGCGTCTCCTGGAGCTGCTTGACCAGCCGCGACAGCTCGGCGGCCCGCAGGCTCAGCAGCTCGACCTCGGCCCGGCCCAGCCCGCCCGGCTGCCCGCTCGCGGCGATGCCCTCGATCTGGTTCTTGTTCAGCACCAGCTGACGCACGATGTCGAACAGCGCATCGACCGAGGCCTGCGTCACGCGGATGCTCGCCGCGGCGCGCTCGGCCGGCTTGGCCTCGGCGTGCACCATCGCCGCCGCCGGGGCCGACCCGTCGTCGACCTCGCTGGGCGGGGCCGGCAGCGGCTCCACCCCCTCGGTCACCCCGTCGAGCTCGAGCACCCGCTCGGGGTCGCCGCGGTGCCAGGCGACCAGCTCGGGGTGCAGCCGCTCGCCGGCGAGAAGCAGCTCGACGCGTCGCCGCATCGTGGCGAGCGGCCAGCTGAGCTCCATCCCCACCTCGAGGCCCGAGCAGTACTGGTCGGGCAGGCACCCGATCGCGCGCACGCGAAGGCACAGCTCGCCGAGCTGCGCATCGCCCGCCAGCCCGAGACCACCGCCGACATCGCGCAGAAGGCTCAGGATCGTCTCAAAGCTGCGGAAATTGAAGAACTCGCTCACCTTGGCCATGTCGATCGCCAGCCGCACGAGACGGTCGGCGGCGTCCTGCCTCGAGGTGAACTCGTAGACCTCGGCGACGATCGGCTCGATCTCGGCCGCCGAGCTGCGCACATCGGTCACCATGAACTGCAGCAACTCGGCGCGGTCCTCGTCGATCAGGATCGGTTGAGACCCCCAGCTCTCGTCGGCCGAGCCGCCCGGAAGGTCCGCCGCCGGATCGAGCCCGCCACCGGTCGGATCGAGCGCCATGTTCGGATCGAGCTGGCCACCACCGGTCGGATCGAGCGCCCTGTTCGGATCGAGCCCCCAGCTTGCCGGGTCGACCGGTTCGGTCGGATCGAGATCCTCCACCGGGTCGGCGGCATCGCCCGGCTCGTCGCCGGTCTCGCCGCACGAGGCGTTGTCCTCGGCGTCGTGCTCGACGGCGTCGTCCTCGGCGTCATGCTCGTCGAACCCGGTGGCGTCCGCTTCCTGGACCTCATCGACCACATCGACCACATCGACCGCATCGACCACTTCGGGCGCATCGGGCGCATCGGATAGGTCCGTCGCGTCGGTCGGATCGCGGGCCTCGTCGGCTCCCGCGCCCGGGTCGATTCGGGTTTCGGGGAGGGCGTCGCCTTGCGCGTCCGGCGCCTCGTCGAAGGGAGCCGGGGCGTGGTCGTCCATTGTGCCGTCGGCGGAGCCCGTGTGGGCGTCGGCGCCGGCGTGCTCGGCTTCGGGTGCGGGCCCATCGTCGACGACGGTGACACGCCTGAACCGGATGGGCGGGCCCGCGTCCTCGGCCGGCCGGGCCGGATCGGCGTCGGTGCGGGCGACCGCAGCCTCGGCGAGAAGGCCGTCGAGCACCGCCAGCACGCTCCGTGCCTCGTTCCGGACCGCCGAGTCGTCTCCCGGAGCGCATTCGTTGCCGATCTGTTGCTGTTCGAGGGCGAATGTGAGCCCGCCAAGTGCCGCGGTCAGGCCGTCGCAGCCGTGCCGGTCCGCCCGCTCGACGGCCGCGGCCAGCGTGTCGGCGATGGCGCAGATCTGTGTCGTCCAGACCGAGTCTGACTCAAACATATGAGTCAGGTAGGTTCGGAGCTGATCCAGTTGCACAGAATGTTGTTCGTTGGATGCGGTCATGGGTGCGTGATCCGTGTCGGTCGTGCGGCGTGTGGGCCCGTGCGTGTCCATCTATCCTCTACTCATTGACGCCTATCGGTTCAGCCGATGGATCGGTTCACGCAGCAGCAAGGCGAGGACCCAACTTCTCGCGTTGAGAACTTTTTGAGTTACCACGAAGAAGTGAGAAGAACATAAATTGACACCACAAATAAAGAAGTGATCCCCTGCGGTGCAAAGGCCCGGCGGGTGAGTGCCCGATGCCGAGAACGCCAAGCGTGTGCTTGGGGGTTCGCGGGAGGCCGGCATCTCGCGGGCGGTGGACAGCCGGTGTGCGACCCGACCGGGTCGGCAGGGGTTCGCGGGCGATGGCCCGCGAGTGAAAGGACGCTTGCAATGGCAAAGGTTCAGAAGTCAACGGATTCGGCGAGCCTGGCCGAGGTGGTCGACCGCATCCTCGACAAGGGCATCGTGGTCGACGCGTTTGCCAAGGTGTCGCTGGTGGGCATCGAGCTGGTCTCGATCGAGGCCCGCGTCGTGGTCGCCTCGGTGGAGACCTACCTGAAGTACGCCGAGGCCATCGGTCTGACCGCGACCGCGGCCAGCCCGAACGCCTGATCCGCCGCGGATCGGACCGCAGTTCACGAAACGCACGGGCGGCCTACCGGCTGCTCGCGCGCTTGACCGAGTTGGAGTTGCCCCGATGGACCACCCGACGCACGAACCCCACACCGATGCACTCGAGCGTCTCGAGCGGCGGCTGGATCGTTGCGCCTCGACGACCGACGCGGAGCAGGCCGGGCGGCTCCGAGAGGCGCTCGGTTGGGTCCGGGCGATCCGCGCCGAGGTCGACGCCCTGCTGGGGGATGCCGACGTCTGCGCGTTCGACGCCGCCATCGGCGGCCTCGCCCTCCGCGTCGGGCAGCGATCGCTGGCGATCGCCCGAGAGATGTGCGCTGACGCCGAGCCGCAGACACCGCTCGCCGGCGCGTCGGAGCGCCCCGCCGAAACGGGGCCCCATGTCGCCGAGGCGCGGTCGATCCGCGCCGATGTGGCGGCGTTCCGCGAGCGGCTCCGGGCCGAGCAGGCGGAGCGGGCCCGCCTCGCCGCCGAGGAGCGGCGCCGATTCGTCGAGCGCCTGCGCGGCGCGACCGGCACCGCCGACACACCGGCGGAAGGCGACGCCGCCCCGGAGCCTTCTCCGGGCGATCGGCACGAACGGCCGGCGGTTCCGGAGCCGTCCGCCGAGGCGAGCGAGCCGATCGAACGCAGCGCCCAGGACGACGGCGCCCGTTTGGAACCGCCGGCGTGGTCGGGGGTGCAGCATGTCGTGGGGAGCCTGCTCTCGGACAACGGCGGGTCATGCCTGCGCTCGGCCGACGATGCGAGCGCGGCGCCCAGGCGTCGCGCAGGCCCTCGCCCGACGCCGATCGCGCCCGCACCGCCAGCCCTGCCCGAAGAGACCGCCCCGGTTGCGACGCCTGCCCCGCCCGCCCAGCCCGCGACGACGGCTCGTTTCCGGCGGATTGATGCGGCGGCGCACGAAACGCCGGAGGCGGCGTCGGCCGCGCTCGCGGCTCCGGGCGTCGATGACGCGCCGCGCCGTTCGGCGATCGGCGGCACCGACGAGCGAACGCCCCACGCCTCCATCCGCTTCCGGCAGCGGCGGCCGGCTCCCGAATCGCACTCCAACGAGAAAGACCACGGCTAAACCATGATCAAGATACCGACAAGCAGTGTGAAAACGCTCCACGGGCCGACGCGGGCCGACGCCTTTCCGATCGGCCGGCCCCGGCGCGATTCGGGCGGGGGGTGCATGGCGGTCGAGGCCGCGTCGGGCTTCGTCGAGACCGAGGCCGTCGCCTCGATCGCGGACCGCGCGGCGGCGTACCTGGAGGCCGGCTATCCCGTTCATCTCGCCGGGCCGGCGGGAACGGGCAAGACCACGCTCGCGTTCCACATCGCCGCGGCGAGGGGCCGGCCCGTGTCGCTGATGCACGGCAACGAGTCGTTCAACGGCACGGACCTGGTCGGCCGCGACGCGGGCTACAAGCGCTCGACCACGGTCGACAACTACATCCACTCGGTGCTCAAGACCGAGGAGAGCGTCGATGTCAACTGGATCGACAACCGCCTGACCACCGCGTGCGAACGCGGGCACACGCTCGTGTACGACGAGTTCAACCGGACGCGCGCCGAGGCCAACAACATCCTGCTCGGGCTGCTCGAGGAGGGCATCCTCGCCGTGCCAAGGGCCGGAAGCGGCTACCTGCGGGTTCACCCCGAGTTCCGCATGATCCTGACGAGCAACCCGGCGGAGTACGCCGGCGTGCACAAGGCGCAGGACGCGCTGCTCGACCGGCTCATCACCATCCGGTGCGACCACTACGACGCGGCGACCGAGACACGCATCGTCGCCGCCGCCTCGGGCCTCGACCACGAGGACTGCGCCGGCATCGTCCGGCTCGTGCGGCTGCTGCGGGGCGACGACGGCGAGGCCGACCAGCCCACCGTGCGCGCCGCCATCGCGCTGGGCCGCGTCTGCGCCGTCTCCGGAACACAGGTCAGACAGGACGACGAACGCTTCGTACACATGGCGTTCGATGTGCTCGGGGCGGCGACCACGCACCTGGGCCAGGGCGGGCGACCGCTCGCACGGAACGAGTTCGCCGAGCTGCTCGGGTGCGTCTTTGCCCAGCGCTCGGCCGCCGCCTGACGGGGCATCCAGGACATCCGAACCTACGCCGGCCGCGAGACCTCGCCCGGCGCGATGCACAAGAAGTACATCCGCCTCTCGACGCTCGAGATGGAGCGCATGCGCCGCCAGCAGGAGTTCACCGCCGCGCAGGCCCGCGCCGACATCGCGCGGGCACGCGTGCAGAAGCTCGACGCGGAGATCGCCGAGATCCTCGCCACGGCGCCGCACGCGCAGCCCGCCGGCGAGCGACGCAACGCGACCACGCCGCACGAGCTGCTCGAGATGAAGCACAGCTACGGCGTACGCCGAACCAAGGCCGCCCCGGCGCGCGGCACCGACCACAAGGACACGACCCGATGAAGATCAACTGCCTGTACTGCGGCCACGGCTTCGCGATCGACGATTCGTACTGCGACTACGAGGGGCTGCTCCGCTGCGCAACCTGCGGCGGGCTGCTCCACGCCCGGATCGAGGACGGCATGATCCGCAGCGTGCGACCCGGGTCGCTCTCGATGCCCCCCGTCGACGCCGCCGCCGAGCCAACCGACGGCTTTGACCGTGCGAACAACGGCTTCGGCCGGGCAAACGACGCGGCGCCGGCCGCCGATCGCCAGGAGGTGGCGTGACCATGACGCACCGCGACGCGCAGCCGCTCTACATCTATTCGTTCTGCGAGGCCGGCGACAACGCGGTTGACATCGGCGGCCTCGGCGGCGACCCCGTTCGTCTGGTCGAGCACGCCGGGCTGTGCGCCGCGGTGAGCGACGCTCCCGCGGGCCGGCTGCGACCGCAGCGCCGCCTGCTCGCCGCGCACCAGCGGGTGCTGGCCGCCCTCGCCGAGTCGATCCCGACGCCGCCCGCCGCGTTCGGGTTGGTGGCGGACTCGCTGCCGCTGCTTCTGGCGGCGATGGAGGAGAACGAGGACGATCTCCGGCGCGAGCTCGAGCGTGTCGGGGGGTGCATCGAGATGGACGTGCGCGTCGCGTGGGACGAGGGCGCGGGGTTCGAGCCGCTCGTGGCGATGGACGAGACCCTCGCCGAGCTGCGCCGCGAGCTGGTGGCGCACGGCGACGCGGCGCCGCACGCGCTGCGCGTCGAGGTGGGCCGCCGGGTCGAGCAGGTGCTGACGCACCACCGCGGGTTCGCCGAGAGCGTGGTGTCGGGGTGCCTCGCGCCCGCCTGCCGCGAGCTGAAAGTGCTGCCGCCCGCCGCCGAGAGCGAGCTGGTCCGCATCGCTGCGTTGGTGGAGCGCGACGATCGCGGCGCGTTCGACCGCGCGGTCGAGGCCGCGGCCGAGCAGTTCGACGCGTCGCATGTTGTCCGCCTCGCCGGCCCGTTTGCGCCGCACAGCTTCGTGGATCTGCACATGAACCTTTCCAACAGCCGGCAGGCGGCGTAGCGCGAGCCCGAGGAGGCGTCGATGTTCGTTCTGGACGATCTGGTGCTGGCGCCGCTCAAGGGATTCCTGTGGCTGGCGCGCGAGCTGCACGGCGCCGTCGAGCGCGAGTTCGCCGACGAGCGCGATCGGACGATGCGGCAGCTCCAGAGCCTGCACATGCGGTTCGACGCCGGGCAGATCGATGAAGCCGCGTTTGATGAGCAAGAGGCCCGCCTGCTCGATCGGCTCGACGAGCTCGACGGGCTCGCCGACGCGGAGGCGGACGGCGAGGGCGGCGACCATGACGAGAACGAGGCCGACGAGAACGAGTCCGACGAAAGCGAAGACGACGCGCCGGAGGCGGCGCAGCACAGGGAGGTCGCATGACCGCAACGCAGGATCACCATCGACCGTCTCTGCCCGCCTTTCTTGCTGACGATGCGCCCCCGGTGCTGATCTTCGGCGGCAAGGGCGGCGTCGGGAAGACCACCTCCGCCGCGGCGACGGCGGTTGCGCTTGCCGGGCTGCACCCCGACGAGTCCGTCGTGCTCGTCTCGACCGATCCGGCGCACTCGATCGGCGACGCGATCGACGGCGCATCGCTGCCGGCGAACCTGCGTGTTGAGGAGCTCGACAGCGACGCCGAGCACGCCGCCTTCATGCGGGCGCACGCCGGTGCGCTCCGCGAGATCGCCAGCCGGGGCACATTCCTCGAGGACACCGACATCGAGCGGTTCCTCGACCTGTCGATCCCGGGTGTCGACGAGCTCATGAGCTTTCTGCGGCTTGCGCGGTGGTTCGAGGAAGAGGCCGCCGACCGCTTCGTGATCGACACCGCGCCCACCGGGCACGCGCTGCGCCTCCTGGCGATGCCCGCGGTCACCGGCGGCTGGATGAACGCGGTCGAGGCGCTCCTGGGCAAGCACCGCTACATGTCGTCGGTCTTCGGCGGCGGGGGCGGCACCGACGAGGTCGAGGCGTTCGTCGACGATCTGCAGTCCGCATTCGACAACATCGCCGCCGTCTGGGCCGAGCCGACGCTGACCCGCTTCGTCCCGGTGTTCAACGCCGAGCCGATGAGCATCGCCGAGACCGAGCGCCTGCTCGCCTCGCTCGACGCGCTCGGGATCGACGCGCCCGGTCTGATCTGCAACCGGCTCGTGCCCCCCGGGGCGGCGGGGTCGCTGGCAACGCTCCGGCAGTCCCAGGCCGGCGCGATGGCGAGCCTGCCCCAGCGCATGGCCTCACGCCGGATCGTCGGCGTGCCGCTCGACGCGACCGAGCCGCGCGGCGACCGGCTCGAGAACTTCTTCGCCTCGTGCATCGAGCCCAACGCCAAGGCGGGCACCGGTGCGCCGCCGCTGCGGGCGCGCGTCGAGGGCAGCGTCGCCGTGGCCGGGCGGTTCACGCTGGTCGCGGGCAAGGGAGGCGTCGGCAAGACCACCGTGTCGTGCGCGGCGGCGCTGACGCTCGCGGCGAACGGCCGGACGCTCCTGGTCTCCACCGACCCCGCGGGGTCACTGAGCGATGCGCTGGACGCGGCCATCGGCGCCGAGCCGGCGATCGTCGCGCCGAATCTCGCGGCGATCCAGCTCGACGCGGACGCCGAGCTCAAGGCCCTGAAGGACGAGTACGCCGACGAGATCGAGGGCTTCTTCGACGGGCTCTCGGTGAACCTGAGCTTCGACCGCGAGGCGCTCGAGAACCTGCTCGAGCTCGCGCCCACCGGGCTCGACGAGGTCATGGCGCTCGTGCGCATGACCGAGATCCTCGAGGCCGCGGGCGACGAGTCGTACGCATCGATCGTGATCGACACGGCACCGACGGGCCACACGCTGCGTCTGCTCGAGCTTCCCGAGGTCGTGCAGGCGTGGCTCGAGCAGATCTTCGCCGTACTGGTGAAGTACGAGGACATGATCAGCCTGCCCCGCCTGAACGAGCGACTGCTGCGGCTGTCGCGCGGGCTGAAGCAGTTGCGTGCGATGCTGGGCGATCCGTCGCAGACGACGCTGCTCGCCGTCACGATCCCCACCCGCCTGGCGATGGCCGAGACCGACCGGCTCATCCGCGGCGCGGGCCGCCGGGGCCTGCCGGTGTCGGGCGTCATCGTGAACCAGGTCACGACCGCGGGCGGCGACGCGATGTCGGAGGCGATCGCCTCGCGCGAGCAGGCCGAGATCCGCGGGCTGCGCGACGCGAACGGGGGCCGGCCGCTGGCGATCGTGTACCGCGGAGACGACCTGCGCGGCGTCGAGGCGCTCGCGTCGCTGGGCCGTGATCTTGTTGCGACGGGCCGCCGGCTCCGAGAGGCGGCGTGAGCCGTGTCCGTTCGCGAGATAAAGCCGGCGAAGCGTCTGAGCCTGCGCAGGCGGACGGTCGCGCACGCGGGCCCGGCGGGCGACGCCGCGTCGCGGAGCGCCTCGCTCGCCGAGACACTCGACCGCGTCCTGGCGCGGGGCATCGTGGCGCAGGCCGAGGTCGTGCTCGCCGTGGCCAACATCCCGCTGGTGTATGTGGGGCTTCAGGCGATGGTGTCGTCGGTGGAGACGGCGCGCGAGCTCGCCGGCCAGCCGATGCGCGACGCGGCGCGCGAGCCCAACACATCGAAAGCCGGCGCGTTCACTCGCGAGGACAGGGCGAACAACCGATGACATCCGACATGACCGCACCATGCGAGAGCATCCTGACGAGCGTCCGGCCCGCGGAGACCGCCGGCCCCCGCGCCGCGAACGCGCCGCGCCTTGATCTCGACCAGGACAAGGTCGGCAAGGGGCTCGCGCAGCTGGTGCTGACCGTCGTCCGGCTCGTCCACGAGCTGCTCGAGAAGCAGGCCATCCGCCGCATGGACGCCGGCTCGCTCACCGAAGACGAAATCGACCGCCTCGGCCGAACGCTGCAGGCTCAGGCCGAGGAGATCCGGGACATGGCGGACCGGTTCGGGCTCAGCGTCGACGACCTCAACCTCGATCTCGGCCCGCTCGGAAAGGTGCTCTGAACCACGATGGCCGTCATCCGCAACAGCCCGGCACACCAGACGAACTCGACGAACATCGCCGATCTGCTCGAGCGCGTGCTCGACAAGGGCGTGGTCATCGCGGGGGACATCAAGGTGAGCCTGCTCGACATCGAGCTGCTGACCGTCCAGATCCGGCTCGTCGTCTGCTCGATCGACAAGGCCAAGGAGATGGGCATGGACTGGTGGGCGAACTCGCCGGTGTTCGGCAACGACACGAAGAAGTCGGCGGCCCACGACGACGAGGTGCGGGCGCTCACCGAGCGGATCGCGACGCTCGAATCCCAGCTGGTCGAGACCCGGCCCGCCGCAACGCCGACCCCGGCGGGGGGCGGCGCGCGATGACGCGGCGGCTGTTCGTCATCCCGATCGTGCACGCCGAGGCCGACCTCGGCCGGGTCGCGGCGTCGATCCGCGCACGCGAAGGGGAGAAGACCTGGGCGCACAAGCAGGGCCTGGTCCGCGAGGCGTGGGAGCGCATCGCCCGGTGGTGCGAGCGCGTGGATCCCGACGGGCTCTGTGTGTTCCAGGACGGGCTGCCCGACGACCCGAGCGCGCCGCGCATCGTCACCGATCTCGCCGCCCAGGGCAGCCTGAACCACCGCACCCTGCAGCGACTCGTGGACCGCGGCGCCCGCCTTGTCGGCACGGAACGGCCCGACCTGCTGCTCCGCGAGTACGAGCTCATCCGCGCGGCGGCGCACGCTATCGAGCACGAGCAGCCCGCCGACGACGCCACCAGCGCACGCTCGGCCGCGCTGCTCGACGCCCGCGACCAAGCGATCGCGGCGAAGATCGATGCCACCCTGCAGCCGGGCGACCGCGGCGTGCTCTTCATCGGCATGCTTCACGATGTGGAGTCGAAGCTCCCGAGGGACATCGAGCTGACATTCCCGCTGGGCCGGCCGGACGCCTCGGTTCAGCCGTCGCACCGCGAGAAGGAGACTGGGTCATGAACCGAGCAGACGATCAGACCGGACGAAGCCCGCGCGGGCGGAACGCTGTCGAGGGCATCCTCGGCGGACTCGGGGACATCCTGGGCAAGATCTCCGAGCTCGCCGAGCGTGCGCAGTCGATTGAGCACGACGGCGACGGGCGGCGGCCGCGCTTCCAGGTCGGCTTCAACATCCGGACCATGGCCGACTCCGCCGGCGAGCCCACGGTCGACATCGAGCCCTTCGGCAATGTCCGGCGCGACCGCGTCTCGGGCGAGGCGAGCGTCACGGAACGCCGCGAGCCGCCGACCGATGTCTTCGAGGAAGCCGATCACGTGCTCGTGGTCGTGGAGATGCCCGGGGTCACGGCCGACGACGCGTCGTTCACGCTCGAGGGCGACGTGCTCACCATCGCCGCCGAGCGCGGCTCGAAGCGGTACGCCAAGGAGGTCCTGCTGCCCGGCGTGTTCAGCCCCGAGCGCATGACCGTCGCCGACATGAACGGCGTGTTCGAGATCAGGCTGCACGCCGGCGAATCCGGTCAGGGCTGATCGCGACGCCGACACAGAGAGAGGAAGAAAGCATGCCCGATGCACCGATCAAGCTGCGGATCGCCGAGGCGCTCAAGCGCGACGCCGGCCGAAACATCGTTCGTGCCGACCCGGCGGATCTCGCGCGGCTGGGTGTCCGCATCGGCTCGTTCGTTCGCATCAGGGGCAAGCGCACGACGGTCTGCAAGGCCATGCCCGCCTTCCCCGACGCCCGGGGACAGGGGCGGGTGCAGATCGACGGCGTGACACGGGAGAATGTCGGGCTCGGCCTCGACGACCTGGTCGAGCTGACCGCCGCCGAGGTGCCGCCGGCCGACACGGTGCAGCTCGCGCCCCGGTCCGCCGGCATCGCGCCGCGCGATCTGGACTACATCGGCTCGCTGCTCGACGGCGTGGCGGTGAGCGAGGGCGACACGGTCCGCGCCACGCTCTTCGGCTCCCGGACCGCGGACTTCGCCGTCACCTCCTGCGCGCCCGGTCCCGAGGCGGTCATCGGCCCGACCACGAGGCTGCTCGTGCCCCCGGGCGCCGCCGCCACCGCGCAGCGCGACGAAACGGCGGGCGCCACGCCGACCTACGAGGACATCGGCGGTCTCGGCCATCAGCTCGGGCGCATCCGCGAGATGATCGAGCTGCCGCTGCGGTTCCCGCAGGTCTTCGATCGCCTGGGCATCCACCCGCCGAAGGGCGTGCTGCTGCACGGGCCGCCGGGAACGGGCAAGACGCTCATCGCCCGCACCATCGCGCACGAGGCCGACGCCGCGTTCTTCACCGTGTCGGGCCCGGAGATCGTGCACCGGCACTACGGCGAGAGCGAGCGGCACCTGCGCGAGATCTGGAAGAAGGCCACGGCCGCCGGCCCCTCGATCATCTTCATCGACGAGATCGACTCGATCGCCCCCAAGCGCGACAGCGTGGAGGGCGAGGTCGAGAAGCGAATCGTCGCGCAGCTGCTCGCGCTCATGGACGGGCTCACCCCCAGCGCGAACGTCGTCGTGATCGCGGCGACCAACCTGCCAAACAGCATCGACCCCGCCCTCCGAAGGCCCGGGCGCTTCGACCGCGAGATCGAGATCCCCATCCCCGACGCCCGCGGGCGGCGCCAGATCCTCGATGTGCACTCCCGCGGCATGCCGCTGGCCGACGACGTCGACCTCGACGAGATCGCCGCCATCACCCACGGCTGCGTCGGCGCCGACCTCCAGGCGCTCTGCCGGGAGGCCGCCATGGCGTGTCTGCGGACCGTGCTCGGCAGCGTCGACCTCGCCTCGCAGACCCTGCCCGTCGAGATGCTGACCACGCTCGAGGTCACCATGCAGCACTTCCGCGAGGGGCTGCGCGAGGTCGAGCCCTCGGCGATCCGCGAGGTCGTCGTCGAGATCCCGCGCGTCTCGTGGGACGACATCGGCGGGCTGGGCGAGACCAAGCAGCGCCTGGTCGAGGCCGTCGAATGGCCGCTCCGCCACGAGGCGCTGTTCCAGCGGATGGGCGTCAAGCCGCCCAAGGGCATCCTGCTCGCCGGCCCGCCCGGCGTCGGCAAGACGCTGATGGCCAAGGCGGCCGCGGCGCAGACGCAGGCCAACTTCATCTCAGTCAAGGGCCCCGAGCTGATGAGCAAGTTCATCGGCGAGAGCGAGTCGCGGCTGCGCGAGATCTTCCGCAAGGCGCGGCAGGCCGCGCCCTGCATCGTCTTCTTCGACGAGATCGACGCCCTGCTGCCCAAACGCGGGCTCAACGCGTCCGACGCCGTCGGCGACCGCGTCCTCGCGCAGTTTCTCGCGGAGATGGACGGCGTCGAAGAGCTCAACGGCGTGCTGGTGCTCGGGGCGACCAACCGCCTCGACCGCCTCGACGCCGCCATGCTCCGGCCCGGACGGTTCGACGAGATCGTCGAGCTCGACCCGCCGGACGAGGCGTCCCGCGCCGAGATCGTCGCCGTCCACATGCGCGGCAAGCCGTTCGAGGCCGGCATCGATCCCGCCGAGATCGCCCGGCTTTGCCCCGGCGCGACCGGCGCGCAGATCGCCGGCGCCGTCCGCCGGGCCGCGATGGCGTGCGTGCGGCGGACCGTGCGCCTGAACCAGCCGCCCCATGCCGCCGCAATCGAGATCACCAGAGAAGACCTGCGCCTCGCCCTCGACGCCGAGCGAAGCACCGCACGGGGGAGCGCGGCATGACGACGTCGGAAGCGGCGGCGCCGCCGCACACGATGCTGTACCTCGTCGGCCTCGCGCGGGCCGGCGAACTGATCGACTTTCACACGCCGGGCATCGATGCGGAGCACGCGTGCCCCGCGCGGTCGATCACGATCCAGGCCGGGCCGGCCGCCCTCGACGCGATCGTCGTCGAGGTGCCAACGCCGATGTTCGTGGGCACCGACGCCGAGGCAAGGCTGCACGATGTGGCCTGGCTCCGCCCGCGAGCCGAACGGCACGAGGCGATCCTCGCCGCGGCCCGCGAGCGAACGAGCGTCATGCCCGTCGGCTTCGGCAGCGTCTTCTCCGGGGTCGACGCCCTCGCGGCCAGCCTCGCCGGACGCGGCGAACACATCGCCTCGTTCCTCGACGACACCGACGGCTGCGACGAGTGGTCGCTCAAGGTCTGGGCGTCGCGCAGCCGGGCCGTCGAGCGCGCTCGGCAGACATTCGAGCGCCAGCAGCGCGCCGGCGCGCCCGACGGGGCGGCGTACCTCCGCGCGAAGCGACTGGCCGCCGAGGCCGAGGCGCTGGCGGAGGATCAGGCGCTGCAACGGGTCGAGGAACTGATCGAGCAACTCGGCGAGACGGCCGCGGACGCCGTCGAACGACGCGCGACCCGGTTCGACGAGGATCCGGACGCGTGGCTCATCACCCATGTCGCCCTGCTGGTGCGCCGCGACGATCAAGCCGAGTTCGATCGCCGTCTCGACGCGGCCGCCGAGCAGCTGGATCAGCAAGGCATCCGGCTCGAGGTCACCGGGCCCTGGGCGCCCTACAGCTTCTGCCCGGAGCTGAGCGTCGCGCCCGACGGCGAGCCGGGGTAGATGCTGCCCTACGCGATCGTTCGTGCCAGCCCCCTCCGGCCCACGCTGCGCGATGCGCACCGCCGCCCGCTCCAAGCGATCGACGCGGCGGGGCTGTCGCTGCTCGTTGGCCCGACCGCACGCCCCTCCCCGGACGCCGAGTCGTACATGGACGCCGTGACGCGCATCCACGAGACGATGCCGTGCGTGCCGATGCGGCTGGGGCCACCCATCGACGACGCGGACGCCGGGCGCCGGCTGCTCGAGTCCGGCTCGGACCGCTTCCATCGGCTGCTCGACCTGTTCGCGGGCGTCGATGAATGGTCCGTGACCGTTCGGCCCACCCAAGGTCGCCTCGACGCCCCAGCGCCGCGGACGCCGCCGACCGACGGCGAGAGCGGGCGCGCGTATCTCGATCGCCGACGCCTGGAGGCGGACCTCGCGGCCGGCATGGACGCACAGGTGTCGGGCGTGCTCGCCGATCTCGCTCGCCGCTGGGCGCCGCACGCCTCGCTCGTGCGCACCGTCGCGTGGGACCACGGCGGCGGCTCCCTCGTTCTGCTGCTCGACCGGGCGGCAGACCCGGTCCGGATCTTCCGATCGACGACCGAGGGCATCGCGCTGCCGGCGACACTCACCGGGCCGTGGCCGCCCTTCAGCTTCACCGGGCCGGGGTAGTCAGCACGCCGGCGTGTCCGCCTCGAGCGCGTCGTGGCGAAGGAGCCGAGCGCCGAGCCGTTCGATGTCGCCGTGCAGGGCGCGGTCGCGTGCAAACCCCGCGAAGCCGTGCATCCACGCGGGCGCACGCGTAGGCGTCCCCGGCGCGCGGCCGGCCCGCCGAAGATGGTCGAGCTGCGCGAGCGCCATCCCGTGGATCGCCATCACGACGGCGCACCGCTGGGTCTGCTCGTAGCAGACGCGAGCGGCCATGGTGCCCATCGAGACGACATCCTGATTCCGTCCGTTGGTCGGCATGGTCGCGACGGCGCTCGGGGTCGCGTTGCGGCGCAGCTCGGCCGCGACCGCGGTCGCGGTGATCTGGGCGCCCGCCATCCCGCTCGTGGCGCCGGGCGCCCACGCGAGCAGCAGGGGGGCGCCGCCGTTGAGCTCGGGGTTCAGCACGACATCGAGCTGCCGCTCGATCAGCAGCGCCGCCTGCACGATGGCCGCGTTCGCGGCGTCGGCGGCGAAGGCGATCTGCTGACCCTGGAAGTTGCCGCCGTGCAGCACCGCCGGCGCGTCCGGCGTGCCGCACACCACCGGGTTGTCGTTCACCCCGTTCAGCTCGCGCTCGATCATCGACCGCGCGTAACCCAGCTGATCGCGGCACGCGCCCAGGAACTGCGGCGCGCACCGCAGCGAGTACACCTCCTGCAGCGGCCTCGACCGATCCTCGGCATGGTCGTCCATCTGCTCAAGGATGCCCGCCGCCGACACCGCCTGACCGATATGGCCCCGCGCCCGGTGCAGCCGCGGGTCAAGCGCCTCGTGCCTCCCGCCGAGCGATCGAAACGCCCACGCCGTCAGCGACTCGGCGGCGCGAATCAGCCGATCGGCCCGCGCGAGCGCGAGCGCCGCGTAGGCGGTCATGAACGCCGTGCCGTTGACCATCGCCAGCGCGTCGCGGCCCGACAGCCGGACCGGCTCCAGGCCCGCCCGCCGCAGCGCAGGGCGGCTGTCCACCGCGACCCCGCGGTCGTCGATCACGCACCCCTCGCCCGTCATCACCCGGGCGATGTGCGAAAGCGGGATCAGGTCGCCGCTGGCACCGACTGAGCCGAGCTCGGGAACCGCCGGGCAGATGTCCGCGCGCAGCATCGCGAGCAGCGCACCCGCCGCGGTCGGGTCGATGCCCGACGCGCCCAGCGCCAGCGTGTGGCACCGTGCCGCAAGGGTCGCGCGAACGACGGGCCGCGCCGCCAACGCGCCGCAGCCCGCCCCGAGGTGCGCGATCAGGTCGGCCCCCTGCTCGCACTGGTCCGGGCACGCCGCGTAGCGGACATGAGGCCCGAACCCCGTCGTCAGGCCGTAGATCTCGTCGCCACGCTCGTGCGCCGCGCGGAGCACGGCGTGCGATCTCGCCATCGCCTCGTGTGCCGCGTCATCGAACGATACGGCGCACCTCCCGTCCGCGATGGTCTCGACGGTCTCGCACGCCAGCCGGTGGCCCGCGCCGAAGCGAACGTGCGCGCCTTCGCGCGTCGCGCCGGGCCGGACCGCCGAGGGATCAGTCGCGATGCTCATCTGTGTGCTCCTTGCCGCCGCGGGTCAAGCCGCCAGGCTGTTCATCCCTGCGCTGCTGATCGGCGCATCCGCGAGCGAACGGCGATCGATCTCGCCCTTCGGCGTGCGTGGCGTCGCGTTCGAGGGCAGGCTGCGGACGCCGGCGAGGCGGCCCGCGTCGGTGCCGAGCGCGCGCTCGATGTGCCGGCGCTCGGCGTGCGTCACCGGGGCGTCGCCTCCCTCGCGCACGAGCACGACCGTGACCTCTCCCGACGCTGCTGGCACAACGATCGCCTGGGCGTGCTGCACCGCGCGCTCGATGCGGTGCTCCAGCGCCGGAGCGTCGATCATCCGGCCGTTGCTCAGCTTGAAGCGGTGGTCGCGGCGACCGATGAAGCGTAACCCGTCCGGGCCGGCCTGAACCAGGTCGCCCGTCGGAAGCCAGCGGTCGGCGCACAGGCGTTCGAGGGCGCGGTCGCGCCAGAAGCCGGCGCACACGTTCCGGCCACGCACACGGAGCTCGCCGTCGACAATGTCCCAGTCGCACGCCAGCGGAACGCCGAGCGTGCCCGCCGAGAAGCGGCCGGGCGTGCCGAGCGCGATGCCCGGCGAGGCCTCGGTCTGCCCGTAGCCCACGCGCAGCCGGCTTCCCACTAGCTCGCGCGCGAGCGACGCCGAGATCGGCGCACCGCCCACCACGCCGCCCCGCAGCGCGCGCAGACAACCCACGCCGCGGGTGTGCCGAAGGATGGAAACGGCCTGAAGCGGGACCATGCTCAGGTGGCTGACCCTGTGCTCGCGCACGGCGCGGACCATCTCTTCCGTCCGGCGACCGCCGAAGCCGTCAACCTGCACCATCGCGCCCGACAGCAGCGCGGGCCAGAGGTCCACCAGCAGGCCGAACGCGTGGTGCCACGGCAGCACGCTCAGCACGCGGTCGCCGTGCGCCATCGCCAGCACATCGCGGTGCGTGAGCAGCTGGTGCAGTACATTGGTGTGCGAGAGCGCCACGCGCGTGGCGTTGCCGGCCGAGCCGCTGGTCGCCAGGATCAGCGCGATGCCGTCCGTCGGATCGCCGGCTGGGTGCGTGCGGAGGCGCCCCTCGGGGGCCGCGCCGTGCGGGTCGGGCGCAACGCCGGTGGTCGCCGCGTTCCAGTCGATCAGCAGCGCCGCGTCGTACAGATGAACCAGATCCGCCGCCGGCGTCCGGTCATCGGGCGCGACCGGGCAGAGCGTCAGGCCCTCCCACCAGCACGCGATCGTCACGAAGACATGCGCGGGCGAGCGGGGCAGGCGGGTCACCACCCGGTCGCCCGCCTTGAGCCCCGCGGCGCGGAAGCCCTCGATCCAGGTCCGAGCTCCTGTCCACATCGACGCGGCGGGCACCGAGAAGTCCGCTCCGCGCAGCACCGGCTCGGCCTCGCCCCGAAAAATCGTGTACAGCAGGCTCCGAAGGTGATGATGGCTCTGCTCGTTTCGTGACATCGCATGCCGCCGTGCCGATGGTGAGCGGTTCCGAACAGACCGCCCCTGCCGTTGCGTCAAGAGGTAAACACACCGCCGCCGTGTCCAGCATGCGGTGCGCGAGGATGGGTCCGTGCTGGGATCAGACGCGGGCGACGAAGACCCAGTTCGTGCGTGAGGCCTGGTCTCGGTACATGTGCACCTTGACGTTGGTCGGCTTCATCTTGAAGGTGAAGGTGTAGGGGAAGCAGACGTTGAGCGAGCCGGCGGCGATGCCCTTCTTGAAGGTGCCGAAGAACAGCGCGTTGTTCGTGCACGGCGCGATCTGCGTGAAGAAGATCTTGCCCTCGGCGCTGCTGGGCGCGACGCCCGCCAGCTCCGACTGGGACCGGTTGTACAGCAGGATCCGGCCGGTGTCGTCGACCTTGACCACGCCGAAGTCGCACGCGTCGGCGTCGTGGCGGCTCAGCGTGCCCAGCAGGCCGAAGAGCTCGGCGGGCACAAACGTGTTCGATGCGGGCGCCGCGGGGGCGCTGCCCATGGTGGCCTGGAACGTGGTCATTGATCATCTCCTTGCTGAATCGCCTCGGTCCACTCGGCGCGGAGCACGGGCTTGTCGTTCTCGATGCAGAAGCGAACGGATTTGTGGGAATACATCGGGTCAAGATGCTCGCTGAGCTCCTTGATGCGAGCGAGCATCATCGTCGATTCGGTGTCGTCGAAGCCCGCGTGAGCGCCGTACCGGTCGTAGAAGTCCCGGAGCTGGCTCTCGAGGCTCTCGACCATCTGCACGATCTCGTCGGCGCTCGAAACGCCGAACCGGGTGCTCAGGCACTCCCGCTCGTGGTACAACGCCCTGAGCTGTTCCTCAAGGCTCTGGATCATCGCTGTGTCTGACATGTCGTCCCCTCAATGGATGGGCAGCGGTGTGATCGGCACGCGCCGTCACGAACAGCGGGTCACGCCGCGTTGCTGAACGGGTGACCCAGAAACTCGGTGATGTGGTTGATGTCGTCGCTCCGCAGCAGCGGCTCGATGTGCCCCAGCAGCGCGCTCACCGCCGAGGCTCGGTACAGATCGGTCGCCGATGGCTGGTCGCCCTTGAACAGCCGGTAGTTCATCTTCGTGTTGAAGGCGATCCAGCGGCTCTTGAGCTCGACATACTGGATCGCCAGCGCCATCTCCGTGTCCTCGCCTCCGTCGATCTCGGCCACCAGCGCGACGAGATCGCTCTGCACCGCCTCGAGCCATTCCAGCGTGCTCTCGATGACCTCGTCCTTCGTCCGCCCGTCTGCGGGATCGGAGCCGTCACGCAGCGTGGCGCGGAGCGCGTCGAAGTCGAAGTCACGAATCACGTTGATCACGTTGTCCGATGCCATGCCGTGTCTCCCAGCGAGTGTGTCAGCCGTCTGTCGTGACAGGGCTATCGGTGACACGCGGCGGCCGGTTCATGAACGAAACCGGACACCAATGAAATTACATCAAAAACAAGACGCAGCGCACAACACAAACTAAGAACAAGTCGCGGAACAAACACACAGGCGCGAGCCGAAGACGGCGACGATGACCCACGCCGCCGTCAGCGTCGCGCCCCTGGCGTGCGGCAAGGCACAAACGCGCGGCGCCACGCGGTGCCGATCCCAGCCTCGCGATCACGCGTGCCCGATCTGGCCATCAACAGATGAATTTGTTGGCAATGGCGCACGTTCGGGCCCTTCGGCACCGGTTGCACCCATTGCCGCGTCCGCCGATCCCCGTTCCCGTGCGACCCGCGGCGACCGTATCCTGAGCCCGGCATGACCGCGCGAGACCAAGCCGACGCCCGGGCCGCGGTGCAGCGGCTCATCCGAGAGCACAGCGGGCCGCTGTACGGCCTCGCGCGGCGGTTCTGCGGCAACGACCACGAGGCCGAGGATCTCGTCCAGGAGGTCTTTGTTCGCGCCTACCAGGCCTGGGACACCTTCCGCGGCGACGCGAGCGAAAGGACTTGGCTCTACACCATCGCCGCCCGCGCGTGCCAACGCATGCACCGCAAACGCTCGCGCGAGCCCGATCAGATCGGATCGCTCGACGATCTGCTCCCGTTCGGCGACCCGCTGATCGCGGTCATCCCCGCCGAGCAGGACGATGGGCTCCAGCTGCAGATCAAGCGAGAGGCGAAAGAACGCCTCGAGGCCGAGATCGCGAGGCTGCCCGAGGACTTCCGCGTCCCGCTCATCCTCAAAGAAATCGTCGGCTTCAGCCTGCGCGAGGTGGCGGAGATTCTGGGTCTTGAGGAGGCCACCGCCAAGAGCCGCGTCCACCGGGCCCGGCTCCGGCTCCGTGCCGCGGTTGAGAAGGCCATCCCCCGGGCATCGGAGCCCGCCCCGCCCCCGGCGTACGAGGCGCGGACCTGTCTGGACCTGCTGAACGCGAAGCAGGACGCCCTCGATCGGGGGGTCGCCTTCGACACGAGCGTGATCTGCCAGCGTTGCCGCTCGGTGTTCGCGAGCCTCGACCTGACCCAGCAGGTGTGCCGCGACCTGTCGGGCGACGCGATGCCGCCGGGCCTCCGGGAGCGGCTCGCCGAGCGGATCGGCCGCGGCCCAACCCCCGGCGGCGGGGCCTGACGGTCAGGCAACAAAAGATTTCGGACGGATTTTCGCGACCAGCGGGGGCGCACCGCGGAAGCATGTCTCTAGAGGGATGAGGCCGGCCCGTTGGTTGCGGCACCGTCGTCCTCTCGAGGAGGCACGCCATGTTCATGCGGATGATCTACGACGAGAAGCTCGCCCAGGCGGCGTACCTGATCGGCTGCCAGCGCACCGGCGAAGCGATCGTCATCGACCCCGAGCGCGACGTCGACCGGTACATCGACCTCGCTGCCGAGAACGGCCTGCGGATCGTGGCGACCGCCGAGACACACATCCACGCCGACTTCGTCTCGGGCTCGCGCGAGCTCGCCGAACGCATCGGCGCCAAGGTCTATGTCTCGGACGAGGGCGACGAGGACTGGAAGTACCAGTGGCTCGACAAGAAGCTCGACGGCGGCTCGTACGACCACCGGCTGCTCAAGGACGGCGACTCGTTCGCCATCGGCAACATCGAGTTCAAGGCCATCCACACACCCGGGCACACCCCCGAGCACCTCGTCTATCTCGTCACCGACCGCGGCTCGGGCGCCGAGGTGCCCATGGGCATGGCCACGGGCGATTTCGTGTTCGTCGGCGACCTCGGCCGACCCGATCTGCTCGAGTCCGCCGCGGGCGTCGCGGGCATGATGGAGCCGTCGGCGCGGCGTCTGTACAAGACCGTCCACATGCTCGACAGCGTCCCCGACTTCGTCCAGGTCTGGCCCGCGCACGGCGCGGGCAGCGCCTGCGGCAAGTCGCTCGGGGCCGTGCCCACCAGCACCGTCGGCTACGAGAAACGCGTCAACCCCGCCCTCAACGCCGCGACATCCGAGGAGAGCTTCGTCGACTTCATCCTCGCCGGCCAGCCCGAGCCGCCCATGTACTTCGCCAGCATGAAGCGCGACAACAAGATGGGCCCCCCCGTGCTCGGCAAGCTGCCGAACCCCCCGCAGGTGTCGCTCGACACCCTCCGCGAGCTCGATCCCAGGCGCGTCGCGATCATCGACACCCGCCCGTGGGACCGCTTCCGCATGGGGCATGTCGCCGGCTCACTCTCGTTCCCGCTGACCAAATCGTTCAACACCGACGCCGGCTCGATGGTCGTCGACACGGAAGACCTGTACCTCGTCATCGACGAGACCGATCTCGACGAGGCGATCCGCGGTCTGGTGCGCATCGGCCTCGATCGGCTCAAGGGCTGGTGCCCGGCGTCCGAGGTGTCGAACGCGTCGGGGCTCGCAACGATCCGCGAGGCGTCCGTTGACGAGGCGGTCGAACTGCTGGAATCACCCGCCGTGGCGGTCGTCGACGTCCGCCGGGCCACGGAGTTTGCAGACGGCCATCTGCCGGGCGCGGTCAACATCGCGCACACCCGTCTCGCCGGACGCATGGACGAGCTGCCCGACGCCTCGACCCTGCTGGTGAACTGCCGCAGCGGCGCCCGCTCGTCGCGGGCCGCGGCGTACCTCGCCCGCCACGGCTACGACGTGATCAACCTCAAGGGCGGCATGCTCGCCTGGGAGAAGGCAGCCGCCGCCGTCGAGCACTGAGCCATCGAGCACCAAGCCGCCGAGCACCGAGCACAGGAGCCAACGCCATGGTCACCACCGCCTCTGAACACGCCGCACGCACCACCGATGTCGCCCCCGATCTCCTGCTGTCGTGGATGCGATCGGGCGACACCGTGCTCGTCGATGTCCGCGAGGATTACGAGCACGCCGAAGAGCGGATCGACGGCGCCATCCTCCGGCCTCTGTCACGGTTTGACGCCGAGTCGGTCCGCCGGGAGGTTGGCGATCGCCGCGCCGTGTTCCATTGCCGCTCGGGCAAACGCTCGCTCGATGCCGCGCGCCGGTTCGGGTCCGACGGCCGGCCCACCTTCCATCTCGCGGGCGGCATCGAGGGCTGGAAGGCGGCGGGCCAGCCCGTCGTCCGCCCGGCGACCGCGCCGCGCCTCCCGGTCATGCGGCAGGTGCAGATCGCCGCGGGCGGGCTCGTGGCGCTCGGCGTCGGGCTCGGTGTCACCGTCTCGCCCTGGTTCCTCGCCCTCGCAGGCTTCGTCGGCTGCGGGCTGATGTTCGCGGGAATCACGGGCTGGTGCGGCATGGCCAAGCTGCTCGCCGGCATGCCCTGGAACAGGTCCGCAGCCAGCGCCACCGCCCAGAGCGGATGCTGCTCGGCGTGAGCGCGAGAACACACCAGCACCGGTGAACGCCGGAGCCGGGACGAGCCATGATCTTCGCCATCCTCGGAGCACTCGTCGTCGGGCTCTCCCTGGGCATTTTCGGCTCGGGGGGCTCGATCCTCACCGTGCCGGTGCTGATCTACCTGCTGCACCACGAAGACAAGGTCGCCATCGCCGAGTCGCTCGCCATCGTCGGGGCCATCGCCCTGGTCAGCGCCGTCCCCTACGCCCGCGCAAAGCTGGTCGACTGGCGCACCGCGGTGCTCTTCGGCGTGCCCGGCATGGCGGGGACCTACGGCGGCGCGTGGCTCGCCGCGTTCGTTCCCGGCTATGTGCAGCTGCTGGTCTTCGCCGCTGTCATGATGCTCGCCGCCGCGCAGATGTGGCGACGATCAGGCCCCACCACGCCGGTGAACGCCCCTGATCCTCAGCCGAAGCGATCGGTCGGCAGAATCGGAGCCGAGGGCGTGGCGGTGGGCGTGCTGACGGGCTTCGTCGGCGTCGGCGGCGGGTTCCTCATCGTGCCCGCGCTCGTGCTGCTCGGCGGGCTGTCCATGCGCCGCGCCGTCGCGACCAGCCTCGTCATCATCGCCATCAAGTCCGCCGCCGGCTTCTGGAAATACCTCGATGTCCTGCGGCACACCGACGCCACCATCGACTGGACCGCCATCGCCGTGTTCGTCGTCGCGGGCACCGCCGGCAGCTTCGTCGGCAAGTCGCTCAACGCCAGGATCAACCAGCGAACGCTCCAGCAGGGCTTCGCCGTCTTCCTCATGGTGATGGCCGGCTTCATCGCCGTGAAAGAGTCAACGAAACTGATCGCGCCGAGCGCCGACGCAACGGTCGCAGAAAGGACCACCGAACCATGAACGCCGCATCGCACTACGAAACATGGCCCGACACAATGAGAGCGATGAAGGACGCGGCGCCGAACATCGGCGCGGCCTTCGGCGGTCTCTTCCAGAAGCTCATGGGCGAGGGCGCCCTGAGCGTGCGCGAGAAGGAGCTGATCGCGCTTGCCATCGGCATGGCCGTCCGCTGCGAGCCGTGCGTGTACGCTCACGCCGAGAAGGCCGTCAAGGCCGGGGCCACACGCGAGCAGCTGCTCGAAGTCGCCGGCGTGGTCGTCGTCATGCAGGGCGGCCCCGGCTACGTCCACGTCCCCGAGCTGATCGACGCCATGGAAGCGCTGGGCGTCTGACCCCCCCGGCCCGGCCCAGGCCGCCCGTGCGATCGCGGCACGAACGGGGCCAGGCGCCGGATCCGCAGTAGGCCCGGGCCCACCACCGACCAGATCGCGTATACTCGGCCGCGACTGTGGCCGATGCGGACACGGCACGGCTACAGTTCAGCGCAGGCCACGGTGGGCAAGCCGCCCCCAGACAACGGCCCGCACGACATCGCGGGTGTAGTTCAGTGGTAGAACGTCAGCTTCCCAAGAGTGGCAAGCACGACTTCCCAGACCCAGCAAATCAACATAAAGCCCTGTAAATCAGGTACTTCGGCGAATCCGACCTCTGTGGACAAGGGGTGGATTGTCTCACTTAGTCGTGCAGAATCGGGCCAAAAAGTCGTGCAGCAAGTCGCCGATCGTCGGAGCAGTGCCGACATAATGAGGTCGGTTCAATCGTCGTCGTCGGAACCAACATCGCTGTCGTTTTGCTCGGCTTCGCAGCGGGAGCCAGCCCCGGGCTCGCCTGACTCAGCCAGGCCTGATGGGCTTGCAGGTCCGCGCGGATGCCGTGTTTGATCCTCCTCCATCACCTCGACATCAGCAAGCTGGACATGCATGGATTCGGCGGCTACCGCCGCTCGCTCCGCATCCGCGGCGGGCGAGAGGGCCTGCTTCATGCGACCACGCCAACGTTCTTCAATGCCGTGGTGGTTCTCGATCTCGGCTTCGGTAAGTTCGAAGCCGTGCGTACGGGCCGCGTGCTCCACGAGCGGCATGAGAATGAGATCGATGGTGGCGACCTGCGCGGCACGATCCTCTGGAACCTGCGCGGTCCTCCCGTCCGGGAAGCGGTGAGTCCGCCGAGCTTCGCTCGCCGCGGCCAGATTGCCGCGTGTCACCGGCTCGCCGAGGACGCGCGCGGAGACGGCCTTGGGATCACCGTCGCGCCCTGCGGGCGTGGGTGCGGGATCGTGCGATGGCTGCGCTCCGACATGGTACTGGGCACAGGCCGTAAGTGCTGCGATCGCCATGGTGGACAGAACTGCTCGGGGCGTCATGTCGGTCCTCCTCCTTCGACTGCAACGGCCTCTTGGCGAGAGCGGCCGGTGGCGGTAGCGCAACGACAGAGTCACGGAGACTCCATGACACTGGCTTCACGTTTTCGCCAGTTCTCAGCTCTAACGACGTCGCCCGCTCGCTCGTATACAAGGGCGATGTGACGGCAGAACTGACTTCGGAAGCGGGCTAACTTCGCCTCGCCGGCGCCAAGCCAATGCTGCCAGTCCGTCGAGGCCAGCACGACCTCCGCGTGGTCATCGATCAGGGGCTGGCCCTCCTCTTCGCGCCCCAGCGCAACGAGCGCAAGCCCCAGATATACCTTCGACAGTCGTGTGAAGATGTGCCCCTCTCCGTGATTCGCCTTGCCCATCGCGACGGCTTCCCGCAGCGTTTCCTCGCCGCTCTCCGCATCATCTGCGAGAACCTGGGCGATGCCGTAGCTTGGAAGGACCGCCGCGCCGAGCATCCTCGCGAGAACGAGGTTGGCTTGTAGTTGCGCCTTTGCTTCTGGGACGAGCGAGGCTGCCTGGACATAGTGACCGTTCTCGATATGCCACTCGAAAAGTGTGGCGACGGCGGAGCTCCGTTCACCAGAAGAGAGCTCGGGGAACACCAGCATCGCGTCTTCGTAGTATCGCCGCATGAAACGAGCGTGAAGTTCATCGTCGGGCGGCATGCGGTTGTGCAAATTCAGATACCCCTCATGATTCATGTCGAGGACCGCGTCGGGGACGACTTCCGCGTGCGCATCGCGGTAGTCGAGATATCGTTCCAGCTCAGCACGAGCCGCTTCGAGCCGTTCCGCCCGGTGGTAGACGCTGGCCAGTTGGACCATCATTTGCGCCGCCAGCGTATCGCTCGGCTCCCGTGACGCGTGCATGGCCTCTATAAGCCGACGGTAGCCCGCCGCGATTTCTTCGGTCTCCGCCTCCGATGAAATGAGGAGTTGCGTCCACGCGTTGAAGATTCCGGTTGCAGACGGGTCTGACGGTGGCATCTCGCCATCCAGCGCCTCGATGACCGGCCGCATCTCCTCACGGAGTGGAACGGCGGCCGACTTGAGAGCGTCGGCATCCCAGCCCAGAACCTGGGCTCGTTGATAGATTCGGCTCCAGACCCATACCAAGTACGACGCTCGCTCCCGCGTCGTGCCCGGCCGCTCGATCTGCAAGCGGTCATTCCAGGCAGCTTGGAGCTCGCGACTCTGCTCCTCGGTCGTCAGCGGATCGCTGAGGACGACGGTCACCCGCAGCGCCCATGCCTCTGACTCGCGAGCGGACGCCTCCGCACTCCTCGCCGCCGCGCTCTCCCGCAGCGCCCACGCCATCCCCAGCGATGTCCCCGCCAGCCCCAGCAGAACAAGCCCCGCACCAACCGACGCCAGCACCGTTTCTCGCCGATGGCGACGCACAAACTTCCTGATGCGGTACCCGGTGCTTGGTGGGGCGGCGTTCACCGGCTCGTTCTGCAGCAGCCGCCGCAAGTCGTCCGCGAACGCGGCGGGGGTCACATACCGCCGGTTGCGGTCCTTCTCCATGCAGCGCATGACGATCCACTCATGCTCGTTGCGGAGCGACGAGGCGAGCGCTGAAGGATCCACCCCGCGCCGCTTCGCGATGTCCGCCGAGGAGGAAGCCAGCGTCGCTGCTCGCAGACTCAACCGGGGCGGCTCGTCCTCCCGGATGATCCGCCGCATCTCGTCGAAACCCTTGGAGCGCAGCGTCTTGCCGTCGAAGGGGGCCGCGCCCGCGAGAAGTTCGTACAGCAGAACGCCGAGCGAGTAGACATCGCTGCGGGCGTCGACATCCAGTCCGGGCATGTCGGCCTGTTCGGGGCTCATGTACTCCGGTGTCCCGATGAACTGGCCAAACTCCGTGAACAGTGTTCGCTCCGTGAGCCGCTGCGAGATCGCCTTGGCGACACCGAAATCGATGACCTTTGGCAGTGGTTTGCCATTCTGCATCGTCACGAGCACATTGCTCGGCTTCAGATCGCGGTGGATGATCCCTTTGTGGTGCGCGTGCTGCACGGCCTCGCACACCGGGATCATCAACGCCACCCGCTCCGCAAGGCCCAGCCGCTCATGATCGCAGTATTCCGTGATCGGCAATCCCGACACCAACTCCATGGCGAAGTACGGGCGCCCGGTGTCCGTCGCGCCCGCATCGAACACTCGCGCGATGTTCGGATGGTCCATCATCGCCAGCGCCTGCCGCTCCGCCTCGAAGCGAGCGATCACCTGCTTGGTGTCCATGCCCAACTTGATGACCTTGAGCGCCACCCGACGCCGGATCGGCTCGGACTGCTCGGCCATGAAGACCGTGCCGAAGCCGCCTTCGCCGATCTGCTGGAGGAGCTTGTAGGGTCCGAATTGATCCCCTGCCTGCTCAGCGGGCGGCCGGAGCGGCGAGGTCGCTGCGGTCGGCGAACTCAGGAAGTCGGCGCGATCTTCGAGAACTGCGAGCAATGCGCGCACCTCGCTCGCAAGCACCGCGTCGCCGTCACATGCTCGGTCGATCGCTGTAGCACGCTCGGCGGTGGGCAGATCGACGACCGCCTCGAAGATCTCCCGGGCTTTGTTCGCTGATGCCATCGCTGAGTCTCCTTGATCGAAGCCAGATCGACATGCACTAC
>DAIOTV010000024.1:0-30162 GCA_036751825.1 Phycisphaerales bacterium
ATGCCGAGCGTGACCCGCGAGCCGATGTCGACGTTGCCGCCGAGCTGGAAGGTCGCGCCGCCGCCGGTGATCGCGAAGGTCCGGCCGGTGCCCACTGCCCCGAGCGTCTGGGCGGTGTTGGTGCCCGTCGCGCTCGAGAGGGTGATGCTGAGGTTCAGGAAGTCGCTGCCCACGCGGGCGGTCGTGCCCTTTGTGGTCGCGACGATGCCGTTGATCGTGGCACCGAGGTCCTGGCCGGCGTCACGCACGCCGTTGGCGGCGGCGGTCGAGGCGAAGGTGCTGTTGCCGGTGGTCAGGAGCGTGTTGGTGTCGTCGGTCTCGTAGCCGTAGATGCCGGTGCCCTGGGCCTGAGCGTCGTCAACGATCTTGACGTTGACGAACTCGTCGCCGCCGAACTCATCGGAGTAGAGCTTGATGCCGGAGGTGGCGGCCGAGGCGACCACGCCGGTGATATCGGTGAAGGTGTTGATCGTCGCGGCGATGTCGGCGATCGAGGTGCCCGACGAGAACGAGAACTCGCGGCTGCCGAGCGAGCCGCCGATCTCGATGACGAAGCCCGACGAAGCGCCGTCGTCGCCCGCCGCGCCGCCGAGGTTCAGGTTGGCGCCGGCGAGCGAGAGGTAGAGGGCGGCCTGCTGGGCCGACTGGGTCACGAGCACGTTGACATCGAGGCTGTCGCCCTCGAACTTGGCGCCGTTGACGCGGAGGTCATCGATGCCGGCGGCCTGGCTGGAGACCTGGAAGTCGAAGTTGCCGTTCAGCAGCTTGGTGCCCTGGAACGAGGTCTGGCCGGCGACGCGGTCGATGGTCTGCAGGATCGAGTCGATCTGCAGCTGGTTGGCTTCCTTCTCGGCCTCGCTCAGGCCGGCCGCGTTGGCGGTGGTGGTGATGAGGCCCTGGAGCTCGGTCAGGAGGTTCGAGACCTCGCTGAGGCCGCCCTCGGCGATGTTGACGACGCGATCGGCGCGCTCAGCGTTGTCGATGGCGGCGCTGGTCGAGCTGATCTCGGCCCGCAGGTTCTCGCTCGCGATCAGACCCGCCGGGTCGTCCTTGCCCCGGTTGATCCGAAGGCCCGTGCTCAGCCGCTCGAGCGACGAGTTCAGGCCGTTGTTGTTGTTGAGCAGAACGCGCTGAGCGGTCAGCGACGTGACGTTCGTGTTAATCCGACTCATTGCCAATTCCTCCGTGAATCACCCGGGTCATGCCCGCACCATCACTTACCCGCTGGCCGGCCCGGGCTGCCGGTCGCCGCTTCGGGGCGGCAGGCAGATCGAGCCGTTTCGCGGAAACCGTGGGGCGGAGCAACGAGCACCGGCCCCCACGCCACACCACTCCATTGGCGGGCGCAGGGGCATCGGCGTCACAGAGGGGTCGATTGAGTTCGCGACGACGCCCCCGATCAAAAAAGCGAGGTGCGCGCGGCAAACGAGCCGGCGGACAGTGCCGCCGGCTCGCCGGTTTCAGGGAGGTGTCGCCGCCGGGGCGGCGTTATCGGGACGCTTTACCCGAGCAGGCTCAGGACCTGGCTGGCCTGCTGGTTCGCCAGAGCGAGCGAGCTGGTCGACGCCTGGCTCAGGACCTGGGCACGCGTCAGGGCGCTGGTCTCGACGGCGAAGTCCGCGTCGCGGATCACGCTCGACGCCGAGGTCAGGTTCTCGAACGCGGCCTGCAGCGACCGTGTGTTGGTGTCGAGCGTGTTGCGCTCGAACGCGCCCAGCCGCCCTCGGAGGATCGCCACCTCGTCGATGGCCGCGTCGACGATCGACGAGGCCTGCGTGAAGTCGTTGCGCGACACGCTGGTGCGGACGTCGTTGGCCTGCCCGCTCTTGATGGAGCTGAGGAAGTTCAGGCGTCCGTCGACCAGCGCACCGCCCAGGTTCTCGGCCGCGACCGACTGGATGCCGATCGAGACCTGCTGGAGCGCGGTGACCTCCGGCCCGAGCTGGAACAGCGCGCCGCCGCCGGTGATGTTGAAGTTGGTTGTGCCGTTGAGCTGAGTGGCGAGCGCCTCGTTGAGCTCGAGCTCGAGCTGGAGCGTGGGGCTGAAGACGTTGAGGGTGAGCCCGGAGCTGTTGGCCAGCGTGCCGTTGACGAGGGCGGTCACATCGCGACCGGTGTCGCGGTTCGCGGTGCTGAGGTTGGCGCCGGCGGCGGCCCAGATCGAGCCGGCGGCGGGGATCTGGAAGCTGTCGGCGGCCTTGTAGATCTGGACCGAGTTCTCGGCCGGGTCCGTGGGCCCGCCGATGCGTTCCACCGATACGAAGGCGTCCGAGCCGTACTCGGTGGCGTTGAAGACGACGCCTGAGGTGGCGTCGGTCGCGCTGATCAGCGAGGCGGACACGCCCGTGACGCTGCGCAGGTTGTTGACCGCGGCGACGAGATCGTTGAGCGAGGTGCCCGAGACGACCTCGATGACGCCGACGCCCAGGCTGCCGGCGATGCGGAGCGTGGTGGTGCTCGTGACCTGCCCGCCGGTCTCGGCGTTGAAGCCCGAGAGGTAGAGCGCGCCGGTCTGGGCGGAGGCCAGCACGGAGACGTCGACCTGGACGGGCCCGCTGCCGACGAAGTTGGCGCCGAAGCCCTGGGCCTTCGAGACGGCGCTGGCGGCGACACCGCTGAGGGTGTAGTCGAGCGAGCCGTCGAGCAGGCGGAGCCCGCCGAAGGTTGAGGTGTTGGCGATGCGTGTGATCGACTCGATGGCGGAGTCGATCTGGAGCTGGTTGGCTTCCCGTTCCTCGGCCGAGTTGCCGCCGGTGTTGGCGGACTCAACGATGAGCGCGCGGATGGAGTTGAGCAGATCACCCACCTCGGCGAGCGCGGCCTCGGTCGTCGCGATCACGGACGAGGCCCGCTGCGCGTTGTCGATGCCCTGGTTGATGCCCTCGATGTCGGAGCGGATGCGCTCCGAGATGATCAGGCCGGCGGGGTCGTCTTTGCCCCGGTTCAGCCTGACGCCGGTCGAGAGCCGCTCGAGGCGCGTCTCCAGGTCGTTGTTGACCTGATTGAGATTCGCCTGGGCGATCAGGCTCGGCACGTTTGTGTTGATTCGACCCATGTCGTCGATCCTCCGTGATTGACTCGTGTCCACCCCACACCCGGTTCCTCCGGATGCGGACCGGGCTCACGCGGGTTAGGCGTGGGCCCTCCGGGGTGTCTGGTCGATCGCCGGGCTGCGGTCGGGCGCGGGGGGCGTCCCGTTCGAACCGGCGGACAGGCCGTTCTTTCCAGCGGCGGGGGTGGCGAGGGATGACGCCCTCGCGCTCCGACCGGGCCGCACGGTTTTCGGGGCTGTGATGGGCCCCAGGTCGCCGCGGAAGCGCGACGCCTGTTCGTTCTCGCGTCGGATCGCTTCGTACACCTCTTTGCGGTGGACGGCGACCTGTGTCGGCGCGCTGATGCCGAGGCGGACCTTGTCGCCCCGGATATCGACGACCGTGATCTCGATGTCATCACCGATCATGATCGTCTCGTCGCGCTGCCGTGAAAGCACCAGCATGCGTTGGCTCCTTCCAACTCGCTCGGGGCGTACACACCCCCGAGCCGCCCGGCTTCCGGCCGGGCTCCCTCCGTGGTCGTTGGCCGCTGTACACATCGCGGCACGATGTCTCCCGGTGACGAATGTCAGGCCGTCTGCTTCTCAGCAGCCGCCGCGACCTTCATCAGCGGGTGTCTCGTCGTCCACCGCTTGTCGGCGAGCACGAGCTGCTCGCCCTCGCGGCTGAGCGTGTTGACAACCAGCGGTCCTTGCAGGTTGCCTGTCAGCTGATCCTCGATCTTGTTGACGATCACGAACGCCTGCGCGTCCTCGAGCTTGTCAAGACCGAGTGTTTCCATCTGCTCGGGCCGCAGCGGCACCGCGTAGTCGGCGACGAACATCGCCGGGTCGGTGATCACGAACGCGAGATCCGGGTCGTCGAGTGACTGCAACCAGAAAAACATCGCGTCGTCCCCGGGCTGGAGCAGGCAGTACCTGGTCCGTGCCGGGAACCCGAGCAATCCCTTGGCGAACGTGATCACGCGATCCTCCGCGATCTCGATCACCCCAAAGCGTGACGTCTGGACTTCCATGCCTTCGTCCCTACCTCGGCCTGTGGCTCCTGCCGGTGCCGGCGTCCTCGCCGACCTGACTCCTGTCAGACGCCCGTGGCCGTTGGCGGGCGCCCTCGCACGATCCAATCCGAACGCCACGCTCTCGCGCGACGCCCCGTCTCCCGCCCGCTAGCTCAGAAAGTCCAGCAGGTTCAGCTGCCCGGCGAGCGTGGTCGATCGCAGCCCCGCCTCGAGTTGGGTCTGCAGCGACGTCAGCCGGGTCGCCGCTTCCGCCAGGTCGACATCTCTGAGTTCGCTCCGCACGCTCTGCTCCAAGAGGTTGCCGTCTTCTTCCCGTCCCCGGGCGCCGTCGAGCCGCTGCCCGTAGCTGCCGACAAGGCCCCGTGTCTGTGCGACGGAGTCCACGACTCCTTCTAGCTTCTCCCCTGCAAGCGTGATGCCAGAGGTGTCGTCCGCAAGAAGTGCGTCGCGCAGCTGGATCAGGCGGGTAAAGACCGTGTCGGTGACCACCTGCGCACGATCTTCGCCGGCAAAGGTTGCGCTCGCAGGGTCGTACGACCCGCCGAGCAGCCCGAGGTCGAAGGCCGCCTGCGAGTTGTTCCGCTGGCTGACGGTGATGTCGCCCGCGAAGGCCGGGTTCTGCGTGAACACGAGCCCGCGGTCGCCGTTGCCAAGCTGGGCCTGGAAGTCGGCAGGGGCGACGCCCTGGCCGGCGGCCTCGGCGTTGATGCGTGCCACCAGCGTCCCGGCGTTGGTCAGGTCCTCGGGCCGAAGGTTCACGGCGATCGCCGAGCCGTCGCCCAGTCCGATCTCGAAGTCGATGTCAAGCTCGGGAGCGGGCAGCCCGGTCTCGGGATCCGTTCGGCCCGACAGCACGCGGACGCCCCGGCCGTCGTTGAGCCGGTCGATGCGCGTCGACTCGCCGAAGGTGCGGATCCCTAGGAGGTTGGCCGTCTGCTGCCCTCCCGCAACCTCGCCGATCGAGAGGGACTGGTCGGGCTCGGCCGAGACCAGGTTCACGATGTCGATTCCGGTGCGGCTCGCGTTGATCTCGACCCGCACGCCCGTGCCGGCGGTTTCGATGCGGTTCTTGATTTCCTCGATCGAGGCGGCGCCGGTGAGGTCCACCCGGGCGAGCCGGCCGGCGTTCCGCACCTCGATCTCGTCGAGCGGGCCGGTCAGCCCCGCGAGCGAGGCGACGCTGGACCGGAGCGTCAGCCTGGGGTCGAGGTCGACACCGTCGGCGTTGGCGGCGTCAAAGGTCAGCCCGGCATCGGTGGCGAGGCCGAGATCGCGCGCGGTTGACCCGGTGCCGACCTCGGCGAACGAGACGGACGCCCCCGCCGCGACATCGATCGTGAACCGCTCGCCCGCAAAGCCCACGCCGCCCGGCCCGAGGACGGTGACGCCGCTGGTCGTCTCGTAGCCGCGGATCGCCGAACTGACGCGGGTGACCACGTCTTCGACGGTGTCCGCATCGGTCAGGCTGAGCTCGATGGGCCCGGCAGCGCCGCTGATCAGCAGCTGCACCGGCCCGGTCGAGACGCCGAGCCCCCGGCCCCCGTTGAGATCGCCGAGACGGGTCTCGGCGGTCAGCTGGGGGTCGAGGTTCACGCTGCCGTTGACCCGGCCCGGCGCGCCGACGGTGTCGACCCCGCTGAGGGTGACCGGCAGGCTGGTGCCGAGCCCCAGGTCGGTGGTGAGCCCGTCGAACTCGCCGGTGTAGACGATGCCGGTGCCGAACTCCTCGAACGGTTGCCGGCTGATGCGCGAGCCGCCGAAAAGGTAGTTGTCCACGCTCGTGCGGTTCATCTGCTCGAGCAGGCCCGCCAAGAGCGAGTCAACGACGGCGGCCTGGTTCGTGCGCTCGATCGAGGTCGATCCGAGGTTCACCTGCTCGCTCGCGATCGACTTGGCGTTGAGCAGGAGATTGTTCGCCTCGCTCAGGCTCGTCTCGATCAGCGCAAGGTTGGTGTCGGCCTGGTCGATGTTGCGGAGCCGCTGCGACGACCGCTCGATCGAGTCGTCGAGGGCGGAGACCGTGACCGCCGCGACCGGGTTGTCGCTGGGGCGCAGCAGCGATCGGCCCGTGGAGAGCTGCGACTGGGCCTCGAAGAGGCTGAGGTTGGTGCGCGTGATGTTCGCGAGCTGGATCTGCTGGATCAGCAGCGACGGAGAACGCGAGAGGTTGGCCGGGATCGAGCTCATGCGTCGCCTCCTTCCGTCTTAGACGATGGCCAGCAGCTCATCGAGCAGCTGGTTGGTGGTGCTGATGATGCGGGCCGCGCCCTGGTATTGCCGCTGGAACTGGAGGAGGCTGAGCGCCTCCTCGTCGGTGTCGACGCCGCTGACGGCGAGGCGTTCGCTCTCGAGCCCGTCTCGCACGATGGCGGTCGCCTGGGCAACCGTCTGCGCGGATCCCGCCCGCACGCTGAAGGTCTGTACGGCCGTGCGCCAGAAGCCAGACGCGGACTCGCCGCCGAGGGCGTCGACGGCGTTGTTCTGCAGGTCCGCGATCTCGAGCGCCGTGCCGTTCTCGACAAACGCCCCGTCGGCGTAGCGCCCGGTCATCAGCAGCGACGGCGAGCCGCGGAGCTCGGCGCGGACGGCGATGTCCTGCGCGTTGCTGCCCGTGAAGTAGCTGTTGATTCCCAGCGAGGCGAGCACGCCCGATGTGTCGTCGCCGAATGTGAAGCTCGTGCCCTGCGAGGCGGTGATGCGCAGCCGCCCGTCGGGGCCAACGCTCGCCGAGAGCCCGCTGACGGCGTCGAGCGACGCCGCGAGGTCCTCGATGGTGGTGTCGTCGCCGAAGCCCGCGGCACCCGCCGCGTCGATGCCGTCGAGGTCCACATCGATCCGCGTCGTGCTGACCGCGCCCGATGCCTCGTCGACGACACGAACCAGGAACCCGCCGTTGGTGGGGGGGAAGTCGAGCCCCGCGAGCGTGCGGTTGAGCGGGTCGCTGAGCGCGAGGGACCGATCGGTCGGGCTGATGACAAGCGTGGACGCGGCAGAGGTCAGCCCGGCCGCCGTCGCGCCGGTCGAGTGGAGCCTGTTGATCTCGTGGATCATGGCGCCGGCGAGGCGGTCGAGTGTGCCGATCGTGCTGTCGAGCTCGCCGTCGCGCGACGCGAGGACGCCCCCGATCTCGCCGGCGGCGACATCGAGCACCTGCCCCGTCGCGGTGACCGAGATCCGCCGCTCGATCCTGTCGCCGGCGGGGATCTCGCGCAGCTCGATGCCCTGGCTCCTCGAGCCGAGCACGATGGGCGAGGATCCGACGAGCACATCGATCGCTCCGGAGGTCTGCTCAACGGTGCTGACGTCGACAAGCGTGCTCAGCTCGCGGACGAGCTCGTCGCGGCGGTCGCGGAGCGGGTTGTTGGTCCGCGCTCCGCCGCTCTCGGTGCGCACGATCTCTTCGTTCAGCGCGGCGATCTCGGTCGTGACGGCGTCGGCTTGCTGGACGAGCGCGCCGAGCCGGTCGTCGAGCTGGTTGCGCTGCTCGACGAGATCGCTCCGCAGCCGCCGCATGAAGCCCGCGAGCAGCTCGCCCTGCTCGATGACCTGCGACTGGCTCTGCGTGCCGTTGGCCAGTTCGCTGAAGCTGGTAAAGAACGCACCCAGCTCGCTCGAAAGGTCGAGCTCGGTGAGCTCGTTGAGCGAGGTCTCGATGCCGCCGAGGATCCGCAGCGACTCCTGGGCGGCCGCGGCCTCGCTGATCGCGCCGTTGAGCCGGGCGTTCAACGCCTCATCGATCTGCCGACGGACGCCCGTGAACTGCACGCCCCGGCCGATGCTGGTTGATGCGCCCGCGCCGGGAATGGCCTCCAGCCCGAGTGTCTGCCGGGAATAGCCGGGCGTGGCGGCGTTGGCGAGGTTGTTGCTCGCGACCTGCACGCCGAGCTGGCTCGCCTGCAGCGCCGATCGTCCGATGTTGAACGCGGATCCGATCGCCATCTCAGTGCCTCACGTCCAGGGCGCCCGGGAGCGTCGCGGTCACGGCCATCCGGCCCGCGGCGGTGTAGGTCCGCGCCGGTGCGCACATCTCGACGGCCCGGCTCAGCACGCCCCCGAGGTGCCCGGCGAAGGCCGCCGTCGCGTCGCGGAGGATCGAGTGCTCGCGCCGGGAGTCCTCGATCGCGGACCGGAGCTCGTCGGCGAGCCCGAGCAGCCGGGCGGAGCGGTCGGGCGCGAGCGACTGGATCACCGTCCGGACGGTCACCGGTGGGTTCGGCGTGCCGAGCGCGGCGGCCAGCTTGGCGGTGATCGACTGACGCTCGCCGTTGAGCGCGACAAGCCGGGCGTTGACCCGATCGCGCTCCAGCGAGATCGCCGTCACCTCGGCGCCGTTGGCTGCGCGCAGGGCATCACGGTGACGCTGCGCAAGCTCAACGAGCGTGCGGTGCTCGGCCAGCAGCTCGCGAAGAACGTGCTCGAGCGCCTCGATCTGCGTGTCGGCAATCATGGGTGGGCTGCCTCTGCTTCGCGAAGGCCGGCTGACCGCGTGCGAAGGGCGTCAAAGGTCTGGGCGAGGCGATCGACCAAAGGGAGGTCCGATTTGCGAACGATCTGGCGCGCTGTTTCCGCGTCGAGCATCTGGCCGAACTGCTTCTCGGCGGGTGTCTGCTGGAAGGGCGGCGCCGCGTCGGATGTCTCCCGCATCTGGCGGAGGACGGGTGCGATGAACGCGTTGGCGACCAGGTCCTCGGCGGCGGTGCGCACCTCGTCGGCGCTGGCGCCGCCGCGAGCTCTGCGCATGATGTCGGCGAAGGCGACCTCGTGCCGGGCGTCGGCCTGGGCGGCGGTGGGAGCGACGGCGGCGGTCGAGAGGCCTGCGCGACTGATGGATGAGGCGATCATTCGATCACGAGCTCCGCTTGCAGGTGTCCGGTCTTGCGGAGCGACAGCAGGATGTCGATCTGGTCACCGACCGGGACATCGAGCCGCTCGAACGCGGCGAGCAGGTCGTTCAGCTGGGCGCCCTCGGCGCCCCGGGGATCGGTGGCGACCCCCGCCCATGTCTCGAGCCTGGCGAGCGGCTGCTCGGGCGTGGGGATCGGCTCGGGGAGCGTGGTGGTGATGCTCAGGTCCTTGTGCGTGATCGCGACCGGCGCGATCTGCACGCTGCCGGTGACGATGATCACGCCGGTCCGCCGATTGACGACGACGCGTGACGGCAGGCCGAGATCGCGGAGCTCGATCTGGTACGACAGGATCTCGGCGACGAAGCCCGGGACATCGGTGCGCTGCTCCGCCGGGACGGCGATTCGGACAGTGCGGTCGTCGATGGCTGAAGCGACGACGGGCCCGAAGACATCGGGCGTGCCGAACCATTCCTGGTTGATCCGGCTGGCGATGGCGACGGCCGTGCCGTGGCCCGCGAAGTGGCGGTCGATCACGAGCTCGAACGAGTTGCCCAAGGGGTCGAGGGCGAGGTCTCGGAGCATGCGTGCGCCGTCGGGCACGGTGGCGTTGGTGGGGGAGGCGTCGGCGTCGACGACGATGGTGCCCTGCGCCATGGCGAGCGGCCGGTTCGCTTCAACGGGGCCCTGAACCTCGTAGCGCAGCGGCGCGAGGAAGAGTTCGCCGCCTTCGAGACTTGTCGCGCTGCCGAGGGTTGAGACGCGAACGTCGAGCTTGTCGCCGACGCGGGCTCCGCCCTTGGGCACCACGCACTTGACCATGACGAGGGCCACGGACTTGGTCTCTTCGAGGTCTTCCAGCGAGCCGGGCGTGTTGCCCATCGAGCGGAGCACTTCGAACAGGGGGCGGGCGACTGTGAGCTCTTCGCCGGCGTCGCCCGTGCCGGGCAGGCCCACGACGAGGCCGAGGCCGGCGAGGGTGTTCTCCTGCTCGCCCGCGAGGCGGACGAGGTCGCCGATGGTGTCGCCCCGCGCAAGCATCGCCGGGAGCGCAATCATCGCCGCCGCGACCCAGTGTGCGAGCGCCCAGCCTCCGTGCGTGAGCGGAATCGATCTCATGGGAGGAAGGTTGTGCAACTGGCGTGCCAGCACGACGGCCTGTGCCGGGTCAGAACGCAAAGATGGCCTCGAGCGCGCGCGGGATGAAGCCCTTCTTCGCGCTCCTGCGGATCTCGCCGTCGTTGCGGACGACGATCTCGAGGTTGTGAAGCTGCGTGGACTGCACGGTGTTCTGGAGGGTGATGTCCTCGGTCCGGCAGATGCCGGAGAGCACGAACTCCTGGATCTCCTCGTCGGTCTGCATGCGGGTGCGGGCCTCGAGCACGAGGTTGCCGTTGGGCTTGACATCGATCACCTCGGCCTGCACACGAGTGACCAGCCTGTCGCGGCGTTCGTAGGTGCCCTCGCCCTCAAACCCGCTGCTGGCGCGGATGTCGAGCAGGTCGCCGGTGTTGAGCGCTCCGGGATCGAGGCGCATCTCGAGCAGCCGGTTGAGCTGCAGGAACTGCGCGAGGCGGGCCTCGGCGTTGTATTCCTTCTCGGTTTCGAGCGACTGCTCGCGCGTGGCCTGGCTCGTTTGGTTGACGATGATGGTGATCAGGTCGTGCCGCTGGATCTCGCGTGGCGGCGGGGGGGTGATGACCAGCATGCTGTACCCGACCAGCGAGGCGGCGGGCTCCGGTTCGCCCCGGCTGTTGGTCGGCACGCCGACGGTGTCCGACGCGTAGAGCGACTGCGCCGAAGCGGCGCCGGCGAGCTGCGCCCCGGCGATCAGGGCGACCACGGCGATGACGTGTGAATGTGCGGCTTTCATGCGTCCTCCAGGTGCCTTGTGTGGCTCGTCATGATGACCGCCCGGCCCGGGCCCTCGACCGCGCCGCGGAAGGACCGGCCGCCCGAGATCGGCTCGAGCCGGATCCGCTGGCCCACCCGGCCCGATTCGAGGGCCCGCGACTCCTGGCGGAGCACGACCGAACCGCTCACGACATGGACCATCACGATGTCGCCCCGCTCGATGACGATCGGCGGCTCGACGCTGGCGTCGGTCAGGCGATCGCCGGCGGCGAGCGGCCTGCGCAGCCGCTGGCCCGTCGCCACGCCTGGCTCGATGTGGGGCTCGTCCGGCGCGAGCCATTCGCGAGAAATGGTCAGATGATCCGGCTCGATCTCCGCGTGGCGCGGCAGCGGCCGGGTCAGCCGGGCCACCTCGCGCTGCACCTGCACGCCCACATTGACACGCATCACCTCGATCGAGCCGTCCGCGTGGTAGATCGTTGCCCGCACGGGCGTGCGGCGGCCGAGGCCCGTGGCGTGAACGTCAACGGTCAGTCCCGTCGTCGGTCGGGCGAGCTGATCGGCGTCGTCCGGATCGAAGTGCAGGCGGAGCGAGGGGCCCGACACGCCAAGGGACCGCTCGATGGCGGCGCGAACGTGGTCGCCCACGGTGCGGCCGTCGGCGGCGGGGGGGTCGGCTTCGGGCGGGGTCGGCGGCGCCTCGGCCCGGGTCGGCGATTCTCGCCCGCGGACGATCACGGTGCAGCGGTCGCCCCGCACGACGGCGGCGGCCCGTCCGACGCCGTGCGCGTCGAGCGTGCGCAGGATGTCGTCGACGGTGAGCGTCAGCCGTCCGGGCTGCTGCGTGTCGGCATCGATGGGGAGCTCGGCGATGAACGCGCTGCCTGTGACCGTGGCGATGTCGCGCAGTCGGAGCTCGGCGCCGGCGTCGATGCGGGCGGCGGCGTGGAGCGTGACGGCGACATCGCCCCGCGACTCGTTCGCGAGCAGCACCGCCATCATCATCATGACCAACCAGCGACCCACGGGGAACCTCCTTGCCGCGTTACTGCCTCAGCTGTGCGACCGACCGCAGGGTCTCGTCGGCCGCCCGGATGGCCTGGCTGTTCATCTCGAAGGCACGCTGGGTTCGGATGAGTTCGATGAGCTCGAAGGTGGCGTCGACGTTCGACGATTCGAGGCGTCCCTGCACGACGCGTCCGAACTGGTCGCTCGCGGGTTCGCCGGTGATGGGCGGGCCGGAGGCGACGGACTCGGTGAAAAGGTTCTCGCCGACCTGGTTCAGGCCCGCTGGGTTGATAAACGAGGCGAGCTGGAACTGTCCGAGTTCCTGGGGCTGGGGCTCGCCCCGGATGGCGGCGTTGACGATGCCGTCGGGGGTGATGGTGATGGAGAGCGCTTCGGGCGGGATGGTGATGCCGGGTTCGAGGCGTCGTCCGCTGTCGTTGGCGAGGACGATCTCTCCGTCGGCGTTGAGGCTGAAGTTTCCGGCGCGGGTGTAGGCGGTCTGGCCGTTCTCGATGCCGACCTGGAAGAAGCCCTGGCCCTCGATCATGACATCGAGCTGCCGTTCGGTGGTGACCGGGGCGCCCTGGGTGAAGTTGACCTGCGTGCCGCTGACCTTGACGCCGAGGCCGACGAACAGGCCGGTCGGCCGCTGGTCGCCGTTGGCGTTCTCGACGCCCGGCTGGGCTCGTTCGATGTAGAGCAGGTCCTGGAAGTTGGCGCGGCTCGACTTGAAGCCGGTCGTGTTGACGTTCGCCAGGTTGTTGGCGACGACGTCGAGCTTCGTGCTGAGCGCACTGAGGCCCGAGGAAGCGGATTGAAGCGCGATGCTGGCCATGGGCTAGCGGTCTCCCTTGCGTGGATCAGTCGCGTGCGTCACGAGACACGCCCGAGGCGGTTGATGGCGCGGTCCATGAGCCGATCGTGATAGTCGATCATGGCGAGGTTGGATCTCGCATCGCTGGCGGCGGCCTGGACCTGCATCAGGGCCCGGATCTCGTCGACGGCGGAGCCCTCGAGCTCGCCCTGGTGGATGCGGCCCTCGGCGGGCCTCAGGCCCTCGATGGCGTCGTTCGAGAGGCGGAAGAGCCCGTCGCCGGCCTTGGAGAGCCGCTGGCGATCGGGCACATCGACGAACCGGAGCTGGCCGACGCCGATGCCGTCTTGACGGATGGTGCCGTCGCCGTCGATGGTGATCGATTTCGCGGGATCGACGCGCACGGGCTGATTGCCGAGACCGAGCACGGGCCTGCCGGTTGTGCCCTGGACGATGGTGCCGTCGGCGGCGAGGGTGAGTCTTCCGTCGCGGGTGAGGTGGAGTTCGGCCTCGTTGCCGCTCATGTCGCCGCGGATCATCAGGAAGCCGTCGCCCTGGATGCCGAGGTCGAGCGGGTTGCCGGTCTGCTTGAGGGCTCCCTGGGCGAAGCCGATTCGGGTCCGGGCGAGCTGGACGCCGCCGCCGAGGCGTTCGAGCATGGCGTTGGAGTCCATGCGTCCGAGTCCGTCTTCGACGCGGGCGACCTCTCGCTGGCGGACGGCGGGGGCGTGTGGCTTGAAGCCGGTGGTGTTGACGTTGGCGAGGTTGTTGGTGAGCGCGTCGAGCCGGTGCATGCTGGTGAGCGCTCCGGACGCGGCGAGGTACATGCCGTAGTTCATGCCGCGGCTCCGTCGCCGGGGGCGGTTTCGAGCGCACGAATCGCGCGGCGGAGTGCATCGGCCTGGTCGTTGGTTGCGCTGCGGTGGCGGGTGACCTGGGCGTTCGCTCTGGCGATCAGGGTTTCGCCGAGTCGGCCGGAGCGCAGCAGCTGCGCGGCCTGACTCGCCGACAGATCGGTTCGAGATGAGTGAGGCTGTGTGAGACGCATCCCCGAGGCTCCTGCGCAACGCTGACCCGACCGGCTCCGCCGGCGTGCGGGTCAGAACGCAAGGTGCGTGCCAGTCGGGGCCGGCTCGCGGGGCTCAGGTTTCGGCGGGCGTGTCGGAGTCGTTGGGGGGCGTGGCGGGCCGGGCGTCCTCGTCGCGCGAGGTGCGGTCCCAGAGCGGGGTGCCGGCGCCGAAGGCGGCTCTGGCGATCAGGTGGGAGGCGACCGGTGCCGTGGCGAACAGGAAGAGGATGACGAGCGAGACCTCGATGAGGACGGGTGAGGTTCGGAAGTGGGCGGCACCGGCGGCGGCGAGGCAGGCGACGCCGAGCGTGCCGGCCTTGGTCGAGGACTGCATGCGGGTGTAGAGGTCGGGCATGCGGATGATGCCGACACCGGCGAGGGTGGCGAAGAACGCGCCGGTGAGCACAAGGACGACGGTGACGATGTCCCACACGAGCGTCATGACTTCTCCCTGCGTTCGAGGTAGATCGCGAACGCGGCCGTCCCGAGGAAGAGGATGATCCCCGCGACGACGGGGACGAACAGGAACGACTCGTTCTGCGTCACGATCGACAGCAGGATCATCACGCCGATGATCAGGTAGCCGATCAGGTCGAGGGCGACGACGCGGTCGGCGAGCGAGGGCCCCCGGATCAGACGAAAGAACGACGCGAGGATGCCGAGCCCGAGGATCGCGCCGGCGACGAGGAACAGCCAGTGCGTGGCATCGCCTTCGAGGGGGATCATCGGGTGACCTCCAGGATGAGGCGCTCGAAGCCCTTTTTGATGTCCTGGATCGCGGCGTCGCGGTCGTCGACGTGCATGAAGTGAACGAGCATGGCCTCGTTCTCGCCGATGACATCCAGCGTGAGCGTGCCGGGCGTCAGCGTGACCAGGATGGCCAGCAGCGTGACCTCGGTGTCGGTGACGTCTTCCTCGAGCGGCACGGTGAGCACGGCGGGCTGAAGGCGGCGCAGGCTCGACATCGTGTAGTAGGCGACCTTGACGTTCGCGATGACGATGGCGACCGCCGTGTAGCCCGTGAGCCGGAGGGTGGCGAGCACCTGACGGACATAGCGGGGCCGGCTGCCCCTCCCGGCGACGACGCGCAGCACGATGTAGCCGAGGACGAACCCGACGCCAAGGTTGGCGGGCGAGAACGGGCCGATGATCGACGCCCAGAGCAGCGCGAGCAACAGGTTGATGCCGAGGCTCACCGGGCACCCCCGTTCTCGGCGGGGGGCGCGGCGACATCGAGCGGGGCATCGAGAACCTCAGCGATCGGCGCGGGCAGCACGCCCTCGATGTAGGCGGTCGGATCGAGCAGCAACTCGGCCGTGTGGACGGAGAAGTCGTAGACCCAGGGCGCGGCGAGCGCGATCGCGAGCGTGATCGAGGCGAGGCCCACGATGGGCGCACGCCGGGCCCATCCGCCCGGCGGAGGGGTCGGAGGCGGCGAGACGCCCTCGGCGGGGGTGCCCCAGAACGCCTTGGTCCAGATCTTCATCATGGAGAACAGGGTCAGGAGGCTGACGGCGAGCGAGACGGCGACGATGCCGTAGGTGCCCGCTTCGAGACCGGCCCGCACGAGGACGACCTTGGCCCAGAAGCCGGAGAGGATCGGGATGCCGGCGAGCGAGAGTGCCGAGAACAGGAACAGCGCGGCGAGGAAGGGGTGGGTGCGGATCATGCCGCCGAGCTTGTCGAGGCTGTCCGTGCCCCGCTCGGCGTGGATGGCGCCGGCGATGAGGAAGAGGTTGGTCTTCACGACGATGTGATGGATGATGTAGAAGACGGCGCCGGCGAGCGCGAGCACGGCGGTCTCCGGGATCACCGCGGGGTCGCCGTCGCCCATCGCGTGCAGCGCGATGCCAAGGCCCATGAGCATGTAGCCGATCTGGCTGACGATGTGGAAGGAGAGGATGCGGCGGATGTCGTTCTGCGACATCGCGCCCAGCACGCCGCTGGCCATCGTCAGCCCGGCGGCGAGGATGATGGCGTCGCCGATGAGCACGCGCTCCTGATCAAAGACGAGCGTGGTCACGCGGATGAGCGTGTAGACGCCGACCTTGGTGAGCAGACCGGCGAACAGGGCGCTGACGGCCGGCGGCGGGGTGTGGTAGGAGGCGGGAAGCCAGAAGTAGAGCGGGAACGCCGCGGCCTTGATGGCGAAGGCGATCAGCAGCGGGGCGGCGAGGGCGGTCGCGCGCTTCGGGTCTTCGATCTCGTCGAAGCGGACGGCCAGGTCGGCCAGGTTGAGCGTTCCGGTGGAGGCGTAGACCAGCCCGACGCCCGAGAGAAAGACCATCGACGACAGCAGGTTGAGGGTGACGTACTTGATGGCGCCCTCGAGCTGGGCCCGCTCGCCGCCGAGGGTGAGCAGCACGAAGGACGAGAGCAGCATGAGCTCGAACCAGACGTAGATGTTGAAGAGGTCGCCGCTGACGAAGGCGCCGGAGATCGCGCCGAGCATGGCGAGCATGAGGGCGGCGTGGCCGTGGGCCCATCGAGCGTGGTTGACGCCGCCGAGGGAGAAAACCGCGATGCCCAGGCCGCAGATCGCGGTGAGCAGGACCATGACGGCGCCGAGCGGGTCGGCGGCGAGCATGATGCCGTAGGGGGCTGCCCAGCCGCTCATCGCGGCGATCTGGAGCCCCTCGGTGAGAACGCCGTGGAGCAGGACGATCGCGTTGATGACCATGCTGACCGTGGCGAGCAGCGCGACGACCTTCTGGGCGCCGACCCTGCCCCACAGCGCAAGGCACACCGCCGAGGCGAGCAGCGGGACCAGGATGGGCAGGGTGACGAGCATGGTTCAGCGGTCCGTGGTGGTGAACTCGTTGAGGTCATCGGTGCCGACGTCCTGGTAGGCACGCTTGATGAGCACGATGGTGTACGACGCGATGCCGAAGCTGATGACGATCGCGGTGAGGACGAGGGCGGAGGCGAGCGGGTCGGTGAAGGGGGCGGTCGGCACTTCGGCGCCCGGCTCGACCAGCGGGGGTCGCCCGCGGAGCGGGCGGGAGGTGACGAAGATCAGCAGGTTGGCGGCCTGTCCGAGCAGGACGAGACCGACCACAAGCTTGACGAGGCTCCGCCGCATCAGCATGTAGGAGCCGGCCGCGAAGAGCAGGCCGATGCTAGCGGCGAGGATCAGCATCATGGCGATACTCCTCCAGCGTGACGACCATGAGGAACGCGGCTCCGAGGACGAGCAGGTAGACGCCGATGTCGAAGGCGAGCGGCGTTCCGATCTTGAGCGGATCGGGGAAGCCGGAGATGTTGGCCTCGATCCAGAGGCCCTTGAGATAGTCCTTGCCGAGCAGGGAGGCGGGCAGTCCGCTGATGGTGGCGAGGAGCAGTCCCAGCCCGATGAGCACGCGGGGATCGATGCGGAGCGTTCGGCGCGCCGAGGCGTGGCCGAAGGCCATGGCGTGGAGCGCAAAGCCGCTCGCCGCCATGAGCCCGCCGACGAACCCGCCGCCGGGCTCGTTGTGGCCTCGCAAAAGCACGACGATTGAGAGCGTCAGCATGAACGGCAGCAGGACGACGGTGGAGGATCGGAAGATGACCGAGTTCATCGGGCCGCCTCCGAGCTGTCGAGCCGACCGTTCGCGGCGATGGACTGTGCGTCGGGCTCGGCGCGGAGCCGGATCATCGTGTAGACGCCGATGCCGGCGACGCCGATGACGAAGATCTCGCCGAGGGTGTCGATCGCGCGGAAGTCGACGAGGATGACGTTGACGACATTCCGCCCGTAGCCGCCCGAGAGCGCGTTGGCGGCGTGATACTCGGAGATGACGGCCGGGCTTTCGCCCGCGAGCACGGCGGCGACGAAGAGGGCGATCGTGAAGCCGAAGACGCCCGCAAGCCCGAAGTCGAGCAGCCGGAAGGCGCGGCGGCTGAGATCGCGGTATCGCGGCAGATGGAAGAGCACGAAGACGAAGATGATGAGCATCAGCGTCTCGACGGCGAACTGCGTCATGGCGAGGTCGGGCGCACCGAGGAGCGCGAAGAGCATCGCGATGATGAAGCCGACGCCGCTGAGGCAGGCCACCGTGGCGAGGGCGGTCTTCTGCAGGATCGACGCGAGCGTCGCGGCGATCAGGGCGATCAGCAGCGTGACCTCGAACATCGTGACCCTGTCGACCAGTCCGCGGATCGCCCTGAAATCGAGGCTCCGCGAGAGCGCGAGCCCGACAACGGTGATGACGGTCAGCAGCATCACGCGGACGTAGATCTGCAGGCTGCCGTTCTGAACCACGCGCGTCTGGAGGGCGGCGAAAGCGGTCACGCCCGCGAGGGCGGCGTCGTAGCCCCGGGCCGGGCCGAGGGCGTTGAGCCGGTCGGCTGGCGCGGTCGCGGCCCGGTACGCCCGGCGTCCGACGAACAACACCCCGCCGAGCGCCAGCGCGCCGAGACTCAGGTAGGTCGCGAGCGTCGGGGGGAAAAGCAGCTTGAGCCAATCGAGCTTGATCTCGTGCGGGACACCGGCCGGATCGATGGCGACAGCCATGCTCGCGATGAGCGGCTTGGCGAAGAGCGTCGGCGCAAGACCTGCGATCAGTCCGCCGACAGCGAGGATGAGGGGCAGCGCCAGCTGACGCCACCCCGGCGCGGCCTTCCACGCGACCTCGATGCCCTCCGCGGGCCGCAGCAGGAAGGGTCGAACGCCGACGATCAGCGCCGCCAGCACAGTGAGCACGGCGGACACGGTCAGGGCCGCCGTGGCGACGATTGCGTGCTCCGGGTGCGCGATGCCGGCCTTGAGCATGATTTCTTTGCTGACGAAGCCGAAGAGCGGGAACATGCCCGCCATGGAGAGCGCGGCGAGCAGGCTTGCGGCAGCGAGGGCGGGGCTGCGGGCGAGCAGGCCGCCGAGCTTCTCGGGGTCCTTCTCGCCGGACATCTTGGTGAGCGTTCCGGCGACGAGGAAGAGGCAGCCCTTGAACATGGCGTGTGCGAGCAGGTAAGTGCCGGCGGCCTTGGCGGCGTCGAGGCCGATGAGCATCACGAGCGTGCCGAGCGAGCTCACGGTGGAGTAGGCGAGGATCTTCTTGAGCTGATACTGGCGCGTCGCGAGGAACGCGCCGGCGACCATCGTCACCCCGCCGAGCAGGGCGAGGGTGTTGTCCCACATGGGCACGCCGCCCATGGTGGGGTGCAGCCTCGCGAGCAGGTAGACGCCGGCCTTGACCATGGTCGCCGAGTGCAGCAGGGCGCTGACGGGCGAGGGTGCTTCCATGGCGTTGGGCAGCCAGTAGTGGAAGGGGAAGATGGCGCTCTTGGTGAAGGCGCCGAGCATCACGAGGACGGCGATCGCGGGGTAGAGAGGCGACGCCAGGACTTGCTGGGTGTCGAGCTCAGAGATGGTCCATGAACCGCCGGCGAGGCTCAGCAGGATGAGGCCGGCGAGCAGCGCGAGGCCGCCGAGGCCTGTGGTGAGCAGGGCCTGGACCGAGGCCCAGCGTGCGCGCTCGCGTTCGTGGTCGAAGCCGATGAGCAGGAACGAGGTGATGCTCGTGAGCTCCCAGAAGACGAAGAGCAGGATGACGTTGTCGGCGAGCACGAGGCCGAGCATGGCGGCCATGAACGCGGTGAGCACGCCCATGAAGGAGCCGAGCCGGGGGCTGGCCGCGAGATAGGACGAGGCGTACAGCAGCACGCCGGAGCCGATGAAGCAGATCAGCATCGCAAAGGTGAACGACAGGCCGTCGACCTTCAGGGCCAGATCGAGCCCGAGTTCGGGGAGCCAGGGCCAAGTTTCCGTGAAGCCGGAGCCGGAGAGGGCCGTTCCGGAAGCGGATGCGAACCACAGGCCGATCGCGAGCGGCACGGCGGCGACCACGAGGCTGCCGAACCGGCGCGAGGCCTTGCAGAGCAGCGGCGCGAGTCCGGCGGTCAGAATCAGGATGGCGAGTGTCGTCGCGGTCACGTCTTTGGTCTCAGGACTTCCTCAATCGGTGGTATTTTGGGTCCTCTTGATCGGGGCGCGGCAGGATATGCACCCGTGCCGACTTGGTCCCATTGAGCTCGTCGATGTCTAGATAGGAAGCTCTTGATTTACCGTTGACGCCGCGTCGGGCTGAGGCGGTTGGGGCGGTGGGTGTATACAGCACGCGGCGTGTGCGCAGCGGCTCGCGGTTCGTGTATGGTGCGTTGTCCATCCGGAGCACGCCCACGATGACCGACGAGAAGATCGACGCAATCCAGTCGGGCCAGCGTTCGGCCGTGCCGATGTCGCAGAAGGTCGCGTTCGGCGTGGGCATGCTCGCCAACCAGATGTTCCCGGCGGCGCTGGGCATTTTCATGGTCGTGCTCGTGCAGGGACTCGGGATGGACCCGCTGCTCTGGGGCATCATCGCGTTTCTGCCGCGGCTGAGCGACGCTCTGACCGATCCGATCATGGGGTTCGTTTCGGACAACACCAAATCGCGGTGGGGTCGCCGCCGGCCGTACATCTTCGTCGGCGCCATTCTGGCGGGCGTGTCGTACATCTTTATGTGGCAGCTGCACCCCGAAAGCGGGGCCACGTACAACTTCTGGTACTTCCTGTCGCTCTCGTTCGTGTTCTATCTCGGGCTGACCATCTTCGCGACGCCGTACACGGCGATGGGCTACGAGATGAGCCCGTACTTCCACGAGCGGACGCGGCTGATGGCCGTGGCGCAGTGGATCGGCCAGTGGGCGTGGGTCATCGTGCCCTGGTTCTGGGTGATCCTGTACGACCCCGACCTGTACGAGAACGCGGCGGCGGGCGCGCGGAGCCTGTCGGTGTATGTCGGGCTGGGCTGCATGGCGATGGCGCTCGTTCCCGCGATCTTCTGCAAGACGCAGCCGATCGACGAGTCGACGCTGCAGGACCTTTCACTGGGCAACCTGGGCAAGAACCTCGGGCAGGTGGCCCGCGACTTTGTGGGCACGTTCAGGATCGGCCCATTCGTGCGCATCTGCGCGGCGACCTTCCTCGTCTTCAACGCGTTCAACACCGTCGCGGCGTTCTCGTTCTTCATCATCGTGCATCACATGTTCAGGGGCGTGACCGGCCCCGAAGGCTCGGCGATCTGGCCGACCTGGTTCGGCACCGCGAGCGCGCTGGCCACCACGTTTCTCGCGATCCCCGTCGTGACGCTGCTGTCGCAGAAGCTCGGCAAGAAGCGGGCGTTTGTCATTGCGCAGTCGCTCTCGCTGCTGGGCTATGCCAGTTTCTGGTGGACGTTCAACCCGGACCATCCGTGGCTGCTGTTCCTGCCCCTGCCGCTGTTCGCATTCGGCATCGGGAGCCTGTTCACGATCATGATGTCGATGACCGCGGACGTCTGCGACCTTGACGAGCTACGGACCGGCTTCCGCCGCGAGGGCGCGTTCGGCGCGGTGTACTGGTGGATGGTGAAGTTCGGTTTCGCGATCTCGGCTCTGGGCGGCGGGGCGATCATGAAGGCGGTTGGTTTCGACCAGAACGCGGCCCAGCAGACGACCGAGGCGATGCTCGGCATGCGGCTGGCCTACATCCTGCTGCCGATCACCGGAACCGTGCTGGCCATCCTGATCATGCTGGGGTACGACCTGACCGAGGAACGGAGCCGGGAGATCCGGGAGGCGATCGCGGATCGGAAGCGGTCGGGCGGTGCGGCGGACGCCGGGGCCGCCGCCGGCCAGCCGCTATAGTCGCGACGAACAACGACCGCTGCGGAGGGCTCGGGCGCGGGGTGCGCCAGGGTGGGAGCGACGCGGCCAGCGAGCGAGCCAGACCGTGACCATTGCCGACCCTCGCGCCGACGCGTCGCCCGACGCGGGCTTTGTCGAGATCGAAGGCCGGACCTTCTACGAGATCCGCCGGCTCGACACGATGCCCAGCTTCCTCATGACGCTGGTCGGCGATACCGATCTGTGGATGTACATCAACTCGAACGGTGCGTTCACGGCGGGCCGGGTCGAGCCGGACCGCTGCCTGTTCCCGTACGAGACCGATGATCGCCTGCGGCATCTCGCCGGGCTGAACGGCCCCGTCACGCTGATCCGCTTCCCCGACGGCCGGTTGTGGCGACCGTTTGATCCCCGGCACACGGCGAGCGCCGCGTCGCGGGTGCTGCGCCGGACGCCGGTGGGCGACGCGGTGCAGTTCGAGGAGAGCGATCTCGAGTCGGGTTTGGTGTTCCGGGTGGAGTACGCGCTCGCCGACGCGCTGGGCGTCGTCCGCCGAGCCGAGCTGCGCACCTCGTCTGGGGCGGCGTCGATCGAGCTGCTCGACGGCTATCGCAACATCATGCCCGCCGATGTGCCGCTGATTCTCCAGCAGACGATGAGCACGCTGGTCGACGGGTACAAGCGTTGCGAGCGCGTCGGCGAGACTTCTCTGGCGATCTATGCGCTCGAGGCGGCGATCTCCGACAGCCCGCAGGCGAAGGAGGCGCTGCACTTCAACGCGGTGTGGCGCAAGGGGCTCGAGGGCGCGCACCTGCTGCTCGACGACGAGGCGGTCGACGCCTTCGAGCGGGGCTCGCCGCTGGAGGCGCGGCCGGTCACGACGGGCCGGCGTGGAGCGTACCTGTGCAGGGCGTCGCTGACCGTGCCCGCCGAGCAGCCCGTGGTGTGGACGCTGGTGGCCGACGCGCACCTCGATCATCCCGCCGTGGCCGCGTGCCGGGCGAGGCTGGAGTCGGGCGCCGATCTTCGTTCGATCATCGGTGAGTCGCTCCACGAGGATCGAGCGAGGCTCCGAGCGCTGCTCGACGACGCGGATGCCGATCAGGCGACCGCCGATCGCGTGGCCGCGGCGGCGCACCGATCGAACGTGCTCTTCAACGCGATGCGGGGCGGCGTGCCGCTGAACGGCTACCGGATTGATCGCGAGGACTTCCGCCGTTTCGTGCGGCTCCGCAACGGCGGCGTCGCCGCGGAGCATGACACCTTTCTTGGATCGCTCCCGGCGGAGCTGTCGCTGGTGGACCTTCGTGAGCAGGCGGCGAGGTCGGGCGATCCGCACCTCGAGCGGCTCTCGATGGAGTATCTGCCCTTGACGTTCGGCCGCCGGCACGGCGACCCGAGCCGCCCCTGGAACCGGTTTCGCATCCGCATCCGCGACGAGCACGGCGGCCGAGCAACGGGGTACGAGGGCAATTGGCGCGACATCTTCCAGAACTGGGAGGCTGTCTGCCGGAGCTACCCCGCGATGCTGCCCGGCGTGATCGCAAAGTTCCTCAACGCGACGACGGCCGAGGGATACAACCCGTACCGCATAAACGAGCAAGGGATCGACTGGGAGGTTCCCGAGCCCGAGAACCCTCGGTCGGGCATCGGCTACTGGGGCGACCACCAGATCGTGTACCTGCACCGGCTGCTGCAGCAGTGCGAGGAGTCAGCGCCGGAGTGGCTCGGCGCGATGGCGGACCGGCGCGTGTTCTCGTACGCCGAGGTGCCGTACCGCTTCAGGAGCTTCGAAGAGATCGCGGCCGACCCCCGGAATTCGCTGGTGTTCGACGAAGCGTTCGACACCGAGCTGCGGTCTCGATCCGATCGGCTTGGCGGCGACGGCCGGCTTCGTCGTGGCGCGGATCACCGCCCCGAGCTGGTCACCCTGCTGGAGAAGCTGCTGGTGCCGGCCCTGGCAAAGGTTGCGAATCTGGTGCCGGAGGGCGGCATCTGGATGAACACGCAGCGTCCCGAGTGGAACGACGCGAACAACGCCCTGGCCGGGCACGGGCTGTCGATGGTGACGCTGTATCAGCTCCGCCACTACGCCGACTGGTGCGCCGCCCTGGTCGGGTCGCTGGGCGAGGGCGATTCGCCGGTCTCGTCGACGGTCGCCCGCTGGTGCAGCGACACGAGCGCCGCGATGGCCGACGCCCTGTCGCGGATGTCCGGCTCGGCGGGCGTTGACGATGCGCAGCGGTGGGCGATCGTGTCGGCGCTCGGCTCGGCCGCGGACCGGGCCCGGGCATCGCTGCGGTCCGACGACCTCGGCGAACCGCTCGCCGTCGCTCGGCGCTCGCTGGTCGAGTTCTTCCGCCTGACGAGCGATCTGTGCGACCGCTCGATCTCGAGCGCGAGGCGAGAGGACGGGTTGTACGAGTCGTACCGGGTGCTGCACCTCCACGGCGACCGGGCGAGCGTCGAGCGTCTCGCCCCGATACTCGAGGGCCAGGTGTCGATCCTCATGTCGGGCGTGCTCGACGAGCAGCGGTCGATCGAGCTGATCGAGTCGCTGTTCCGGTCCGAGCTGTACCGCGAGGATCAGCACACCTTCATTCTCTACCCGCGCGTTGATCTGCCGCCTCTGCTCGACCGCAACCGCGTGAACGAGCAGTGGGTGGAGGCCAGCCCGCTGCTGTCGGCGGCCCTTGATCGGCCTGAGGCCGGTCTGGTGTCGCGCGACGCCGGGGGCGTGATCCGCTTTCGCGCCGAGCTGACCTCGAAGGATGCCTTGCGGGCTCGCCTCGAGAAGCTCTCGCGCGATCCGGCGTGGGCGGGTCTGGTCGCCGGCGACGACGGTCGTGCGCACGCGGCGTACGAGCAGACCTTCCGGCATGCGCGGTTCACCGGGCGCTCGGGCACGATGCACAAGTACGAGGGCCTGGGCTCGGTGTACTGGCACATGGTGTCGAAGCTTCTGCTCGCCGTGCAGGAAACCGCGCTGCGGGCATCGGACCGCGGCGCTCCGGCGGAGGTGGTGGATCGGCTGGTTGCGCTGTACCGCCGGGTGCGCGACGGGCTCGGGTTCCGCAAGTCGCCCTGGGAGTTCGGTGCGGTTCCGTTCGAGCCGTATTCGCACACGCCGTGGGGGATGGGCGCGCAGCAGCCCGGGATGACCGGTCAGGTCAAAGAGGGTGTGCTCGCTCGGTACGCCGAGGTCGGTGTGCGGCTCGCGGGGGGCACGATCCGTTTCGACGGTGTGCTGCTCGACCCGGCCGAGCGCCTGAGCCGTCCTGTGCGGCTGGCCGGAGTCGAGGTTTCCGCTGGCGCGGTCGCGAGCACGCTGTGCGGCGTGCCTGTGGTTGTGTCGCCCGGCGCGTCGGACCGCATCGAGATCGACCGGTCCTCCGGCGAGCCACAGACGGTTGAGGGTCGCACGCTTCCGCAGGACACAGCGCGGGCAATCTTCGGGCGTACCGGCGAGGTCTCGGCGATCCGCGTCACGCTGGCCTCGTAGCCGGGGCCTGCCGCGACGGCCGGGCCGTGGGAGGGTACTCGCCATGGGTGAAGCAGGATCCGACGCCACGGCCGCCGCCGCGAAGCCTCTCGAGTGCGCTATCGAACTCGAGTACAGCGATCGCGTGAACTTCGCGATGCAGCAGAACGGCGTGCCGCTGGTCGATTCCATCCGGATCACTTCCCGCAACGCGGAGGCGATCGACGACCTCGTGATCGAGCTTGCGCTCGGCAACGGCGACGCGGCGCCGTGGTCGGGCCGCCTTTCGAGGCTGGCGCCCGACGAAACCGCGAGCCTTTCGCCCACGGGGTTTGCGCTGCGCGGCGCGGCGTTGGCTTCGCGGACCGAAGCCGAGGTCACCGAGATCGTGTGCCGGGTCGTGTCGGGCGATCGTCGAGCCGAGCGGTCGTTCGCGGTGGATCTGCTCGCGTTCGACCAGTGGCCCGGCGTCGGCCACTGGCCGGAGCTGACGGCGGCGTTTGTCACGCCGAACCACCCGGAGGTTGCTCGCCTGCTGGCCGCGGCGCGGCATGCGCTCCGGGACACCGGCGCTTCGGACGCGCTCGAGGGCTACCAGTCCAAGAGCCGGCAGCGGGCGGTGCAGATCGCCGAGGCGTGCTTCAACGCGGCGGCGGCACGGGGCATCGGGTACATCAGCCCGCCGGCGAGCTTTGAGACCAGCGGCCAGCGTGTCCGGGTGGTCGACCGGCTGCTGCGCGAGGGTCTCGGGACCTGCCTCGATCTGTCGCTGCTGCTGCTGTCGCTGTGGGAGCAGTGCGGGCTGCACGGCATGCTGCTCTTGCCGGAGGGGCACGCGATGCCCGCGGTGTGGACGCATGATGCGCACCTTCCCGAGACGGCGATCGACGAGCCGGCGCGCGTCAGGAATCTGATCGAGCTCGGCGAGCTCGTGCCGGTGGAATCAACCCGGCTGACGGCCGCGCCGCTCGACTTTGCCGATGCCGTGCACGCCGCCAAGAAGCGCATGCAGGACCCCGGGGCTTCGTTCTGCGCGATCGACATCCGCTCGGCGAGAAAGCGGGGGGTCCGCCCGCTCCCGCTGCGCCACGACGGCGAGCACGGCGTCGACCTGTCCTCGCTGGAGGCCTCGGCGGCCGAGGCGGTGTCGCGGGCCGCCATCGATCGCGTTGCCCTGGCCGAGCGGGCCGAGCACCGCGCAACGGGCGCGGCCTTCGATGCGGGCGACGAGGCCGGCCCCGATCGCATCGCCCGCTGGCAGACGCGGCTGCTCGATCTGTCGCTCCGGAACCGGCTGCTAAATTACCGCCCGACGGGCCGCACGCTGGCGCTGGCGGTGCCGGATCTGGCTGGGCTCGAGGACCGGCTCGCGGAGGGCGATCGCTTCACGATCCATCCGAAGGCCGAGTCGTCCGACGCGTTCCTGCGCGAGCAGCTCGGGGCGGGGCACGTGTACGCGGCCGAATCGCCGGCCGAGGTGAGCAAGCGACTGCTGACGCTCTACCGCACGGCGAAATCGAGCATCGAAGAGACCGGGGCGAACGTGCTGCACCTCGCTCTCGGCATGCTGAAGTGGTACGAGAGCGAGAGCGCGGAGCAGCCCCGTCACGCGCCGCTCGTGCTCTTGCCGATCGCTCTGACGAGGACCTCAACGGGTTCGGGCTATTCCTATTCGTTCAGGCTCACCGACGAGCCGCTTCGGCCCAACGTCACGCTGCTGGAAAAGCTGCGTTCCGAGTTCGGCATCGACACCTCTAGCCTGGACGGTCTGCCCGAGGACGAGCACGGCCTCGACGTCGATCTCATCCTGCGGAACTTCCGCGCCGCCATCCGCGCGTCGTCGCGCTGGGAGGTGGTCGAGACGGCCTCGATCGGCCTGTTCTCCTTCAGCAAGTTTCTGATGTGGAAAGATCTGAAGGAGAACCTCGATCGGCTGCGCGCCAACCGGCTGGTCGAGCACCTGGTCGACCGTCCCGGGCAGGACTTCGACACGACACCGTTCCCAATGCCCGAAGAGTTTGACGCCCGGTTCGGCCTCGACGACCTGCTGTGCACGCGGGAAGCGGACTCGTCGCAGCTCGCGGCGGTGCGGGCCGCCGCCGAGGGCCGGACCTTCGTTCTGGAGGGTCCGCCCGGCACGGGCAAGAGCCAGACGATCGCGAACATCATCGCCAACTCGCTGGCGAGCGGCCAGCGCGTTCTGTTCGTCGCCGAGAAAGTGGCCGCCCTGTCGGTCGTCCGCACGCGCCTCGAGCGAGACGGGCTGGGGCCCTTCTGCCTCGAGGTCCATTCCGCGAAGGCGTCGAAGAAGGAGGTGCTGGCGCAGCTGGAGGAGGCGCTGACCGTCGGCGGCACCGCGGCGCCGCCCGAATGGGACGCTTTGTGCGCCGCGCTCGGGGCAACGCGTGAGCAGCTCAACAGCTACGTCCGTGAGCTGCACAAGCCCCGCGCGACAGGCGAGAGCCTCTACCGCATGCTCGGCCGGCTGAGCCTGCTGGCCGATGGTCCGCAGATCGCGCCGCCAACGCCAATGCCCGCCGACACCTCCGCCGAGCGGCTTCAGGAATGGGTCGGCCTGGTCGGCGAGCTCCGGCAGCGCGGCAGCGCGGTCGATCCGGTCGGCGCGTTCCCGCTTCGCGGCATCGGCTGCTCCGAGTGGAGCTTTTCGCTGGCGGACGAGGCTCGGCTTGCGATCGACGCGGGCATCGCGTCTCTGCGGGAGTTGAGCCATGCGGCCGCCGATTTTCTGCGTGAGACCATGGGCGAGGCGGAGCCGGCACGGCTTTCGCGCGACACGATCGAAGCGATCGCCCGGGTCGCCGCGTTGCTCCAGTCGTGCCCGTCCTCGCCGATCGATCTGCTGAGAGGGCCAAAGGCGACGACGCTGCGCGCTCGCGCCACCGAAGCCATCGAGCTCGGCGCCGGCATCGACGCCGAGCGGAGCGAGCTGCTGCGTGTCTACAGAGAAGAGTTCCTCGATGTGGATCACCTGGTGCACGCTGACGCGATCGAGCGGCACCTGCGGCAGCCGGCGATCCTCCGGCTCTTCACGGCCGGCGGGCTGAAGAAGAAGCTCCGCATCTACGCCAGCGGCGAGCTGCGCCCGCTGGAGGCGGTGCGTGACGACCTGAGCCGCGTCGGTGAGCTCCGCCGGATGCGGACGCGGCTCGAGCAGCACTCGGATATCGCGGCCTTGTTCGGCACGCAGTGGGCAGGCGGTGCGGACGACTGGAGCCATCGGGCGGAGCAGGTTCGCTGGGCCGAGGCCCTGTCGGCCGCGCTCGAGTGCGTCGACCGCGACGAAGCATGCGGGGATGCCGGGGCGGCTCTCGCGGAAGTCGCGGCATCGCCCGGTCGGGCGTCGGACATCGGACCGGCGGCGATGCGGCTGGTCAAGGCATGGAACGGCTGGTGCGACGCGTGGAGCGATCTGGCCGGGCGGCTCGAGACGTCCTTCCACGACGCGGTCGGCGAGAGCGGTTCGCTTGCCTCCGCGACGGCCACGCTCGACCGCTGGAGGTCGCACCTGCACGAGCTGAACACATGGGTCACCTGGCGTGCCGCGCGAGCGAAGGCGGTTGATGGGGATCTCGGCGAGCTTGTGTCGCTCTACGAGCGTGGCGGGTGCGGGCTCGAGGATCTCGAAGCGGTGTTCTGGCGCAGCTTCGGCACGCCGTGGTTCAACTCGATCGCCGATCGGGTGGACGCGATTCGCTCGTTCAACGCTCGGTCGCACGCGGACGCTGTGACGCGGTTCCGCGAGCTTGACGCCATGTCGATCGAGCTCACGCGTCGGGTCGTGGCATCGAGGCTCGCCGAGCGTGCGCCTGCCGCCCCCGCCGAGGCGTCGTCGCAGTCGGAGATCGGCATCCTCCGGCGGGAGCTGGCCAAGAAGCGTCGGCATCTGCCGACGCGTCGGCTGATCGAGGCGATGCCGACGCTGCTGCCAAGGCTCAAGCCGTGCTTTCTGATGAGCCCGCTGTCGGTGGCGCAGTACCTCGACAGCGGGCTCCCGCCGTTCGATCTGGTGGTGTTCGACGAGGCGTCGCAGATCCCCGTGTGGGATGCGATCGGGGCGATTGCGAGGGGCACCGACGTGATCGTCGTCGGCGACTCGAAGCAGCTGCCGCCGACGTCCTTCTTCAGCACGATCGACGGTGACGACGAGTTCGATGCCGACGACCACGCCGTCGAGGACACCGAGTCGATCCTGATGGAGTGCAACGCTTCGGGTATCCCGTCGCTGCGGCTGCGTTGGCACTACCGCAGCCGGCACGAGACGCTGATCGCGTTCTCGAATCATTTGTACTACGAGAACGAGCTCCATACGTTCCCGTCGCCCGAAGAGCGGTCCGAGCGTCTGGGCGTGACCTTTCGGCATGTGGCGGACGGCGTGTACGACCGGGGCGGGTCGCGCACGAACCGCGTCGAGGCCGAGCGGGTCGTGGCCGAGGTCACGCGGATGCTCCGCAATCCTTCGTCGACGGACTCGATCGGCGTGGTGACGTTCAACCAGGCGCAGCAGAGCCTGATCGAGGATCTTCTGGACGCCGAGCGGCGGCAGTCGCCGGAGCTGGAGCCCGCGTTCACCAGCGAGGTCGCCGAGCCGGTGTTCGTGAAGAACCTCGAGAGCGTGCAGGGCGACGAGCGCGACACGATCATCTTCTCCGTCGGCTATGGGCCGGACCGCAGCGGAAGGCCCTCGATGAACTTCGGGCCCCTGAACAAGGACGGCGGCGAGCGGCGGCCGTACGTGGCGGTGACCCGCGCCCGCCGACGGCTCGTGGTGTTCTCGTCGCTGACCAGCGATCAGATCGATCTGAAGCGCACGCGGGCCGTGGGCGTCCGCGACTTCAAGACCTTTCTCGATTACGCGAACCGTGGGCCGCGCGCCATCGCCGAGGCGGTCCATACCGACGACGGCGGTCCCGCCTCGGGGCTTGAGGAGGCGGTGCGGTCGGTTCTGGTCGATCACGGGTGGGAGGTGGACATGCGGGTCGGGTGCGCGGGGTATCGCATCGATCTCGCCGTTCGGCATCCGAAGAGGCCGGGCGCGTACGTGCTCGGCATCGAGTGCGACGGGCCAGCGTACCACAGCGCGAAGACCGCCCGCGACCGAGACCGCACGAGGGACGCTGTCTTGCGGGGGCTGGGGTGGCGGCTGGCCCGCGTCTGGTCGATTGAATGGAGGGTGAACCCGCGGGGATGCACGGAGCAGCTCCTCGCCGCGATCGACGCGGCGCTCGCGGCCGAAGACGAGCCACCGGCGGAGACCGACCGGCCGAGCTCGGCGGAGCTGCCGGCATCGCCTGCGAACGCCACTGTCGAACCGGAGGCCGGCGACAGCCCGTTCGCGTCCGGATCGGCGGGGGGCGTCTTGGCGGAGCCGGCAGCC
>DAIOTV010000024.1:30172-33581 GCA_036751825.1 Phycisphaerales bacterium
GAGGCCGCGGTTGCGCAGGCGCCAGAGCAGGTGGCCGAGCCGGTCTACCGCCTCGCCGAGTTCGGCCCGGACCCGCTTGGTTCCGCGGATGTCTACGACGAGGCGGCCGGGCCGACCCTTGTCGGCATGCTGCGTTCGATCGTGGCGACCGAGAGCCCGATCACCGCCGAGTTCGCCAAGCTGCGGCTGGCTCGTGCGTGCGGCGTGCAGAGCCTTCGGCAGCGATTCTCGGACCGGTTCGACGAAGTGCTCCGGGCCGCGACGCGATCGGGCGCAGTGAAGCGCTTTGGCGATGATCTGTGGGCGCCGGACCATGATCCCGATAGATTCGTTGGGTACCGGGTGCCCGGCGAACATGAGGATGCGCAGCGCGATCTTGACGACGTACCGACGGTCGAGATTCGCAATGCCGTGCTGCGTGTGGTGTCTGAGCAGTTCGGGCTGCCGCGGGAGGAGCTCGTTCGTGAAGCGGCCCGCCGGTTCGGCGTCAAGCGAGCGACGGCGCGTGTCGCCGAACGCATCGGGGAGGCGATCGACATGGCCGTTGAACAGGGGCGAGCGCAGGAGAGCGAAGGCCGGGTCACCCAGCCCCCGGCCTGACCCCGATCAGAGTGCTCAGTCTCCGCGAGGATGGCTTCTCGATCGAACCCGATCAACCCGCCAGTCATCGAAGCCGCCCGGTCGGCAATTGGGGCAAGTCCGCCGCGGGCTCGTCACAGGGAATCGCGCACTCGAGCTGGCGATCAGGGCAGGCTCGCAAAGGCACCGAAGCAGGACGATGGTGAATGAGCCACCCCGTCTACCGCCTTTTCACCGAATCATATCCGTTTCATCCAGAGTTCATGCGCGTTGCTGATACTCAGTACGAATCAGATATCCGATCCCAAAAGTTCGGGCCGATGCTTCCGCGTGCTTCAGGAGGATGCTTGCCATCCATAGCGATGGCGCAACTGCGGAACACTCGTTCGTGTCACGATGGATGGTTCACAGTGGAGACGGCCGCGCCAGCGGACGGGGTGCACGCACTATCGGCACAGTGCTGCCCGATAGGAAGAATGACTGAACCGTTAACGGAAGGTAGCAAGAATGAATCAGGCCACTCCCAATTACACCAGTGATGCGGAACATCTTCGAACACCCCAGGCACGATGGGCAGCCATTGCGGCGGGAGTCGCCGTTGCGATCGCCACGCTGAGCTTTCTGCATCTGCTCGGGCTCGCCATCGGCGTGAGCGTCATCGACCTGTCTGACGCGGCGGCCTTCGGTGAGGGACTCGGGATCGGTGTCATCATTTGGAGCATCCTCAGCTGGGTCGCATCGCTGTTCGTCGGTGCTATGCTGGCCGCAAGACTCTCGGGAGAGGGAAGCGAGACGGTCGGCCTCCTCAATGGCGTGACACTCTGGGCCACGACCAGCATCCTTGTGATGGTGCTTGCGTTCACCAGTATGGCCTCCATCCTTGGTGGCACACTCTCCCTTGCGAGCACCGCGGTATCGGCGTCCGCTTCTGCCGTGAAATCGACGGGCGAAGCCGTCGGGTCAGCTGTCGGCTCGGGCGCATCGTATCTGCAGGAAGGCGATTCCGTCGTGGCGGACGAGGTTGCCGCGACCCTCAAGGATCAAGCGTCCCGAGAGGTCGCACGACTCGGCGGCGAGGACGGGCCCTCGGCCGACGAGGTGCGCCGGTCCATCGATCAGCTTGACTCGGACACGGTGCGGGCGTTTGCAGGCCACCTCGTCGAAGGGGACATCGACGCCGCGACGGAGGAACTCGCCGACGATGTCGCGCTTTCCGAGCGCGATCTTCGCCAGCTTGTCGACGGTGCCTCCGAGCGGGTTCAGCAGTTGCTTGGGAACGCCGGCGACGGAGAGTCTCTCAGTGAAGACGTGCTCAACCGCACCAAGTCCACACTTGCCGAAGGTTTGGCGGGTCTCGACAGCCCCGGCGGACCCGATGTCACGAGGAGCGATATCCGATCTGCGCTCGACGACCTCGATCCCGCGGTCATGCGAACCATCGCGTGGCGGCTCGTTCAGGGGGATGTCGAAGGCGCTCAAAGCGCGCTGGTCGCCAACACATCGCTGTCACGAGCTGAGGCCGACGACCTCATCTCCGGAATCGAAGAAGATCTTGGCGCGACCGTCGATCGGTACCAAGAGCAGGCAGCCGAGTATGCGGACACGGCCGGAGACTACGCTCAGGGTGTGCTGTGGGGAGCAGTCTTCGTCTCGACGCTGAGCTTGGGCGCCAGTGCGCTCGGTGGTTGGATCGGCACCAGACCAGTCGTTCGCCGGAACGTACCAGCACGGACACCGACCGCTGCACGGTAACGCGCACCGGTGCGGGTTCGCGATCAGCCGAGCAGAGCTGATGTGTTCGCCCGCGGAGAAGAGCCCGCGGAGAAGAGAAGGATCCTGACGGCGTGGCGAGTCGATGAGATGCAGGCATTCCGATGCAGACCGCTACACCGCTCGCGATTGGGGTGATCTGAAATCGTGGCGGCATGAAACGACAAAGTGTGCAAAGCATCCCATGGTGTATTCTGCTCTGGGTATCCCGCTGTTTGGGCGCGGTGCTCCTGCTTGCGACCCTCCTCCCCTTGATGAGGAGCGGTTCCTGGATCGTCCGCGCGTGGGACTTCCCTCGCCTTCAGTTGGCCGTGATGTGTCTCCTCATCGCGATCGCTCTGCTCGCCGCGGCCTTGCGATTGGGCTGGAGGCCTGACATCTGGGGGCTCATGATCGCGCTCGGTCTCGCCGCCGCTTGGCAGGTTTCTCACGTTCTCCCCTACACGGGATTGTGGCCAAAGCGGCTTGCAAACGCTGAGACCGCCGACCTGACCGTGCTTGTCGTGAACCTCGACGTCCGCAACACCCGGTCCGAGGAGGCGGCCGAGACCATCGCCAGCGTCCAGGCCGACGTTGTCCTGCTCATTGAGATCGACCGCGAGTGGGCGGCCACGCTCGACCCCATCCGCGCGGTTCGTCCACCACGCCGAGGAGATCAAGCCCGACGGCCTCGGCATGGCGATCTGGTCCAATGTTCCCCTAGAAGGTACCGAGATTCGCTACCTCGTCTCCGATGAACGACCCTCCATCCACACCGAGCTGGTCCTCTCGCCGACCAGACGAGCCAGATTCATCGGATTGCACCCCGTGCCACCCGGTCTGACCAAGAGCCCGGGCGACGGCCGCTACGACAGCCGCATCCGGGATGCCGAGCTCATCCGGATCGCGAAACGCGTCGGCGACAACTCCGAGAGCACATGGATCATTGCCGGGGATTTTAACGATGTCGCCTGGTCTCACACGACACGCCTCTTCGAGGCGCTGAGCGGTCTTGCCGACCCGAGGATCGGGCGCGGCTTGCTCAGCACCTACCACGCCGGGCGGCCACTCCTCCGCTACC
>DAIOTV010000025.1:0-27152 GCA_036751825.1 Phycisphaerales bacterium
CCAGCCGCGCGCCGCAGAACGGCCAGCGGGATTCGGGCTGAAAGAAGTTCCGATAGGTTGGGCGGATGTGGTCGCGGGGCGTGGCGCAGCTGCCGCCCCTGAGCACATACTGGTTGCACATGAACTTGCCGTTGTACTCTCCGACCGCGCCGCTCGGGGGCGCGTACCCCGGGTACGGTCCGTACGAGCTGCTGGTCCATTCCCACACGTCGCCGATCAGCTGCGCGACGCCGTCTCGATCCGGATCGGCGGCTCTTGGGTGGAAAACGCGGTCCTCGAGCATCGTGCCGATGGACCTTGGATCGCGGGCGGCGACCTCCAGTTCAAACTCGGTGGGCAGCCGTGCCCCGGACCATCGCGCGAAGGCGTCGACCTCGAACATGCTCACATGGACCAGCGGCCCCGCCGGGTCGAGGTCCTGCCACCCGTGCAGCGTGAACTCCTGCCACACGCCGTCGATGTGCCGCCAGTAGAGCGGGTGGTTGAGCCCGCCTTCGGCGACGAGCGTCCAGCCCAGATCGAGCCAGTGTGAGGGATCCGAGTAGCCGCCGTCGCGGAGAAACTCGAGGAAATCGCCGTTGGTGATGAGGCGATCGGCGAGCTCAAACGGCTCGAGAAAGACCCGGTGCTCGGGGCCCTCGTTGTCGAACCCGCCGGCCGCCGAGTCGAAATCGATGCCAACGGTCTGCAGCCCGCCGGCGAACGGTTGCCAGCGGGCGGCGGAAGCGAGGCCTGGTTCGAGTGGGTCGGTCGAATAGGCGATATTGAGCGGGTTGCGTGAGAAAAGATGCTTGACGTCCATGAGCAGAAGCTCCTGGTGCTGCTGCTCGTGGTTCAGGCCGAGGAGCACAAGCTGGACGTGTTCGTCTGAGAGATCGCCGCGACGCAGGGCTCGTTCGATGCGGTCGTCGACCACGGATCGGTACGCCATGATCTCGCCGAGGCCGGGCCGGGTGAGCAGGCCGCGCTCCGCGCGAGGATGCCGGGTGCCGATCGTGTTGTAGTACGAATTGAACAGGTACTCGAACCGATCGTCGTAGGGTGCGATGCCGAGCCCGTCGCGCACCACGAACCGCTCGAAGAACCATGTGGTGTGCCCGAGGTGCCATTTGGCCGGCGAGCAGCACGCCTGCGACTGCACGCAGCAGTCTTCTTCCGACAGCGGGGAGGCGAGTTCGGCGGTCATCCGCCGAGCGGCGACGAAGGCGTCGGCGGGCGACGCCTTCTCAGCTGTGGTCTGCCGCGCAGGGAATCCGGGCACGCTGGTATCCATCACACACGCATAATAGCCGAAAGCGGCTTCGGATGCCAAGGCCGGCGTACGCTGCGTGGTGCCCGATCTCTCCGTTGTTGGCGATGCCGGTGTCCTTGGCCCGAGTGCGGCCGTTCTCACGTCGCTGCTCTGGGTTCTGACGTCGCTTTTCTTCACATCGGCGGGGATGCGGATCCCGGTGACCGTTGTCAACACGGTGCGCATCGCGCTCGCCATCATTCTGCTCGGGGCGACGCACATGCTCCTGCACGGATCGATCTGGCCCGAGATGCAGAGTCAGCGGCAGCTTCTCGCCCTGGCGTTCTCGGGGCTGATCGGTCTGTCGCTGTGCGATCAAGCGCTCTTTACCGCGTTTGTTGACATCGGCCCCCGCCGTGCGCTGCTCTGCATGACGTCCTCGCCGATCTTTGCCCTCATCTTCGGGGTGCTGTTCCTCGATGAGCACATGGTGTGGACCGCGTATGTCGCGATCGCGATCACGGTAAGCGGCATCGTGTGGGTCGTCACCGAACGCGGCAGTGTCACCGACGAGCCCGCGGACGCGGTGGACGATCTGGAGACCGGAGGCCCGGTCCGTTCGCGGATCGTGCTCAGAGGCTTCCTTCTCGCGTTCATCGCCGCGATCAGCCAGGCGGCCGGGGGCATGCTCTCAAAGATCGGCATGGGTGTCGGTTGGCTGCCGGAGGAGCAGCAGCTCACCGCGCAGTCTGCAACGCTGGTGCGCATGGTCTTCGGTCTGTTCGGCATGGCACCCATCGTGCTGATCTACGTGGCGATGGCCCGGCGCAACGCCTCGCGAAGGCAGCGGCCCCGGCGGTGGACCGCCGGGCTGCTGCTGACGGCCTGCGGCACAATCGTGGGCCCGTTTCTCGGCGTGTGGATGTCGCTGATCGCCTTCAAGCACAGCCCGCTCGGCGTTGCACAGACCCTATGTTCGCTCAGCCCGGTGCTGATTCTGCCGTTCTCGCGGTACTTGCTTCGCGAGCGTGTCACACGCCGGGCGGTGCTGGGGGCGGTGGTCGCCCTGGCCGGCGCCGCCATGCTCGCCTTTGCCGAGCCGCTGCATGCCTTGCTGTTCACACCGCGGGCGTGACCGGGATGAAGACGCTGGCGATGCAGCCGGTCATCCAGCAGGTCATGGCTCCCGCCAGCATCGCGCGCGGCCCGAGGGCCGCGATGTCCGCCCGGCGGGACGGCGCCAACGCCGAGAGCCCGCCGATCTGGATCGCGATCGAAGGAAGATTCGCGAACCCGCACAGGGCAAACGACGCGACCGCGGCCGCTCTCGGCGACACGCCGGGCCCCTCACCGTTGCCGTAGGAGCTGATCAGGTCGCCGAGCTGAAGGTACGCCACAAACTCCGTGGCGATCATGCTCGTTCCCAGCAGCGAGCCAACACCGGACGCATCGCTGCCGGTCAGCCCCATAAGGAACGCCACCGGCATGAACACGACGCCCAGCACAGCCGAGAGGGACAGCTCGGAGACCCCGAGCCATGACTCCACTCGATCGCCCACGCCTGTCTCCCCGAGCGCGGCAAGGGGCCAGTTGAGCAGCGCCAGCATCGCAACGAACGCGATGAGCATCGCCGCCACGTTGAGCGCGAGCTTGAGCCCATCGGCGGCTCCGGCCGCCGCGGCATCGAGAACATTGGCCGTCGGTGCGATCGCGTCCGCCCGGATGTCGCTTGCCCGGATCTCCTCCGTCTCGGGCAGCATCAGTTTGGCCATGACAAACGCGCCGGGGGCGGACATGGCGCTCGCCGTGAGCAGGTGCTGGGCGAACTCGACGCGTCGGACCGGGTCGTCGCCGCCGAGGATCAATACGAACGCCGACAGCACGGAGCCGGCGATCGTCGCGAAGCCGCCGGTCATCACCAGCATGAGCTGCGAACGCGTGAGACCCGCGATGAACGGGCGGATGCAGAGGGGCGCCTCGGTCTGGCCGACGAACATGTTCGCCGCGCAGGCGAGCGCTTCCTCCCCCGTGACCCCGAGCGAGCGCCGCAGCAGCCACGCGAAGGCGCCGACGATCCGCTGCATCACGCCGAGGTGGTACAGCACCGCCATGATCGAGGCAAAGAAGATGATGACCGGCAGCACCTTGGTCGCGAAGATGAAACCCCAGGCGCCGCTCTCGTCGGTCAGCTGACCGAAAACGAAACGGGCGCCCTCTTCCGAGAAGCCGAGGACCCGCGTGAACGCCGCGGCGATGTGTTCGTACACGGCGACGACGGGCTCGAACCGCAGCAACAGGAAGGCCAGCGCGAATTGAAGTGCCACCCCGACGACGATGATGCGGGGCCGGATGCGCCGGCGGTCCGACGACAACGCGAACGCAACCGCCAGAAGAACAGCAACGCCCAACAAGCCGGTCATTTGCCCCATCCGTACCTCCGAGCCCGCAGAGTGCACAGCCTACCGTTCTCGCCGAAGATGAGCACACCCGATCGACAGCCCGTCCTGCTCCGGGGCCTTGCCAGCGCCCGCGACGAGATTGCCAGCCGGCTGGCCGGTCTGCCGCACGGCAGGCCCGTCGTCGGGATCACGGGTCCGGTGGGATCCGGCAAGTCGACGCTCGCGGCCCTCGTCGCGGGGGCGGTCAACGGGCTCGTGCTCTCAACGGATCGCTACCTGCCCGATTACGGCCTGGTCCCCCGGCTGCACCGGGATCGGCCCGACCGCAGCGATCTGGCGAGGCTCTCGCACGACCTGGCGGCCCTCCGCGATCGGGGGCAGGGCACGATCCCCGTCTGGTCGTTCCACGAGCACCGCCGCATCGGTGAGGAACCCCTGATCGCACCCGGACCGATCGTCTGCGAGGGGATCTTCGCGCTGCACTCCGCTGTGCTCCCGCACATCGACCTCAGGGTGTTCGTGGAGGCCAGCAGCCAGACCCGCTGGCATCGCTGGGAGGCGATCGAGCGTTCGGGGGAACGCGGCATGGGGATCGACGCCGCACGCCGGCACTTCGAGACCATCGCCGAGCCCACATTCGCCGAGTTCGAAGCCGGCTACCGGGACGCCGCCGATTGTGTCGTCCTCAACGACGCAGAAGGCGGCTGAAGCGACCTGCCGAGACCTTGCTTTCTACCGTGCTACCGTGAACCAAGACCCGTCTCCATCCAAGCGACGCCGGCGTCGGCGATCCAAGTCCTTCGGCGCCCCGGCACGGACCGATGCCTCCCTCGACGGCGTCTTCGGTTCGGATCGGCGCCGACTCCGGAAGCTGCTGCGCGCCGGCGGTGAACGAGTCCCGGAGGCGATCGAAGCGTCACGGCAGACGGTTGAGAACCGCCGGGCGTCGATCCCGATCGTCAAGTACCCCGCCGAGCTGCCGTTCACCGATCGAGTCGAAGACATCAAGGCCGCGCTCGATCGCTCGCAGGTGGTCGTGGTCTGCGGCGAAACCGGCTCCGGCAAGTCGACGCAGATCCCGAAGCTCTGCCTCGACATGGGGATGGGAGCCGTCGGTCTGATCGGTCACACGCAGCCACGCCGCCTGGCGGCAAGGAGTGTCGCCGCCCGAGTCGCCGAGGAACTCGGTGTGCGACTCGGCTCCGAGGTCGGTTCCAAGGTTCGTTTCAGCGATCAGACTTCCAAGGGGACGCTCGTCAAGGTCATGACCGACGGCATTCTCCTCGCCGAGACGCGGTCGGATCGCCTGCTCGAGCAATACGAGGCGATCATCGTCGATGAAGCGCACGAGCGCAGCCTGAACATCGACTTTCTGCTGGGCACGCTCTCGCGGGTCTTGCCGAGGCGCCGCGACCTGAAGCTCATCATCACCTCCGCGACGATCGACCCGGCGCGTTTCGCCGAGCACTTCAGGGGCGTGGTCGGGCGCGAGGTTCCGGTGATCGAGGTCTCGGGGCGGACCTACGCGGTTGACATCGAGTACCTCGAGGCCGTCGATGAGTCGGGTCGCCCGCTCGAGTTGGCGGAAGCCATCGCGGAGGCGGCCGAGCGTCTGGCGGTCAAGGACGGCTTCGGCCCGCCGGGTGATGTGCTGGTCTTCCTGCCCGGCGAGCGCGAGATCCGCGAGGCGGCTCGCGAGCTGCGCCGACGCTGCGAGGCGACGCGGCTGCTCGCCGGCACCGAGATTGTTCCGCTGTACGCGAGACTCTCGTTCACGGAGCAGCAGCGCGTGTTCGCCCGGTCGCCGCACCGGCGCATCGTGCTGTCGACCAATGTCGCGGAGACGTCGCTGACGGTCCCCGGCATCCGCTACGTGATCGATTCAGGGCTCGCTCGGATCAACCGGTACTCGCCGCGTCGCCGGGTGCAGTCCCTCCAGATCGAGCCGATCAGCCGGGCGTCGGCGAGGCAGCGGGCCGGCCGGTGCGGCCGCACCGAACCGGGCACCTGCGTCCGACTCTACACGCAGGACGACCACGACCGCCGCGACGAGTTCACGGCACCCGAGATCCAGCGGACCAACCTCGCCGGCGTCATCCTCCAGATGCGAGCGCTCAACCTCGGGGATCCGCGGGAGTTCCCCTTTCTGGAGCCGCCCGAGTCGCGGCGGATCGGAGAAGCCTACGACACGCTGTACGAGCTGCGCGCCGTCGATGAGCAGCAGCAGATCACGGCGCTCGGCGAGCAGATGGCCAGGCTGCCCATCGACCCCCGACTGGCCCGCATGCTCATCGAATCCCGAGAGCAGGGCGCTCTCCCGGAGGCCTTGATCATCGCGTCGGCGCTCGAGACCCAGGACCCGCGGGAGCGCCCGGCGGAGGCTCGGGACGCCGCGGACGCGAAGCACAGCCGATTCAGCGACAAGGGCTCCGACTTCATCACGCTACTGAATCTCTGGGACTACTACCACACGCAGAAGGACCGTCTCAGCCGCTCGCAGCTGCGCAAGCTGTGCGCCGCCGAGTTCATCAACTTCATGCGCATGAACGAGTGGACCGACACGCACCGGCAGCTGCGCGACGCAGCTCGTGACATGGGCTGGAAGGTCGGCAGCCCGTCCCGCGAGCGGAAGCCCGACGCCTTGCACCGGAGTATCCTCGCCGGGTGCCTGACCACGGTCGGCAAGCGGCACGACCAGGGCGGCTTCGCGTCGCCGCACGCCGGCGTCTTCCACATCCACCCGGGCTCGTCCGTGTCGGGCAAGGGGGCGGCCTGGGTGGTGTCGGCCGAGCTGGTGCGCACCACCCGGCTGTACGCAAGGCTGTGCGCCACGATCGACGGCGCATGGGTCGAAGAGCTCGCCCCCCACCTGATCGAGCGGTCGTACTCCGATGTAACCTATGTGCCGGAGCGGGGGCGGGTCGAGGCGGCGGTCAGAGCGAAGCTCGGCCAGGTCGAGATCGCCCGCGGGCGGATGGTCGACTTCGGCGGGGTTGATCGTCCCGAGGCGCGCCGCGTGTTCATTCGCGAAGCGCTGGTCGAAGGCCAGATGGAGACCGACGCCCCCTTCGCCCGCGCGAACGCTGCGTTTCTCGAGGATCTGCGTGCCCGGGAGGCGAAGCTCCGCAAGCCGCAGATGCCCTCCGAGGAGATGCTCTTGACGTTCTTCGATCGCCGGCTCCCTGACACCATCTGCACCGCCCGCGCGTTTGATCGCTGGCGGCGACGCGCCGAACGGGACGATCCCCGCGTGCTGTTCATGTCCGCGGAAGCGCTCGGTTTCGGGACGATCGATGCGGTGGACGACACGCGGTTCCCCGACACGCTTGAGGTCGCGCAGGGGCGTCACGCCGAACTGGTCTATCGGCTCGAGCCCGGCGAGGAGACCGACGGCATCGAGGCTGTCCTCGAAGTGGCCGACGCCGCCGGTGCCCGCCCCGAGTCGTTCGATTGGCTGGTCCCCGGCTGGATGCCGGAGAAGGTCGCGGCGATCGTGCGGGGGCTCCCGCGTTCGATCCGGCGGCAGTTCGATCCCGGCGAGCTCGCCGCCCAGATCGTTGCCTCAGCCGACGGAGGCGTCGCCGACCTCTACGCGCACATCGCGGACACGGCTTCGCGGCTTACCGGGCTGCGGATCACGCCGGCGATGTGCAGAGCCGTCGAGCTGCCGCACCATCTCCGCATGACTGGGCGTGTGGTCGACGCCGACGGGAGCGACATCGCCGCCGGTCGCGACTTCGAGGGGCTCATCGCCGCCGCCCGCGCGCACCAAGCCAAGGCTGTGGAGGACTCGAACCGTCGATCGATCTTGCGATCCTGGCCCGACAACGAAGCCCATGTGGAGCCGCCCCGGGCCCTCGTGGATGCCGGAGACGGCGTTCGGCTGCTGACCGCCGGCGACGAGACGACCGCGGGCATCCTGCACTGGTTCGGCTGCCGACGCCTCGTCGGCATCGCGCTCGCCAAGGAGGTCGCGCGGCTGCTTGATCACACCCCGCACGCCCAGCGGCTGCGCGTGCAGTTCCAGACGCTCGCCGGCGCGGGCGGACTGGCCGACGAGATCGCGGCGCTGCTGCCTGAGGTGGATCGGGCACCGTGCGAACCGATCCCGGCTTCGCGCGAGGAGCTGCTCGATGTCATCGACTCCGCGCGCGACAGCCTCGGCGGACGCATCACCCGCGTGGTCGCCGTTCTCGCCGGGGCCATGGACGCGAGGCAGGAGGCCCTGTCGCTGCTCGATCGCGTGACGAGTGCCTCAGCGCAGCGTTCGCGGCAGGACGCGGACTATCAGCTGCGGCAGCTCGTGCACGCGTCGTCGTTCCGCCGTGCAGAGTGGTGGTCGCTCGTTCGTCTTCCGGCGTACGTCAAGGGCATCGTCACGCGACTGGAGCGTCTCCGGGGCGAGGGCATCGCCCGAGACAGCGAGGCAATGGCGCGCGTTCTGCCGCACTGGGCGCGCTGCCTTGAGGCGGCCCAGCGAGACGCCGCTGTCGGTCGCGAGCGCCCCGCCCTGCAACGCTACCGGTGGATGATCGAGGAATTCCGCCTCAGCCTGTTCGCGCCGCAGCTGGCGCTCCGCAAAGCTGCTTCCGAGCGCATGCTCGATCGCGCATGGGAAGATGTCGAGCGTGACGTGCGTTAAGGCGCCGGGTCGCCCTCGCGGGCGGGCGGATCGTACACATAGACCCGGATCGTCGAGAACGGCTGGAGCACCTGGGCGTCGAAGTACATCCGCAGATCCGCGCGGTCCTGCAGCGTCGGCCAGCGTGAAACACCGCCGACCCCGCCCTTGTCAACGATCCACACGCGTCGGTCGGTCGTAGCGAGCAGATCCCAGAGCTCGGTGCCCATCACGCGAACCGGCGACGCGTCGGCCAGGTAGTACCGTGCCTGCCAGTACGCGTGCTCGTCGCCCGCGACCAGGTCGCCCTCGGCTCGGCGGGCGTCGATGTACGCGTAGGCCTTCTGCCAGAGGGGGCGGTATCCGCCGCCGCCCGTGTAGTACGCGAGGCACTGCAGCAGGCTCGCGACCACCACGAGAAGGCCCGGCGCGGCCGCCCGAAGGTCGGCGGCGAGGTCCGGGGCGTCGTGGTCACGCGGCCCTCGGACGGCGCCGCAGGCCGCGAGCAGAAGCCACGCCGGCAGCGCGATGAAGGTATACCGCACGTGGACGAACTGGCCGGTCGCGCCGAGAACCGCCATCGCGAACACGGGCAGCACCGCGGCCACGCCGAGGTAGAGCGCCAGGCGACCGTCGTGCTGCAGCAGCCGGAGCCACCCGATCAGGGCAACGAGCATCGCGGCCGGCCCGACCAGCCACACCACGCCCATCACGATGATGTCCCACCGCTGCGAGGTCTGGCCCGCGAACTGCGTCCACTCGTCGGTGCGCTGCGACACGTCGTACACCAACACCGCCGCGCACGCCGCCGCGGCGGCACTGCCTGCGAACACCGCCGGAATCGTCAGCCGCTTGGGATTCTTGAAACGCGCCTGCAGGAGCCAGTCGACAAAGATGACGCCGCCCAGCACGAGCGCCGGGGGCTGCGACATGAACCCAAGAAACAGCATCAGCATGCCCAGCGCGAGCCTCGGCAACGACCCGAGCGTTGTCGCGCGGAAGTAGAGCAGAAGCCCGAGATTGTAGAAAAGCAGCTGCTGGACATAGAAGCGCCCGGTCTGCGACATGTGCAGGTGCCACACGGCGACCGCCAGGAACACCGCGAACCACAGCGCCACCCGCGCCCCCACCAGCCCCCTCGCGAGCCAGCCGAGCAACAGAATCGTCAGCGAACCGATGACCACGCTGGGCAGCCGAACGAGTGTGTGCGTCACACCGAGGGCGGACCACTGCTCGGGGTTCTCCGACAGGGCACGCTCCGGCAGGGCGCCGCCCAGCGCGAGCGAGAGGAGGGTCGGGATGTATCCGAACTGCTTCGTGAGGTTGCCGTCGCCGAAGCGGGTGGTGTGCATGACGGTGTAGAGCTCGTCGATCCAGAAGCTGGGGCGGTCGAGCCAGAGCAGACGCATCGCGATGCCCAGCCCGGTGATCCCCAGGAGCGCAAGCCAGAACGTCTGCGGCCGGAGCGGGCGATTCACGCCTGCCCCTCCAACACCGGAGGGGCGAGCTCGCTCGTCGGAGGCTCGGTGGGGATCGGCGTCCGCGTGAGAGCGAAGAGCAGCCCGCCGAGGATGCCGTGAGCCAGAAAGGTTCCGAACGCCAGCAGCGAGAGCGCAACGGCGTCCGCCTTCTCAATGCCGTACGCCCCCAGCAGAAGCGCAAAGATCGCCTCGCGGAGCCCGATCCCGTTGATCGAGATCGGCACCAGCATCACGATCGTGGCCACCGGGACGACGAACAGATACACGAGCAGCGAGAGGTCGAGCGACAGCGCGCGGCCGATCAGCCAGTGCATCAGCACAACATTGGCCATCATCCCGAACGAGATCAGCAGCGCCCGCGCCAGCACGCCCCAGCGGCCCCGGTACGGCGCAAAGCCCGCCTCCAGTTTCCGGGCAATCTTCGAGAACGGGCCGGGCACACGATCGATGACGCCGAGGACCACGGAAGCCGGACGACTGGAAGGCACGAACACCGCAAGCACGAGAGTCCCCACAGCCAGTGCGAGCCCGCCCACGATGAAATACACAGCGTCGGGCAGCGTCGAAGACGACAGAAACGGGATCATAGCCGCCGCTATCAGAACCTGTGCGAGCACGCCGACCACCCGGTCCACCAGCAGCGAAGACAACGCGACCGAACGCGGAGCCCCGGATCTCCACGCGGCGTACACCCGCGCCACATCGCCGCCGATGGTGCTCGGGAGCAACTGGTTGAAGAACACCGCCGTCAGGCACGCCCGGTACAGCCGTCCGAACGGGACCACCGCCCCGGCGGCGTGCAGCAGCCCCTGCCACCGGATCGACGTGATGGCATACCCCGCGAACGGAGTCAGCAGCGCCAAGCCCAGGAACACCGGGTCCGCCTGGAGCATCCGAGCCGACACCGATCCAAGATCGGCCTGATGGAGCACGACACCCAGAATCGCCAGCGACGCGCCCGCCTTTGCCGCGAACAGCAGCCGTTGCTTGAACGACTTGGGACCCTTGCTGCTCAAGGCGTGGCGACCTCCGGGTGTTCAACGCGCGAGCGGATGATCTTCGCCGGCACGCCGCCGACAATCGAGAACGGCGGCACATCCTTCGTCACGACCGCGCCCGCGGCGACGATGCAGTCGCGCCCGACGGTCACCCCGTTCACGACCGTCGCGTTCGCGCCGATCCAGCAGTTGTCCCCGATCTCGAGCAGCAGCCCGTCGATGTGGCCCTGCTCGGCGATCGAGATGTCCGTCCGGGCCGTGTGGTACTGCCCGCCGCCGAGATAGACATGCCCGGCGATCAGCACGTTGGAACCGATCCGGACCGAACCGCCGACCGACGAGTGGATGGTCACGTTCGCGCCGAGCCCGCAGTTCGAGCCGATCGTGATGCTGCCGAGCTTGGCGGCGAGCTTGGTGCCCATGCCGACCATCGTCGTGTCGCCGATCCGGATGCCCTCCGCGGCGTCGGTGATCGCGTCGAGGCAGCACTGGTCGTCGATGACCACGGCCCTGCCGATGTGCACCTTGTGGGGCTGCCGAAACACAATGCTCCGGCCGAAAACCGAGCCGCCCCCGCACGAGCCGAGCAATCCGGGCAGCAGCGCCTTGCGGAGCACAAGGCCCACGGCACCGGGCACAGGCGAGACCATCATCTGCGTCAGTTCGAAGCGCGCGAGCCGGAGCAGCGAGCGCGAGCCGACGATCGCGTCCTGATACTTTCTCAGGGCCGACCCGCTCTGGTCCGTGATGCCATCCTTGATCGCGCCCATCGCTCGTTAGCCGTCCCTCACGCTCTGCGCGGCACCCAGCGAGGCCTCCACATCAGCCATCGCCGCGTCCGGCGCCAAACCAAAGGCCGCGCCGATGGCCGGGGCCACCGCGCGAAGCCGATCGGGCGACGCGTACCACGTCGTGCGCCGTCTGCACACATCATCGACGCTCAGGGCGGCTTCCTCTTGCATGATCCGCCGCGCCGCACGCTCGGCGGCCGCCGGATCCGGGGGCGAGATGAAGCAGGGGGCCTCCAGCACCGGGTCGGCCACCGAGCCGATCGGAATCGGGGGCCCCGCATCCGGAAACGCCCGGCGAACGACCCGCTCGGCCACCAGCCGCGCGGTGGTGTACTTCACGCCACTCACCGAGAACGCCCCCGGGATGCCACCCACGGCCCCGTGATCGACCACCACCGGCCGATCGCTGGGCGACAGCTCGCCCCCCGCGGCACGGGGCAGCAGCCCGCTCCAGACCGCCGTGACGCGATCGAATCCAAGATCGGACCGACGCAGCACCTCGCCGGCCGCGTCCAGCAGCGCGTCGACACTCGATCGCGTCGGCGTCGCGTGGCCGTCCGCTGGTTCCTCCCAGGTGCCAATGGCCAGGCCGGCCGGGCCCGGAACCACGAACAGCATCCTTCCGCCCAGCGAAGGTACATCGAGCGCCACCGCCTCCGTGAGCCGGGGTTCGACTTTCAACAGCACGTTGAACGCCCGCAGGGGCTCAAAGAGCGTGGCGTGCGATCCGCCGAGCATCGAAGCCAACTCGCCCGATGCCGGCCCGGCGCAGTTGATCACGCGCCGGGCGTGCACGGCAAGCCCTTCGCCCTCGCCTCGCTCGCACGCGAGCCGGATCGTCTCGCCCGGTTCGACGCCGACCACTCGGACGCCTCGAACCGCGCGACCTCCCAGTCCGCACGCCAGCCGCAGCAGACAGACGAGCAGCCGCTCGCTCGACACCATCAGGCCGTCCTGCCAGAGGCCGACACCGCGAACGCCGGCGAGATGGAGATCCGGGCCGGCCTGCGCCAACCGCTGTGCCTTGCCGACCCGGGCTCCGGCGAGCCTTGGGCTCGATCCGCCGAAGAGCGTGTTGAGACTGTTGTTCATCGCCGCGGCGCCCGCGAAGAGGCTGGGTCGTCGTGTGCCCCGCCCGGTCAGCGGCACGAGGCAGCCCAGGGGCTCGATGTGATGGGGGAAGGTGTCCATGAACCACCGGCGCTCGCGGACGGACTCTCGGAAGCGCGCGATGTCGAGCGATTGCAGGTAGCGCAGCCCGCCGTGGATGATCCGGTGGCTCGACCAGCTCACGCCGCCGCCGAAGTCGTTGGCTTCGAGCAGGATCGCTCTGCAGCCGCGCCGAGAGGCTTCCAGCAGCGAAGCCACGCCGTAGATGCCGCCCCCGATCACGGCGAGATCGAACACACCCGCGAGTTCCTCCTCGCTGCAGCCGCGGATCGGTGCGAGTGTCGGCGGGGGCGCCAGCTCAGACATCGCCGGCGGCATGCGATCGGTCCCCCATGCGGATGATCTCGCGCACGCGGAACGGCCGCTTGCCCTGGCTCTCGTGGTAGATCCGCACGAGCAGCTCGCTGATCACGCCGAACAGCACGATCTGCACCGTGATGCCGATGAGAATGAGCCCGAGGTGCATGAGCGGGTTGCCCGTCAGCGTCGGCGCGGGAGAGTTGCCGATCCACAGCAGCCCGAAGCGCTGCAGCACGGCGATGATCAGCAGGACCATCGCCGACACCATGGTGCCGAACGCGACCTTCGCGAAGAAATAGAGCGGCTTGCCGAGGTAGTCGTTCAGGAACTTCACGGTGACCAGGTCGAGCAGGACCTTGATGGTGCGCACCAGCCCGTAGTTGCTTGATCCGTGGATCCGTGCGCGATGGTTTACGGCCATCTCGGCGATCCGCGCGCCCTTCCACACGCAAAGGGCGGGAAGGAAGCGGTGCATCTCGCCGTAGAGCGAGACGTCTTCCAAAGCTTCGCGTCGGTACACCTTCATCGCGCAGCCGAAGTCCTGGATCGGTGTCCAGGTGTACTTCGAGATGATGCGGTTGGCGATCCGGGAGGGCAGCTTGCGGGAGAACAGCTTGTCCTGCCGGTTCTTCCGCCAGCCGCTGACGAGGTCGTATCCCTCGTCGAGCTTGGCGATCATCGCGGGGATGTCGTGCGGGTCGTTCTGGAGATCGCCGTCCATCGTGGCGATCAGCCGGCCGTTCGCGCGTTCGAACCCGGCGGCGAGCCCGGCGGTCTGTCCCGAGTTCTTGCGGAGACGAACGACGATCAGCCGCGAATCGCCGGAGAACGCCTCGATCGCGCGCTCCACGGTCCGATCCGTGCTGCCGTCATCGACGAGGATGCACTCCCATGTCAGATCGGTGGCCTCGAGCACCTCGCGGATTTCGTCGTAGAGCGGGACGACGTTGCCCTCTTCGTTCCGCATCGGGATGACCAGGCTCAGGTCAACGGGGTGATCGACCAGCGATATGGGCCTCACCGTGCCGTGATTGCCCGGCTGGATCGGCGTCTCCCGGATGATCTCAACTGCGACACCCGGCTCGTTCACGCACGCCCCCGCTGGCTCCCGACCCCGCCGATCCGTTGGCGGCTATTCGGACGATGGCATCATTGTCGCATCGTCGGTCTCTGACAATGCATCGTCATCGGTCGTTTCAGGGCGCTCGTTCGCCTGTTCCTCGGCAACTTCCTGCCGACGGGCCTCAATCAGGGGAAGCAATCGGTCATAGAGCCGCTGGCGGCGCTCGTCTCGGGCCTCTTCGGCTGCCGCGCGAGCCGCCGGGTCCTGCACCACCGGTGCTGCCTCGCGTTGGTCCAGGCGGGAAGCGTTCTCTGAGGACTCGGCCCGGTCTGCCGGCAGCTCTGAGCCGTAGACCGTTCTCGATCGGTTTCGCTCTGCCAGCGACACAGGAGCGGAATCGTAGCTGTCAGCCGGCCGGCGGACGTACCCGCCGAATCCGTAGAGACGCGTGCCACCCCCGTAAAGCACCGTTTGCCGCCTGTTGTGCCTGGTGCCATGGGTGACAGGCTCCAGATCGCCCCGGCCCACGCGCTCGCCCCGGTCGGTGATCGTGATCCGGACCGGCTGCGAGTTGAAACGCACCGCGTCTGTCGGCTGAACGTTTCGAGTGACGTATTCGACCTGCTGGGCCTGTCCCGAACCGGCAGCGGCCAACAGAATCGCAAGAAGGGTTGTCTTGAGCGTCATGGAATCCTCCGTGTCATGTAGTGAGTCTACAACACGATACGAGAGAACCCTGGCTTAAGTTCTTGTTATACAGACGGTTCCGTCATCGAACGGGCGTCGAGCAGCCTCTCAAGGTCATCGGCGGGCAAGAGTTTCTGCTCGAGCGCGAGCTCGCGGATGGTCTTCCCGGACGCGTAGGCCTGATACGCGAGCTTGGCCGAGGCGTCGTACCCGATCACGGGAACCAGCGAGGTGCACATCGCGAGGGACCCCTCGATCAGGGCGGCGCAGCGGTCGCGGTCGGGTTCGAGCCCGTCGACCAGCTTCGTCCGGAAGGTGTCGCACGCCTTGGCGAGCAGCTCCGCCGAGTCGAGCAGATTGGCGGCCATCATCGGCATCGCCACGTTCAGATCGAGAATCGAGCCCACACCGCCGAATGCGCCGAGGGTCACGGCGTGGTCGTTGCCCGCGACCTGGCACGCCACCATGATCACCGCTTCGCAGATGACCGGGTTGACCTTGCCCGGCATGATCGACGAGCCGGGCTGGACAGCCGGCAGCTTGAGCTCGCCGATGCCGCAGCGGGGCCCGGAGCCGAGCCAGCGGATGTCGTTGGCGATCTTGCTCAGGCTGACCGCCAGCGTGCGCAGGTGGCCTGAGGCCTCGACAAACGCGTCCTTGGCGTGCTGGGCCTCAAAGTGGTTGTCCGCCTCTCGGAAGGCGATGCCGGTCTGCTCGGCGAGCGCCCGGGCGACCCGTCGGCCGAATTCCGGGTGGGTGTTGATGCCCGTTCCAACAGCCGTCCCGCCGAGCGGCAGCTCACCCAAGGTCACGATCGCCCGCTTCAGGCGGGCCTCCGCCTGCCGAAGCTGGGCCGCGTAGCCCCCGAACTCCTGACCCAGCCGGATCGGTGTCGCGTCTTGCAGGTGCGTCCGGCCGATCTTGACGATCTCGTCCCAGGCCCCGGCCTTGGCTTCGAGAGCGTCGGCGAGCCTCGTGACCGCGGGCAGCGTGTCGCCGGTGATCGCCCGGGCCGCGGCGATGTGCATCGCCGTCGGGAAGGTGTCGTTCGACGACTGACCCATGTTGACGTGATCGTTGGGATGCACGCCCCCCGAGCCGCCGTCCGCGGCGTCCTTGTACCAGGTGGGGTCTTTCGATCGCCCGATCGGCTCGCCGTGCGCCAGGCAGGCGAGGTTCGCGACGACCTCGTTGACGTTCATGTTGGTGCTCGTGCCTGAACCGGTCTGGAAGGTGTCGACCGGGAAGTGGGGGCCGAGCCCGCCGTGTTCGGGCAGCCCGGCTTCGATCTGGGCGCACGCGTTGGCGATGTCCGTCGCCCGCCGGTCGTCGAGCAGGCCCAGTTCCCGGTTCACGCCCGCGCACGCCGCCTTCAGCACGGCGTACGCTCGGATGACGGCGTCGGGCACGGCCCGACCCGAGATCGGGAAGTTCAGGACGGCCCGCTGCGTGCTCGCGCCGTACAGCGCGTCCGCCGGCACCGGCATCTCGCCCATCGAGTCCTTCTCGATCCGTGTCTGGCCTTCGTTCATCTTTCGTCTCCCTGGGAACCGCGACCGGGCTCCACCCGTCTGGAAGATATGGGACATGCGGGAGGAAGTCATCATGCCACGATTGATCCTGACGCTCGCTTCGGCATCGCTGACGTTCGTCGCGACGTCGGCGGTGGGCCAACGCGAGCGAGGCGAGCTCGTCACACGCTCCGACCCCATGGAATGGCGGCTCACGACGACCGTGACGCTGGGGTCACGCGTTGACGTCCCTCTCGAAGCCCTGGTGCACTGCCCCGAAGATCCCGGCTCGACCACGCCGGTGGACATGGCCCGCGATGTGCTGCTCAGCGGCGACAGCGCGATCGGCGCCATCGGCCTTGAACAGGGCACGGTGTACTTCCCGGTCGCCGATCGCTCGGCCGCGTACGAGGTGGACCGCGATAGCCTGTCCGCTCGCTTTCTGTACAACGGCGGCGACATCCCGCTCCAACAGTCCCTGTACAGCCGCGACGCCTCTGGGCAGCCGATCCATTCCGGGGCGGCGTACGGCGTGTGGAGCTTCGGGCCGGCCGAGCGGTTCGTGCCGACCCTGACGATGCAGTTCAAGTTCGAGGCGACGAGCTGGAACATCACGCTCAACGAGGACGCAGCCCGGGCGATCGCCTGGCCCTCGGGCGAGTGGCCCGTGGAGGCAAGAAGCTCGCTCGAGCCGATGCTGTTCATCGATCGCGGCTTCCAGGACGAGTACGACCGGGCGGCGATCGAGCAACTGGTTGAATCGTGGACTCGGGGCGCGCCTCGCTCGCAGCCGCCGGTCGTCGTCGCCAAGTGGATCGCGGGACAGCTCGCGACCTCGTTCCAGCCGATCGGGAAGATCACCTCCGCCGACAGCATCGCCGCCAACTCGGTCCAGGCGGGCCGGTCGGTCGGCGCCGTTCAGGGGCTCAACGCGACGCGGCTCGATCGCGCCGCCGAGACGATGACCGGGACGCCGCTCGACCTCGCCCTGCTGCTGACGGCGCTCTACCGCGAGGCCGGCCTGCCGGCGCGCGTCGTGGTGGGATTCGTCGCGGGCGACGCGGGCGGGGCCCGCGATCCCATCCGGCGGAGCGACGAGCCCGAGATGGGCTTCTACGCCTGGGTCGAGTTCGCGCTGTACGACGAAACACAGGCCTCGCTCGACGGGGCGCTCGCATGGATCCCCGTCGACATCATCGCGATGCGGGCCGGCAATGTGGGCCGTCGGCCCCTCGACCAGGTGTGGGACGGCTTCGGCCGGAGCGACTACCTCAATCAGTTGATTCCGCTGGCCTACCACCTGCACCCGCACCGGCTGCCCGCGGTGTCGTACGGGGTCGGCGACATGACGCGTGAGCTGCAGCGGCTGCGCCACGGGGTCGGCCGACGCGAACCGGTGCCGTCGATGTGGGGCTGGAATCTTGTCCCGCGGACGCCTCGCGGCCTGCACCAGACGATCGTCGTGAGCGCGACAACCCCCAGCCGAACAGGCGGCGACGCGGCCCGCGAGGGCGCAGAGCGCCGATGACGCAGCGGCGCCGTGCCGAAGCGGGACGCGTGCTCACTCCGAGCGTCGGCCCGACCGTTCGTTGAAGCCCGTCCAGCTCGGGGTGGGCAGGAATGTGTAGTCCGGCGTGGTCGCCGACCGGTCGTCCGGCACGCTCAATCGCAACCCGATGTGCCCGTCCACGAACAGCACGTTGCCGCTGACCTCGTCTCTGAGCCCGGTTCCGCGGAACCAGCGCATGACGCGGTCGCCGCCGTCGTCGTAGTTGTACAGCGTGTGTGTCGCGATCATGACCGTCTTGGTTGTGTCGGCGACGATCGGCATCCGGCCGCCGGTGGGGGGCACCAGCGTCGGCAGCGCGTCGCGCGTCGGGTCCGCGTCCGGCGCGTGGTCGTTGAGCGTGTAGCTTGCGCCGACGAGGTCGTACATCGACTCGGTCGAGTCGTAGGGGGGCAGCGGCACGCCGGTCTTGTCGGCACCGCGATCGAGCGGCGAGGCAAGGGCCGGCACCTCCTGCACGCGGTCCGACGCATCGGGGATGGCGTCCTCGACGCCGATGTAGCGGTTCAGCGGGCGCCGTTCGGCGCCAAACTCGTTGATGCCAAGGAACGGAAGCTGGCCCTTCTTGCCGGCGAACAGCGATCCGATGGGTGTCGGCTCGGGCCCTCCCGCATCGACGAGCACCTGCGGCAGCGCGTCGCGGTGGTCGATGAGGTACTGCGTCGTGCCCACGCCGATTTGCTGGAGCCGCCCGCCGCAGGCCAGCACCCTGGCCGAAAGCCGAGCCCCGCCGAGCGCGGGCAGCAGCACGCCGATCAAAAGCGCGATGATCGCAACGACGACCAGAAGCTCGATGAGCGTGAATGCCTGGGGGCGGTGACGCATGACCAAGCGTACCCGCGGCGGTCTGCGGCGTTGCCTCAGGCGTCGGGCCCCGTGGGCTCGCCGCTGATCGGATTGTTGAAGTGCCCGTCCTGAATCGGAACAACCACCTTGAGAACATGCTGGAGCACGCTCGCGGGCGACCCGACGGCGTCGACCTCGTGGATGATCGACGCGTCGTAGTGCTTGAGCACCGGCGCCGTCTCCTGCTCGTAGATCCGCCAGCGGTTGCGGATGACCTCTTCCTTCGCGTCGTCGACGCGGTTCTCTTTGAGCGCACGCCGGCGGAGCCGCTTGATCATCGCCTCCTTGTCCGGGCAGACCAGGTGGATGATGCCGAGCACATTGACATGCTCGTCCATGAGCTTGGCCTGCTGGACGTTGCGGGGGATGCCGTCGAGGATCAGCAGGTCGTCGAGCGGCTTGAACAGACTCAGCGTTGTCTGGGCGGAGACGTTGCGGACCCACATCGCGACGGTGACATCGTCGGGCACGAGCTCGCCCTTTGAGGAGTACTCGTAGAACGTCTGCCCGAGTTCGGAGTGGATGTCCAAGGAGCGGAAGACCTCGCCGCACGAGAGATGAAAGAAGCCGGGGATGCGCCCGAGGATGGCCCCTTGCGTCCCTTTGCCGGCGCCGGGGGCGCCGAAGAGCAGAACGCACTGATACTTCTCGTGGGGCTCATAGTCGGGCATGGCAACACCTCCTGACGGTGCCTGGCTGTCGGCTCCAGCCGGAACCGTACTCACGAGCATCGGCTGTGCCCATCGCTGTATACACCGAATCCGACCTCGGGATGAAAAAACCGCCCGGCGCTGGGCCGGGCGGCGAGTGGTGCGATGCGTCGAACGGGCCGATCAGCTGCCGGCCGCGATGACTTCCTTCTGGAGGCTCGGCGGCATCGGGCGGTAGGCGAGGAACTCCATCGAGCTCGCGGCGCGGCCCTGCGAGATGCCGCGCAGGGTCGTGGTGTACCCGAACATCTCCGACAGGGGCACCTCGGCGGTGACGGCCTTGACGTGGCCCCGGTCCTCGGTGTCGTTGATCATGCCGCGACGGCTCGACAGGTCGCCGGTCACGTTGCCCAGGTACTCCTCGGGCGTGATGATCACGACCTTCATGATGGGCTCGAGCAGCACACTGCCGGCCTTGGTGACCGCCTCGCGGAGCGCGAGCCGGCCGGCCTGCTCAAAGGCGACCTGCGACGAGTCGACCTCGTGGTACGAGCCGTCGATCAGCTCGGCGCAGATGTTGATCAGCGGGTAGCTCGCGGACACGCCCGACTTGGCGGTCTCACGGATGCCCGCCTCCACCGAGGGGATGAACTCCTTGGGGATTTTGCCGCCGACGACCGAGTTCTTGAACGCGATGTTGTCGGTGAACTTCAGCCCCTGGGCCTCGGCCTCCTCGGCCGTCATGGGCCTGAGGTTGATCACGCAGTGGCCGAACTGGCCGCGGCCGCCGGTCTGCTTCTTGAACTTGCCCTCGACCTTGGTCGCCTCGCGGCTGATGGCCTCTCGGTACGACACGCGGGGCCGGCCGACCTCGACGCCGATCTTCATGTCCCGCACGAGCCGGTTCTTGATGATCTCGAGGTGCAGCTCGCCCATGCCGGCGATGATGGTCTGCCCGGTCTCGTCGTCGTAGTGGCTCTGGAAGGACGGATCCTCGCGGCGGATGGTCACCAGCGCCTCGCCGAGCTTGCGGTTGTCGTCGGCCGACTTCGGCTCGATCGACATGCTGATCACCGGCTCGGGGAAGTCCATGCGCTCGAGGATGATGGGGTCGTCGGCGTCGCAGAGCGTGTCGCCCGTGATCGAGTCCTTCACGCCGACCACCGCGACGATGTTGCCGGCGCCGACCTCTTCGAGCGGGTGACGGTCCTTGGCGTGCATCTCGAAGATGCGGCTGATGTTCTCCTTCTTGCCGTTGCCCGGGTTCAGCACGCGGCTGCCCTTGGTCACCTTGCCGGAGTAGATCCGCATGTAGGTCAGGTCGCCGTGGGCGTCGTTGACCACCTTGAAGACGAGCGCGCTGAACGGTGCGTCGTCGGCGTGGGGGCGGGTCATCTTCTTCTCGGGGTCGCGCGGGTGCTCGCCCTGAACAACCGGGACCTGGTTGGGGCTGGGCAGGTAGTCGATGACGCCGTCGATCAGCCGCTGCACGCCGACGTTCTTCAGAGCCGACCCGCAGAAGACCGGGTTGCACTCAAGGGCGATGGTGCCCTTGCGGAGGGCCGCCTTGATCTCTTCGACCGTGATCGAATCCTCGTCCTCGAGGTACCGCTCCATGAGGTTGTCGTCGAGGGCGACCGCCGACTCGATCAGATCGTGACGCCACTGCATGGCGCGATCCATCTGCTCGGCGGGGATGTCCTTCTCGGTGACCGTTGCGCCCATCGACTCGACATCGAAGTAGTACGCCTTCATGCGGAGCAGATCGATGATGCCCTCGAGCTCGTTGCCGTGGCCCATAGGGATCTGCACGGCGATCGGGTTGGCACCGAGCCGCTTCTTGATCGAGTTGAAGCTGTAATCGAAGTCGGCGCCCAGCTTGTCCATCTTGTTGATGAAGCACATGCGGGGGACCTTGTAGCGGTCGGCCTGACGCCAGACGGTCTCGGACTGGGCTTCGACGCCCTCTTTGCCGTCGAAGACCGCGACCGCGCCGTCGAGCACGCGGAGCGACCGCTCGACCTCGATGGTGAAGTCAACGTGGCCCGGGGTATCGATCAGGTTGATCTTGTAGTCCTTGCCGTCCTTCTGCCAGGGACAGGTCGTGGCGGCGGACTGGATCGTGATGCCGCGCTCCTGCTCTTCCTGCAGGAAGTCCATCGTCGCGGTTCCCTCGTGCACCTCACCGAGCTTGTAGTTCTTGCCGGTGTAGTACAGGATCCGCTCGGTGACGGTCGTCTTGCCCGCGTCGATGTGGGCGGCGATGCCGATGTTGCGTACGTGTGACAGGTCAGTGGCCATGGTCAGGGGGTCCTTCGGCGGCCGATGCATCCGGCCTTGGGTGCTGCTCGCTGGTCGGTCACGCCCGCCCACCGCTTCAGCACGGGCCGGGGGGATCGATGGAATGTGTTTCGTGAACGGGCCGGATCGGCCCGCAGAACTGGTGTGAGGAGAACGCGCGGATTCAGCCGCTGGTCGGGGACGTCGGTGTTTCGTCGTCGTCGCTGTCCATGGCTACGGGTCTCCGACGGCTTCGCTCGATCTAAGTCGAAGAGCAAACACGCGTTCGGAGAATCGTAGGCGCACCCGCGCGGGCGTCAAGGGTCGGGCGCATCCCCCTTTACGAGCTCTTCAAGACGCCAGCGACGCTCGGCCGGGAGTTGGGCCAGCGGGTCCAAAGCGTAGTTGGCGTCGAGTTCGAGCGCGAGGGCGGCCCAGGTCCGGGCCAGGGTTGCCCGACCTTGGCGAGAGGCCACCTCGGCGATCAGGGCCGGGAAGTGGGGCCCGCGAGGATCCAGATTAGAGGCTCGCACGAGGGCGTCGAACGCCCGTTCTTCCCACTCCTCCCGCTCCGCCAGTGAAGAAGACCGCTGCGCGATGGCGTCCGCCACGCGGGCAGATCGGCCGAGGGTCCGGGCGGACGCCTCGGCTTGCCGGGCGGCTTCCGCGGCGTCCCATGCGGCCGGACCGGGGCCGACCACGGCGAGTTCGACATCGCTGAGGGCCAGCCACGCTCGCGGATCCGCGGGCATCGCGGTCGCGGCGGCCCGCAACTCGCCCCGGATGTACGGAATCTGCCGATCGAGCAGCAGCCGCAGTTCCGCGTCAAGCGAGGGGTTGCCCCGCTCCGCCAGGGCCGAGATCTCTTGGGCGGCCGCGAAGCTACGCCGAAGCGGGGCCTCCCAACGCCACGCCGACCAGCACAGCACGCCGAGACCGATCGCGGTCGCGAGCGGCAGGGCCGGGATCCATCGCTGCCAGCCGCCCGCCGTCGAAGCAGGCAGGGCCAGGCCGACAACCAGCAGCGCCAGCGGGATCGAGCCCGGGTGGAAGAGCAGCATGTCGATCTGTGCGTGGGCGAGGAGCACCAACGCGCCGGCGGCCACCGCGGCCGGGCCCGGCCGGAGCCGCCAGACCGCCGAAGCCACCGCGACGGCCGCCGCAAGACCAACGATGCGGAGCACGGCCAGTTCGATGAGCGTTGCCGCCGACTCGGCCGTCGCGCTCGCGACCACCGGAATCCCGAGAACCAACGCCATGCACAGCACCGTGACCCGCGACGGACCGGGTGACCACATCCGGGGCGTGGCCGAGGCGAGCCGGGGCGCAGTGCGCCACGCCGACAGCGCGACCACCGCGATGAGTGGGAGCCCGAACAGGCCGAGCATCGCGGCCCAGTCGGCGACGGCGTTGTGCGCGGTCGTCACGGTCTCGGGAGCGATGGGGGGCTTCGCCATCGCGTACGCCGCACGGAACCCGTCGACACCGGTTCCCGCTGGCAGGTTCGACGCCGCGATCTCGGCCGCGCTCTCGAGGTAGAACCAACGGAACAGCAGCGAAAGCTCGCCTTCGTGGGGCAGGAACCACGCGCGGGCGGCGATCGCAAGCGGGGGCAGCATCCACAGCCCGACACCGAACAGTCGGGCCAGCCATCCCGTCGGGGGACGACCTGCGAGCAGGGCACCGGCGCATCGCGCGGCCACAAAGGCCGCTGAGCCCGCCGCCGCCAGCGCCAGGCCGGCTTTCGAGCCCGACAGATACACCCCGGCCCAGCACAGCAGGCACAGGGCGGCGACAACCGCCCACGCCCAGTGCCGAGCCGCGTGGCGAGCCTGCGAGCATGTCGCAAAGGCGGCGACCGCGCCCGCCGCGAAGTAGGCGGCCAGCACGTTCGAGAGCCCGAACCACCCGGTGATGTCGGGCTGCCGAAGCCGGCGTTCGAACTGCAGGGCGGCCGGCGAGCCGGGCGCATAGCCGCGATCGGCGAGCGCGGCGGCCGGGTCGTTGTCGAACGCGGCGACGACCGAGGGGTGTTCGACCAGCAGCTGCCCCGCGCCCTTGGCAAGCAGTATGCACAGGAAGCCGCAGACAATCGCGACGGCCGCTCGTCGAACGGCGGGGTGCGCGCCGCAGACAGACGCGGCCGCCAGCACGGCGGCCCCCGACGACCACGCGCCCGCCACGGGCAGGGGCTCCGCGTCGCCTCGCGCAAAGAGCAGCGTGTGGGCCACGACGGCGGCTCCGCCCACGAACGCGGCCGCCGCGATCAAGCCGAGTCGGCGGCCCGCGAGAGCGCAGACCCACGCCGCGAGCAGCGCGGCCGCGACATCCAGTAACAGAAAGCCCGCCGGGCCAAGCCCGACGATGGCCGACACGCTCGCGAGTGGCTGACCGTCCCACCCGGGAAACGGCTCAAAGACCACACTCGCTCGGGTGAGAACGACAACCAGCATCGCACCAAAGCACACCTGCAGCAGCGGCGATCGTCTCACGCCTCTCTCCACGGCATCCCGCGCTCGACCAGTGCCAGAAGGGCGAGCGCGCCCGCCGTCTGCACGGCAACGAGGAGCGAGTGCTGCGGTGTGCCGGCGGTCACGATGATGGCACCGAGGCCCGAGATCAACGCGAGCGTCCACACCGCAACGGCGACCCGCGGGCGGCTCAGCCCCCGGCCCTCGAATCGGTGCGAGAGGTGCTGGAGATCGCCGACGAACGGCGATCGGCCCTGGGTCAGACGGATGACGATCACGCTCAGCATGTCGTAGAGCGGCACCGCCAGAAGCACGAGCGGGACGACCATGCGATCCCAGCGGGGGTCGGCCGCATCGGTCTGCACGTAGGTAAGTCTCGTCGTGAGAAACGCCAGCGTGAAGCCCAGGACGAGCGATCCGCCGTCGCCCATGAAGATGCGGGCCCGCGGGAAGTTCAAGGGCAGAAACCCGAGCGTTGCGCCCGCGAGGCACGCCGCCGCGCCGGCGACGAGCCATTGCTCCTGCTGAAGGGCCACGGCGGTGACGGCGGCCGCGATGACGCACGCCGTGCCGGCCGCGAGCCCGTCCATGTTGTCCATGAAGTTCATGGCGTTCATGACCGCCGCGAACCAGATCGCCGTGAGCGCGACCGAAAGCCACGCCCCCCCGACATGCGCGTCGGCCGCGGTCAGCACGCGCGTTCCGGTCAGCCACGCGACCAGGCCGGTGATGACGAGCATCAGCACAAGTTTCGGCGCCCAGGGCATGGGCCTGCGGTCGTCGATCAGGCCGATCGCATGCACCGCGAGAAGCCCGATCAGCGAAACCACGGCCGCAAACCCTTCGGCAGCCACGCCGGCGGCGAGCTCGTCGGACAGCAGCCCGCCGGGCACGGCGCCCGATGCCGCCGCCAGAAACGCAGCGACCAGCGGAACGGTCAGCCCCGCCACGATCCCGATGCCCCCGATGTTCGGCACACGGCGGACCTCGGCCTTGACCTGACCCGCGACGCCCGCGCTGTCCAGCGCGCCGGCCCGCTTACCCAGCGACACAAGCGCCCGCCCCGCCATGAACGACACCACGCACGCGCTCGCGGCCAGCATCCCGATCGCGGCGAGCATCAGCGATCGGCCCCCTGGCGTCGGATCCACGGCAGGTGCACGGCAAGCATGAGCAGACTCGCGGCGATGCCGAACGCAAACAGCCGTGGCATGGGCCAAGCAAGATCAAGGTCGCCCGGCGTGGGCATGGGGTGGTCGCCCGTGTACATGTAGTTCGTGCCCCACTCGATGTTGAGAACCACGGTGACGATTCCGTAGACCAGCATAAGCGCAACCGCCGTGCCAAGGTCGCGCCATGTCGGGCGGAATCGATCCACGGCGACGAGGTAGACCGCTCCGCCCACGATCACCCAGTGGCTGAGCCAGAACAGCCAGAACTCAGGCGATGCCGGGCCCTGCTCGAGCACCGGGATCAGAAACGCGAGCGACGAAAGTCCCAGCCCCCAGTAGTACAGCAGCCCGCGGAACAGCCGAATCGGCGCGACGAAGGCGGCCACGGCCACCGCCCCGGCGATGTCGCACATGTGCAGCGGCAGCGACTCCCCCGAATCCCTGCGGAGCAACAGCCAGTACGCCTGGTAGACAATCTGCACCGCGATGATGAACACGGCAATCTGCTTCCGCCGTCGGTCGCGCTGCCGGGACGGCAGCCCACGCGAGAGCGCGACAACGATCGTCGTGGCGACGGCGACCGCCGCGACCACAACCCCGTGCACCACCGAGAAGGGCGTAAACGCGTCCGCGTTCATGCGCGAGTCCCGGTGTGCTCGTGCCGCAGCTGCCCGCACGCGGCGGCGATGTCCCGCCCCCGGCTCGCCCGGATGTGGGCGTTGACGCCCCGCCTGCGGAGCACCTCCTGAAAGGTCCGCACGCTCGCGTCACCGGGCCTCTTGAACGGCAGGCCCTCGACCTCGTTGTAGCGGATCAGGTTGACGTTGGCGCGGATCGAGCGCGCCAGCCCGGCAAGCTCGGCGGCCTGGGACGGGCTGTCGTTGGTGCCGCCCAGCAGCGTGTACTCGAGCGTGATCTCTCGACCCGTCTTCTCGAACCACGCCGTGCAGGCCTCGAACAGCTCGCCGATGGTCGTGTACTCCGCCCACGGAATGAGCTGACGACGAACGTCGTCGGTCGTGGCGTGCAGCGACAGCGCGAGCGTGACCGGGAGCTCGAACTCGTCCGCCAGCCGGCGGATGTACTTGGGCAGGCCAACCGTCGAGACCGTGATTTTGCGCGCGCTGATGCCCATCCCCCAGGGCTTCGGCGCCGCGAGCACACGGATCGCCTGCGTGACGGCCTCGAAGTTGCTCAGCGGCTCGCCCATGCCCATGAACACCACGTTCGAGATCCGGCCCACGCCCTGGAGCCGATCGAGGCGCCACACCTGCTCCACGATCCGGCCCGCGGACAGGTTGCCGTCGAGCCCGGACAGCCCCGACGCGCAGAACCGGCAGCCGACCGGGCAACCCACCTGGCTCGAGATGCACGCGGTCCGCCGGTTCGAGGCCGGGTCCAGCGCCGGAATCATCACGCACTCAGTCTGCCGATCGATGCGACCGGCCGTCTGGCCCACGATCGGCAGCCCGAGCGAACCCCCGTTGTCATCGTCCCATTCGATGAGCAGCTTCTGCGTCCCGTCGGTCGCTCGCTGGTGGCTGACGGTTCGGCCGCTGATGATCGCCAGGTCTTCTCGCGCGGCGTGCCGGTCGGCGACGGCCAGATTCGTCCACGCGTCCGGGTCCGCGACCCCGCGGTCGAACACCCACGACGCGATCTGGCTCGCCCGGAAGCCTGGCATGCCGTGCGATCCGCACCAGGCTTCGAGGCCCGATCGGCCCATCGAGAAGATGTGGTGCTGAGGGTGCCGCACGCGCTGCTCCTTGATCGACCGGTCGACTCAGATGGCCCTCGGCGGCTCGCTGCGCGCGGAGACCGTAAGCGGGACGGCGCCGTAGGTACGCTCATCGATCTCCGGAGTCCGGATGACCACACTCGCGGCGGCGTCCGGCTCGCCTCGTTCCAGCACGA
>DAIOTV010000025.1:27162-33464 GCA_036751825.1 Phycisphaerales bacterium
AGGGCGCGAGTTGGCGAGTTCGAATGACCCTGGCGTGGCGGAAACATAGAGGCGCTGGCCGGTCATTTGCATGAACTCCTCGAAGCGCAGCGGGCGGTTGTCCAGCGCGCTCGGCAGGCGGAATTCCACATCCTCGTCCATCACGTCCCACCGCTCGAGCTGACCGCCGTACCGCGACAGCAACGCGCGGCAGACGCCGGCCACCAGGTCTTCTGGCGCCGACGCGCCGGCCGTGACAAGCACCACGCTCTCCCCGCCCCGCGGGAACCAGGCGTGGTCGATCTCGGACGCGTCGTCGATCAGATAGCCGGGCGACCCAGCCGCCGCGGCGATCTCGGTCAGACGAACCGAGTTCGATGAGTTGCGGCTGCCCACCACGAGCGTGACGTCGACTTCCGGCGCGATCTGGCGGACCGCGTGCTGGCGGTTGGTCGTGGCGTAGCAGATCGTCGAGCTGCTGGGCTCCTTCAGATTCGGGAACCGCTCCCGCAGCGCGTTGACGATAATCGCGGCGTCGTCCGTTGAGAGCGTCGTCTGCGTGAGGTAGGTGAGCCTGTTCTCGTCGCGGACCTCGAGCGACGCGACCTGCTCCAGACTCTCGACCACGATCGTTTCGTCCGGCGCCTCGCCCCGTGTGCCGATGATCTCTTGGTGATCCGCGTGGCCGACGAGCAGGATCTGATAGCCCAGCCTCGCAAAGCGCGTGGCGGCCGAGTGCACCTTGGTGACCAGGGGGCAGGTGGCGTCGATCGCCGTCAGCCCCCGCTCGGCGGCCTCTTCGCGGACGCTCGGCGGGATCCCGTGCGCCGAGAACACCACGACCGAGCCGTGGGGGATCTCACAGATGCGCTCAACGAACTTGACGTTCCGCGATCTGAACCGATCGACGACGTGCCGGTTGTGCACGATCTCGTGATAGACATAGACATCCGAATCCGGAAAGAGCGTCACGACGCGATCCACCACATCGACGGCCATCTGTACGCCGGCGCAGAAGCCTCGCGGATTGGGAAGAATGACACGCATGGTCGTTGGGATCGCCTATGACTATGGTCCTGCGTTCTGTCAAGTGGAGTTTAGGCTCACCCCGCGTGAATCCGTCACCAATGCCGACCGCAGACGACGAGTACGACGCGTTGCCCCTGGAGGCGAGTCGGTCCCCGTACGAGAACTTCCCGGTGCTGTCGGTCGTGGTCGCCCGTCCCCTGCGGCAGGGGTTTGCTGCGGTTTACTCGTTCTGCCGCGCGTCGGATGACATCGCGGACGACCCGTCGCGCACCGCCTCGCAGAGACTCGACGCGCTCTGCCGGTGGCGTGATGAACTGGATCGATGCTTCGCCGGCCGGCCCCGATTGCCGATGTACGCACGCCTTCATCGGTCCATCGCCCGCTACGGCCTCGATGCCGAGCCGTTTCACAGGCTGCTCAACGCGTTTGAGGAAGACCAGGTGCGGACCGAGTACCAAACGTGGTCCGAATTGCAATCGTACGCGGCGAGCAGCGCGAACCCGGTCGGCGAGCTCGTGCTCCGCATCGCCGGGCATCACCCCGACGACACCGACTGGCCGCGGCTGCTCGCGCTGAGCGACAAGACCTGTTCCGCGTTGCAGTTCGTCAACTTCTGGCAGGATGTCCGTCGCGACCTGCTCGAGCTCGATCGGGTCTACATCCCGCTCGCGGAGGTCGGGACGAGCGCAGCGAACCTGCGGGAGATGGCCAGCACGGGCGCCACGCCCGAGAGCGCCGTGGCGTTCCGGTGTATCCTGCAACCGCTCGTGGAACGGACCGATGCACTCATGCGGGAATCGCTCGATCTGCCGAGCCGCGTTCATCCGTGTCTTGCTCGCCCGCTGCGGCTCTTTCAGCAGGCCGGCCTGCTCGTCAGCGCGAGGATCCGGGCGAGGGGGTACGGGACACTCTGGCGTCGCCCGCGGGTGAGCCGGCTCTCGCTGGTGGTGCTCTCGCTCGGCGCGTGGCTGCGTCCGATCGGCAGGCCGACATGAGCGGGGTGCCGTCACAGCGGGTCGCCGACGCCTACGAGTTCTGCCGTCGGGTCACCGCGGATCAAGCGAGAAGCTTCTATCTCGGGCTCAGGCTGGCGCCTGAACCCGAGCGTTCCGCGCTCTACGCGCTGTACGCGTGGAACCGGCTCGGCGATGACATCGCGGACGAAACGGCTCGCGCGGTGCCAGAACGGCGGGCCGCCCTCGATCGGTTCGAGGAGGCGACCGCAGCCGCGTGCCGGGGCGAACCCGAGGCCGACACACCGGTGTGGCTTGCGCTCAGCGATGTCGTCGAACGATTCGCCATCGATACATCCTGCTTCGATGCGATGATCACCGGGCTGCGTCGCGATCTTGATCCAAGGCAGCCCGAGACACGCGACGACCTGTTCCGGTATTGCGACGAGGTCGCCGGCAGCGTCGGGCGGTGCTGCGTCGCCGTCTGGGGTGTGCGTGACGGCGTCTCCGAGTCGCAAGCGGGCGAACTCGCGAGCCGCCTCGGCCGGGCGTTCCAGCTCACCAATGTGCTGCGCGACGTCGGCGAGGATGCCCGGCTCGATCCGCCGCGCCTGTATCTCCCGCGCGACCTGCTCGCCGCGCACGGCGTCACCACCGACACGCTGCTGTCCTGGCTCGACCCCGATGCGTGCCGGGCCGCGGTGCATGATCTTGCCGCCGAGGCCCGCGGCTCGTTCCGCGTCGGCTCCGAGCTGCTCGACCTGATCCGGCCCCGATTCCGCCCGACGCTGTGGGCGATGATGCGTGTCTACGAACGGACGCTGCAGCTGATCGAGCAGGACCCGCGTCGCTCGGTTCGCGGGACACACATCAGGCCGAGCCGGGCCGCCGCGCTCTCAATCGCGTTCCGAGCCTTCGCGATGTCCGCCATGACCTCGGGACGCGTCTGATGGAACGAGGCGTTGCCGTGGTGGGGGGCGGCGTCGCCGGCATCGCGGCCGCGCTCCGTCTCGCCGAGCGGGGTGTGCGAGCGATGCTGCTCGAGCGATCCAACCGCCTCGGAGGCCGAGCCGGGTCGTTCCGCGACGCGTCCATCGACGAAACCATCGACAACTGCCAGCATGTCGCGCTCGGCTGCTGCGACCAGTACCTGGATCTGCTCGCCGAGCTCGGCGTCGCCGACGCCATGCAGTGGACATCCGCGTTCCACTACATCGACAAGGCCGGCCAAACCACCACGCTGCCTATCCCGCGATGGCCCAGCCCGTTCCACGGCCTTCCCCTGCTCGTCCGAGCCCGGTTCCTCCCCTCCGTCGACAGGCTCACGATCGCCATCGCCCTGAGCGGCCTGATGGTCGGAGCAGGCGCCGGTTGGAGCGGCAGGTCGTTCTCCGAGTGGCTTCGGGCCAGGCGTCAGTCGCACCGGGCGATCGAACGCTTCTGGACCCCGATCGTCGTCAGCGCCTGCAACGCCCGGCCGGAAGACTGCGATGCGGCGGCCGCGTTCAAGGTCTTCCGCGACGGATTCCTGCGATCGGCGTCGGCAGCGCGCATGGGTGTGCCGCGCGTGCCGCTGTCCGAGCTCTACGCCGCCACCCACGAGCGGCTTGCCGCCGCGGACGGTGAAGTCCGCCTTGGTGCCTCGGTCAGCGGCATCGAACTCGATCGGGTCACGCTCCGATCGGGCGAGACGCTCGATGCGGACGCGGTGATCCTCGCCACACCGTTCAACGCGACCGCCGATCTGCTCGAAGCCTCAAGCATCGACGCGGCGGGTGTGGTCGCCGGGCTACGCCACCTGCGGCACAGTCCGATCGTGGCGGTGCACGCTTCGTTCGAGGAGCCCGTCTCCCACCTGCCCCACGCCGTGCTGCTCGACGCGCCCTTCGACTGGCTGTTCTTCAAGGACGGAGGCCGCCGGGTGCACGCCGTGGCCAGCGCGGCCGATGGGCTGGTCGATCGTTCGGGCGACGACCTGATCGCCGAGCTGACCCGCGAGATCAAGCGCCGCTTCGGCGTCCGGGCCGACCCGACCTGGGCCCGCGTCATAAAGGAAAGACGGGCAACCTTCCTCGTCGAGCCGGGCGTCGACGCCCACCGACCCAGGACCGACGCCCTGGCCCCCCGCGTGTGGCTCGCCGGCGATTTCACGGCCACGGGCTGGCCCGCCACCATGGAGGGCGCGACCCGCTCAGGCCGAGACGCCGCCGAGCGGGTGCTGCGCCACCTGGCCCGACCGCAGGACCGGGAAGCCACCGAATTCCAAACAAAAGTCGTTCAAATTGTAAATCTCTCGTGAGTCTCGCAGAACTGCTTTCACGGAGTCTTGTCCCAGATCGCTTTACACTGCGTTCCGGCTATGATCGGGCGTTTCCTACCGTCCACCCACCGCTTGCCGGGGCCACCCGGCGGGCGCAGCATCCGCAGCATGTTCGTATCATGACGGTGCCGCGATCGGTCCGTTCGGCCCTGACAACGCGGCAGCCGCACGATGCCTGAGAATCGCGATCCCCGCCCGGCCCGCAGGAAGCAAGCCATGTCTGGAGAGTCCCGATGAGCGGAGCGAAACCCTGGCAGATCGTGCTGATCGTCGTCGGCCTGCTCGCGGGGGCGGTGGGGGTGGTTTTCGCGTTGTCGTCGTCGGGTCCACCCAAGACTGCCGACCAACTGCTCTTGGTGGATGTCGAAACAGGTGACCTCTATCGGATTCGAACAGCAAACCGCACGCTGGTCATGCCAATGAAGCGACCGGGCACCGATTCGCGCGTGCTGTTCCCCGTCGAGCAGCCCGAAGAGGGCGGATACCGAATCTCGAGTCGGTACATGGATACCTTCCTTGCGAGGACGAACGAAACGCCGCCCGTTGATCGCGACACGGGTGAGGTGACGACCGAGGACACCGAGGCTGATTGGCTCGATTGAGATGAGCACGACGAGTTTCATGGAGACGAAGGAAATGACTTTGCAATCCTGTGTGCGCCGTCGTGGCTTCACGCTGATCGAGTTGCTGGTGGTGATCGCGATCATCGCGTTGCTGATCGGCATCCTGCTGCCGGCACTAGGAACAGCACGCAAAACGGCGTGGTCGCTTGTCGATCAGACGCAGCAGCGCAGCATCGGCACGGGACAGGCCGTGTACATGACGGACAACGACGATTTCTTCGCGGCCGCCAACACCAGCGGGTGGGAAGCACAGCTTCAGGCGTCGCGCGGAAACCAGACGTTCCTGACCGGGTCTACCAACAGTACCACTCCCACGCAGGTCTTCGACTTCATCAGTCCGACGCTCGGCCAAGATCTTGGGTTCTCGAACATCCGTGCTAATCGCGTCGGAAATATCTTCAACGACTTCCGCGACCCGGCAGCTCGAGTCCTCATTAACGAGATCTGGACGGGATCCGATGGCGCGGACATCGAGGACTTCGAGGAGTATGTCGTCAACAACCGCGGCTACTTCCAGTCCAGCTATCACATGCCAGGCGCTTTCCAATACTGGGGAAGCTTGCGTTCAGGATTCACGCCGGGTCAACCGGGCGGCGACGAAACGAGCACGCTGCGTAGTCGGTACGGGTTCGTGCCGCGGATCTGGGCCGGTGCGATCTCAACGCAGGTGAAGACGCCCCGCGGCTACAGGAACCGCATCGAACAAGTGGGCATCTCGCCGTCCACAAAGATCATGTCGGCAAATGCGACACGGTTTGTGACCGACAATACCCGCATCCTCGACATCGACGCCTCGCCGCTTGCTGGCACCCATGGCATGTTCTCGACGGGCACCCCACAGTTTGTTGAGGAGCGGTCATACGGCCAGAGTTCCCGCGCGGGGCCTCTCAACCTCGAACTGACCTTCCGCCACAAGAACAACACGATCAATGCCGTGTTCTTTGATGGACACACCGAGAACTTGACGCAGGAAACCGTGTGGACGGAGATGGATAAGTGGGCGCCGTCGGGTAGTGTTGTTGTCGATCAGAGCCGCCTCACGCAGGAAGCCCGCGTCTGGCTTCAGGATCTTCCGGACGGCACCAGCGGTACTGGCCAGAGCGGCAAGCGTCTCCCGTAACCAGCAAGCACAAACCAGAATCCCCCAACCGCCCGGCCCCGCGTCGGGCGGTTGTCATTTCTACAGTCCGGCATGTCTATCGAACGTGTGCTCAAGCGTCTGGCCGAGACCGAGGCCGATCAGATCGATCGGCTGTGCGATTGGCTGCGGATCCCCTCGATCAGCACGGACCCGGCGTACCGCGAACCGACCGCCGAGGCGGCGGCGTGGTGCGCCGAGCACCTGCGGGCGTCGGGCTTCGAGGTCGAGGTGCTGCCGACGGGAACCGCCGAGTCGCC
>DAIOTV010000026.1:0-32432 GCA_036751825.1 Phycisphaerales bacterium
GATCCTACCGGTTTCGATCCGCCCCGCCGCGGCTATCATCGCCACATGGCACAGATCCTCGTTCTCCAGCACGGCAACGTCGGCCCCGCACGCCTCGGAACCACCCTCCGCGACCACGGTTTCAGGCTCGATATCCGCAAAATCGCCAAGCCCGACAACCCCGACGCCCTGCCCCCCAACCTCGACGACTATCAGGGCGTGATCTCCCTCGGCGGCCCGCAGAACGTGGTCGACACCAACCACCCCGCATGGATGCTCGCCGAGATGGAGCTCCTCAAGGAGGCCCACGGCCGCGAGCTGCCCCTCGTCGGCATCTGCCTGGGCCACCAGCTCATCGCCCGCGCTCTCGGCGGCACCGTCGAGATCGCCGACAAGGCCGAATGGGGCTTCATGAAGGTCAGCCTCGGCGTTCCCGGGCAGACCGAGTCCATGCTCGGCGGGATCCCGTGGGACACCATGCAGTTCCAGTCCCACCGCGACCGTGTCGCCGAGGCCCCCCCCGGCGCCGCCATCCTCGCCTCCAGCCCCAACTGCAAGAACCAGATCATGAAGGTCGGCCAGCGCACCCTCAGCTTCCAGTTCCACTTCGAAGCCAGCCCCGACACCATCCGCTACTTCCACGAGACCGACGCCGAGCTGATCCAGATGGCCGGCTACGACCTCTCGCGCTTCGACGCCGACTTCAAGGCCCACTACCCGCGCTTCGCCCAGGTCGCCGACCGCCTCTGCATCAACATGGCCACCTACCTCTTCCCCTTCCACGCGCTGACCACCGCCTGATGCCCCGGGGCACCACCCTCACCCTCACGCCACCCGCCGACTTCGACCTCGCACGCGATGTCTGCTCCTACGGCTACTTCCTGCTCGCGCCCAACCACTGGTCCGTCAACGACCAGACCCTCGCCCGCGTCCTCCACCTCGGCGAAGGCCCCGCCGTGTGCGTCATCGCGCAGACACGGGGTAGGCTCGCCGAGGCGAAGCGCCAGATCGCCCGCATGCTCCGGCTGAACGAGGACGAATCCCACTCCCGCGCCTTCCACCGCGTCGATCGCCGCTGGAAAGAGACCGGCAGAGCCCGACTCTTCCGGTCGCCCACCCTCTTCGAAGATGTCATCAAGACCGTCACCAGCTGCAATGTCGCCTGGCCCAGCACCGTCAACATGAACACCCAGCTCTGCCGGCACGTCGGCACGGGCGGCGCGTTCCCAACCGCGAACAAGCTGGCCCGCACGCGCCCCGGAACCCTCCGAGGCCGATGCCGCGTCGGCTACCGCGATCAACGCATCATCGACCTCGCCAAGCTCTTTGCCCGCGGCGACATCGACGAACCCTGGCTCGAATCGCCCGCCACACCCCACGACGAGGTCTTCGCCTTCCTCGTCTCCCTGCCCGGCATCGGGCCCTACGCCGCCGGCAACATCATGCAGCTCCTCGGCCGATACGCACGCCTCGCCATCGACACCGAGACCGTGCGCCACGGCAAGGCCGCGCTCGGCATGACCGGCACCGACCGACAGATCATCAAGAAGCTCGAGGCCCACTACGAGCCCTTCGGCGAATTCAAGTTCAAGAGCTACTGGTTCGAGCTCTGGGACTTCTACGAACAGAAACGCGGCCCCGCGCACCTGTGGGACCGAGAAACCACCGGCAGGACCTTCACCGCCGCCCAGCTCAAGTAGTCGGCCGCCGACTCGACCCCTCAGCTCTCGCGCCGGCAGAGCCTCACCACCCACGCGATGACGTCGAACACCGCCACAACAGCGAACATTGAGCCCGGCATCACCAGCGATGCTTCCATCACGGGCCTGCCGCCGGCTGATCAGGGGACCGCTCCCGCCGGTTTCACGCCCTTCCGCTGGGCCCACCGCTGCGCGTAGTCCTGCAGCGCCGCCACGCCCCAGTCGCCCGCGCGCAACGCCTCGATCGCGTCCACGGCGGCCAGCGCCCCGGTCATCGTGGTGATGATCGGGATGTTCAGCCGAACCGTCGCCGAGCGGATCCGGCCCTCGTCGGTCCCGAAGCCCGTCTTCGTCGGCGTGTTGATGACCAGCTGGATGTCCCCGTCGGCCATCATGTCGAGCACGTTGGGCCGGGCACCGGCGGAGAGCTTCTCGAGCACCGTCGGCTTCATGCCGTGCTCGGCCATCCGCTCCGCCGTCCCACGCGTCGTGAAGATCGTGAACCCCATCGCCCGCAGCGACCGCGCGATCGGCACCACCTCGTCCTTGTCCTGCTCGCGAACGCTGATGAACACCCCGCCCTCGCGCGGCAGCGTCATCCCAGCCGCCATGCTCGCCTTCAAGACCGCGATCGGCAGCGACACGTCCATCCCCATCACCTCGCCCGTCGAACGCATCTCCGGGCCCAGGATCACATCCACGCCCGGGAACCGGCTGAAGGGGAACACCGACTCCTTCACCGCGAACGCCCCCGTGTCCGGCACTTCCTTCACGCCGAGCCCGTCCAGCGTCTCGCCCAGCATCACCTTCGCCGCGACCGATGCCCACGGCACATGCTTCGCCTTGCCCACGAACGGCACCGTCCGCGATGCGCGAGGGTTCACCTCGAGGATGTACACCACACCGTCCTTGATCGCCAGCTGCGCGTTCATCAGGCCGCGAACCTTCAGCTTCGCCGCCATCCGCCGGGCCGTGTCGCGCACCTGCTCCACCAGCGGCGCGGGCAACGACCGCGGCGGGATCGTGCACGAGCTGTCCCCCGAGTGCACCCCCGCCTGCTCGATGTGCTCCATCACCCCGCAGACCAGCGCCCGACCGCCCTCACCACCCGCCGGGTCGAAGTCCGCGACGACATCAACATCCATCTCCGTCGCGCCGCCCAGGAACTGATCGATCAGCACCGGCGCGTCGTCGAGCCCCGACACATCCACCGCCGAGGTCATGTACTTCGTCAGCGCCTTCTCGTCGTAGCAGATCTCCATGCCACGACCGCCCAGCACATAACTCGGCCTGACCAGCACCGGATACCCGATCCGCTTGGCCACCCGCACAGCCTCATCGAGCGACCGCGCAATCCCCGACGCCGGCCGCTTCAGCTCCAACTCCCCGAGCATCGCGTCGAACCGCTCGCGGTCCTCCGCCAGGTCGATCGAATCCAGGCTCGTGCCGATCAGCGGCACACCAGCCAGATCCAGCCCGTGCGCAAGATTCAACGGCGTCTGCCCGCCGAACTGCACGATCACGCCCTTGACAAAGCCTTGCCCGCGAAGATCAGCCAGCGTCACCGGCCCGTTCAGCGTCTCGACGACATTCAGCACGTCCTCGAGCGTCAGCGGCTCAAAGAACAAGAGGTCCGATGTGTCGTAGTCGGTGCTCACCGTCTCCGGGTTGCAGTTGATCATCACCGACTCAAAGCCGAGCTCGCGCGTTGCGAACGCCGCGTGCACGCAGCAGTAGTCGAACTCGCACCCCTGCCCGATCCGGTTCGGCCCGCCGCCGAGGATGATCGCCTTCTCGCGGTCGCTGACTCTGATCTCTGACTCGACCCGACCGGAAGCCCCGGCAAACTCATACGTCGAGTAGTAGTAGGGGGTGACCGCCTCAAACTCGGCCGCGCACGTGTCCACAAGCTTGAACACCGGCTTGATGCCGAGCGACTCGCGATGCCGACGAACCTTCAGAATCGCTTCGCTGCTGATCGAACCGAGATACAGGTTCGCCAGCTGCGCGTCGCTGTACCCAAGCCGCTTCGCCTCGGCCAGCACCTCGGGCGAGAGGGCATCAAGCGTGCCCGCCGCGACCAGCTCGTCCTCGAACTCCACCAGCTGCGCGATCTGATCGATGAAGAACGGATCGATCCGCGTCAGCTCGCAGATCTGTTCGATGCTCCAGCCGAGCCTCAGCGCGTAGCGGATGTAGTACATCCGACCCTGGCTCGGCACCGCCAGCTTCCGCGTCAGCTTCTCCTCGGCGATGGGCCATTCGATCGGCTGACCGTCCGCCGTCCGTCCGTCCTCGCTCCGCTCGGCCTCCAGCCACTTGTCGTTCTTGTCGAGCCCGAGTCCGAACCGCTTCACATCCAGCGAACGCAGCGCCTTCTGGAAGCTCTCCTTGAATGTCCGCCCGATCGCCATCACCTCGCCGACGGACTTCATCTGCGTCGTCAGCGTCTCGTCGGCCTCGGGGAACTTCTCGAAGGTCCACCGCGGCATCTTCGTCACCACATAGTCGATGCTCGGCTCGAAGCACGCGCTCGTGGTGCCCGTGATGTCGTTCCGCAATTCGTCCAGCGTGTAGCCGACCGCGAGCTTCGCCGCGATCTTCGCGATCGGGAAGCCCGTCGCCTTGCTCGCCAGCGCCGAGCTGCGCGACACACGCGGGTTCATCTCGACCACCACGAAATCAAAGTGCTTACCGTTCTCCGGGCTCGGGTTCACGGCGAACTGCACATTCGACCCGCCCGTCTCCACGCCCACCTCGCGCATGACCTTCAGCGCCGCGTCGCGGAGCACCTGGTACTCCTTGTCGGTCAGCGTCAGGCAGGGCGCCACCGTGATCGAGTCCCCCGTGTGCACCCCCATCGCGTCGATGTTCTCGATGCCGCACACGATGATGCAGTTGTCCTTGCGGTCCCGCACCACCTCGAGCTCGTACTCCTTCCAGCCGATCAGACTCTTGTCCACCTGCACCTGCGTGATCATCGAGGCGTCGAGCCCGCGCTGCACCAAGTCTCTGAACTCCTCGGCGTTGTACGCGATGCCGCCCCCGAACCCGCCCAGCGTGAACGCCGGCCGGATGATCGCCGGCAGCCCGAATCGCTCGAGCGCCACCATCGCTTCCTCCAGCGTGCCGCAGCGCGCCGAGGGCGGCGTGGGCAGCCCCGCGCGGTCGCACACCTTTTGGAACGCGTCCCGGTCCTCGGCGCGGTGGATCACCTCACGGTTCGCCCCGATCATCTCGACGCCCAGCTCGTCGAGCGCGCCCGAGTCGAACAGCTCGCACGCCACATTCAGCCCCGTCTGCCCGCCGAGCGTCGGCAAGAGCGCGTCGATCGGCGTGCCCCGGTCGCGCTCGAGCTCGATGATCTTCCGAACCGCCTCGGCCGTGATCGGCTCGATGTAGGTCCGGTCGCTGAACGCCGGGTCCGTCATGATCGTCGCCGGGTTCGAGTTCACGAGCACCACCCGGTACCCCTCGTCACGCAGGCTCTTGCACGCCTGCGTCCCCGAGTAGTCGAACTCCACCCCCTGACCGATCACGATCGGGCCGGAGCCGATAAGCAGGATGGTCGAGATGTCGTCGCGCTTCGGCATCGGACCGAATCCTCCAAGCCTGCGTCCGGGTCAGAACGCCCGGCGGCGCAAACTCAATGAATATAGCCGGCCCGGAACCCGCGGACCGCCGAACCCGCACCGCCCCCCGATCGTTCGTACAGTCTGCGGGCCCGAAGCCCGATGGAGATCTCACCATGTGCGGCATCGTCGCCTACATCGGAACCAAGCCCGCCGCCGATCTCCTGATCGAGGGACTCAAGCGACTCGAGTACCGGGGCTACGACTCCGCCGGCGTCGCCGTGCTCGGCGATTCGGGCATCGTTCTGGAACGCGCCGTCGGACGAGTCGCCAACGTCGAAGCCAAGGTCGACGCCGCCGGAGACGCCTTCCACGCCTCGCTCGGCATGGCCCACACCCGCTGGGCCACCCACGGCGGCGTCACCGAGGCCAACTGCCACCCCCACACCGACGACAAAGCCGGCATCTGCCTCATCCACAACGGCATCATCGAGAACTACGCCGCCCTCCGCACCTGGCTCAAGGAGCGCGGCCACGCCTTCAAGAGCGAGACCGACACCGAGGTCCTCGCCGTGCTCATCGGCGAGCTCTACGAGGGCGACCTCGAGTCCGCCGTCCGCGCCGCCCTCCGCGAGGTCACCGGCGCCTACGCCATCGCCGTCATGTGCGAGCAGGAGCCCGATGTGCTCGTCTGCGCCCGAAAGGGCTCGCCCCTGCTCATCGGCGTCGGCTCGGGCGAGTATGTCGTCGCCTCCGACGCCTCCGCCATCGTCGCCCACACCACACAGGCCTTCGCCCTCGACGACTACAACGTCTGCAAGCTCACCCGCGACGGCATCCAGACCTCAACCATCGACAACGAGCCCGTCACCCCAAAGCTCATGCAGCTCGAGATGGACCTCGACCAGATCGAGCTCGGCGGCCACCCGCACTACATGCACAAGGAGATCTTCGAGCAGCCCGAAGCCCTCCGCATGACCCTCCGCGGACGCATCGACAAAAACGAGGGACGCATCGTCCTCGGAGGACTGCTCAGCCACGCCAAAGAGCTCGTCCGCGCACGCAAGTTCGTCCTCACCGGACAGGGCACCGCACTCCACGCCGCCATGATCGGCGAGTACCTGTTCGAGAACCTCGCCAAGGTCCCCACCGAGGTCGAGTACGCCAGCGAGTTCCGCTACCGCAACCCCATCGTCGAAGAGGGCACCGTCGTCGCCGCCATCAGCCAGTCCGGCGAGACCGCCGACACACTCGCCGCCCTCACCGAAGCCAAAGACAAGGGCGCCCTCGCCCTCGGCGTCGTCAATGTCGTCGGCAGCTCCATCGCCCGCGAAACCGACGCCGGCGTCTACCTCCGCGTCGGCCCCGAGATCGGCGTCGCCAGCACCAAGGCCTTCACGGGCCAGGTCACCGTGCTCACCATGATGGCAATCTTCCTCGGCCGACGCCGGCTCATGTCCGTCGAAGAATGCCGATTCATGCTCGACGAGCTCGAGCAGGTCCCCGGCAAAATCGAGACCATCCTCCAGACCGCCGACACCGTGCGCAAGGTCACCGAGAAGTACATCGAGCAGGAGAACTGGCTCTTCCTGGGCCGGGGCTTCAACTACCCGACCGCCCTCGAGGGCGCCCTCAAGCTCAAGGAGATCAGCTACATCCACGCCGAGGGCATGCCCGCCGCCGAGATGAAGCACGGCCCCATCGCCCTCATCACCGAGGGCATGCCCGCCGTCTTCATCGCCAACCGCGGCGCGCAGTACTCCAAGGTCCTCGCCAACATCGAAGAGGTCCGCTCCCGCGGCGGCCATGTCATCGCCGTCGCCACCGAGGGCGACACCGAGATCGCCAGCCTCGCCGAAGATGTCCTCTATGTCCCCGACATCGCCGAGCCGCTGAGCCCGCTGCTCACCGTCGTGCCCCTGCAGCTCATGGCCTACCACGCCGCCGTCGCCCGGGGCCACGATGTCGACAAGCCCCGCAACCTCGCCAAGAGCGTCACCGTGGAGTAGTTCTTCCGACGAGGCCCAAGCGCCAGCGAGGCACTCACTCGTCCAGCAGCGCCGCCTCCCGCCGGTACCGCTTCACCGCCCGGTGCGCGCCGGGTCGCAGGATCTCGCTGGTCACCGCCGCGCCCGCCACGGCGTACACCATCGCCGCGCCGCTCGCCGACAGCGGATCGATCCCCCCGCCCGCGACCGCCAGGCCGAGCAGCAGCACCTGCCACCCCGGGCCGCCCCGGCCGAACCGCACCAGCCAGGTCGACATCGGCCGCGACCGCGCGCTCCCGTCCTCGCACGCGTTCGCTCCGATCCACATCGCCACAAACTGGGCATCCTCCGCCAGCAGGCACGCCACCCCGATCAGCACCGCCCCCGCGACCGACACGTCGGCCGCCGCGAGCGACACCGTCAGCGCCGCGCAGGTCGGCACGAGCACCGCCTCCGCCGCCCGCTGCCCCAGCCGGCCCTCGGAAGCCTGCGGGTCCGTCGCGCGGACCGCCAGGCCCAGCGCCCACAACCCGCCCAGCGCGAGGCCCGTCCACACCCCGGCGAACGCGGCCAGCCCCGCCGCCGACACCGCCATCACACCCAGCCCGTGCCACCGCGACGCCGACAGCCCCCGCCACCCGATCACACCGCCCGCCATCACCACGCCGAAGACCGCCGCCTGCCCGATCCCGACGCCGAGGATCACCCGAGCCGACACCGCCGCCGCGAGCGCCGCGATCACGCCGGCGGTCACACCAGAGCCGATCGCGGGCCCTCGAACGCGGCCCGGTCTCGCAAGCAGCAGCGCCGCCAGCAACGCGCACGACGCCGCCATCGCCCCCGTTCCCGCACGCCGAAAGCCCCTTTCTCGCTCAGATTCGAGTCGAAGAGCCGCCGCTTTGGCTCGTTGTTGAGTCTCGTGTTCTCGTGTCGCCACCTCACTGACCCCGGAGGCGATGAGGGATTCGACCTCGGTTGGCAGTCGCGCCTCGATGCGTGCTGCTTCGGCGGCCGGCCCGACACCGCCGACCATCCACCCCGCGTACACCGCCGGCGCGAGCCCGCCCAGCACGGCCGGTCCCAGCGCAATCCCTGCGCACACGCCGCCCACAACCCCCGCGCCGCGCCGGTCGAGCCGGAGCGCCCATCGCCCCAGGATCAACGCCAACGCCGTGGAAACGCCGATAGCCGCCACAAGGCGGAGCAGCAATGCCGAGCCAGGATCCATCTCGCCACTCTACCGTTCGAGGGCACCCAGCCGTGCAGCCACACCAGCGGACCACGCCGATCCAGCCGCGCACGCCGTCGCTCATGCCCGCGACGCCCGTCAGGGTTGAGGCCGTTGCCCCCGATGCCCCCGCCGAGATCCTCACGCCCCGGCTCAGGCCCCGCCCGCTCACCGAGACCGACCGCCCGGCGTTCTGCGAGCTGCACGACCGGAACCGCGAGCACCTCGAAGCGTTCCTGCCGCTCGGCGCCCCCGATCAGCCCAGCGACAGCATCTTCAGCCGCCAGCTCGAGCTCACCACGCTCGGCGACACCACCGGCAAGGCCTTCCGCCGCATCGCGGTCGATCTGGAAACCGGCGAGCTCGTCGGCGCGTTCAACCTCGTCGTCATCCGCCGGGGGCTCGAGTGGGACGCCGACATCGGCTGCTGGCTCGCCGCGGCGCACACGGGTCGGGGCCTGGCCGGCGAAGGCCTCGCCGCGATGCTGTCCTACAGCTTCGCCGACCTGCCCGAGGGCCTGGGGCTCCACGCCATCGTGGGCTTCATCGTGCCCGAGAACACCGCCTCGCAGCGGCTCGCCGCCCGCTTCGGCTTCGAGCGGCAGACCGGCGGCGCGACCCACATGACCACCGGCGACCGCTGGCAGCTCCACGAGCAATGGAAGCTCACCATCGCCCGCTGGCAGGCGATCGCCTCTTAAGGCACCGGCACGACTTGCTCGACCACGATCCCGCCGATCGGCGCGAGCGTGCCGTCGTTCTGCACACGCATCTGCCCGGTCGAGAGCAAGTACTGCAGAATCGCGATGCGCAGATCGGTGATCGCCTGGTCCCGCGCGTTCTCCGCGCTCAGCAGCGCGTTCTGCGTGTCCACACGCTCCTGTGTCGTCACATTCTCCGGATCGAGCTCCTGGCCCCGCTGCCGGCGACGGTTGATCTCGACCTGCTGCTCGGCCAGGCTCAGCTGAAACCGCGCCAGCTCGATCTGACGAACCGCCGACCGCGCCTCGACCACCACCTCGTCCCGATCCTCCTCGTACCCGCGGATCGCACGCTCCACCGCGATGATCGCCTGGCGAAGATTGAGCTGCTCGATCACCCGGTCCAGCGGCAGATCGAGCGTGACCCCCGCCGAGTACCCGATGTCGTCCCCCGAGAACGCGAGGTACGCCTCGTCCACATCCGGGTCCGTCGGCACATCGATCCGCGCGAACAGATCGAGATCGGGCAGCAGCCCGTTCCGCGCGTTCGAGACGCCCCGCCTCGAGTCGAGCACGCGGTCCCGGGCCACCTGAAGGTCAAGCCGAAAATCGAGCGCCCGCCGGGCCGCCTCCGCCGGCGAGATGTCGGGCTCGGGCAATTCGAGCGTCACCGGCACAATGAGCACCGGCTGATCGACCGGCAGGCCCAGCCGGACCTTGAAGCGGTCCTCGCTCAGCCGGTACGAGTCCCGCTGACCGGCGAGCCCCGCCTCGGCCTCCAGCCGGTCGCTCGCGGCGATCGCCCGCTGGAAGCTGCTCTGCAGCCCCGCGTCGATCTTCGCCGCCGTCTCTTCCTCAAGCCGACGAAGCGCCTCGATCCGACGGATCTGGTTCTCGATCGTCGCGCGCTGCTGGAGCAGCCCGAAGTAATCGCTCGCGACCGACACCAGCAGCGACCGGCGGAACCGCTCGAAGTCCCTCGCCGCGTATACGAGGTCGCGCTCGGCCTGGATCAGCGACTCGCGCGCCACCGTGCCCGCGCCCCGCAGCAGCGGGAACTCGCCGCTGAGCGCGATCGTGCTCGACTGGCGGTACCGGTCCGTCACGCCCTCGCGCAGGTCCTCGGTCGCCTCGACCAGCCACGACGCCGTCACCTCGCCGCCCCGCTCGAACCGCTGCCGCACGCCGAGCTCGTTGAGCACCGTCAGCGCCGCGGTGTACCGCCCGTCGGTCCCGTCGCCCGCGAAGGTCGCGGTCGTCTGGTTGAACAGCCGCGGGTTGAACAGGTGCCGCTCGATGAGCACGCGGATTGCCGTGAGGATGTACGACTCCTGCGCGTTGAGAAACTCCCGCGCCGAGTCCTGGCTGATCTCGAGCGCGCGCGTCAGATCGATCCGCTCGATCCCCGCCGCGTCCTCGGGGGCCACGTCTTCCAGCAGATACGCGTCGAGCCGTGAGGCCACATCCCGATCCGGGGCGGCCAGCGCCTGCGTCAATTCCGCCGGCGCGGGGTTGGTCGTTTCGATGGCCTCGTCGTCCTGCCCGCGCCGGTCGAACGACGCGGCGTCCGCGAACGCGCGATCCGGGGGCGCAACGAACGGGTCAAGCTCGCCCGACCGCTCCGCCAGCACCCGCTCGAGCCGGCGGTCGATGCCAGACAGCCCACCGTAGCAACCGGCCATCCAGGCACCAAACAGGAGCAACAAACTTAGACCAACGCAGCGCCGACTGTTCTTCACGCGATTCGAGCCCCACACCGTGTCTGGAAGCGTGCTCCGGGCGTCGTTCCCGGACCGCGGAGCGTACGACCTGCCGCGGCATGTGTATGCCGAATCCCAAGATTCGTTGCGGTTTGCGTTATGCCCTCCTACCATCCCCTTCGCACGGCGGCGACCATAGTAAAGACCGAACATTACATCCCAGAGCCCCTCTTTGGGTCCGAGAACCCGACCCAGGCTCCTCCGGTGCCCCTTCAATACAGAGCGGAGACCGAACGCGATGGCGACCGTCACCTACGACGACCAGGGATTCATGATCGACGGCCGGCGAATCTGGCTCGTCGGCGGGCAGATCGACTACGCCCGCACGCCCCTGGACGAATGGGCCGACCGCATTCAGGCCGCCAAGATCGCCGGGCTCAACACCATCGCCACCAGCATCCCCTGGTGCGTCCACGAGCCGCGGCCCGGGCAGTTCGACTTCGAAGACGGCCGAGACATCCGCCACTTCATCAAGCTCGTGGGTCAGGCCGGGCTGTACTGCATCGTCCGCGCCGGGCCCTACATCGGCTCCGGCTGGGACATGGGCGGCCTGCCGCACTGGCTCGTCGGCCGCGAGGACATGCGCTTCCGCGCCCCGAGCGCCTCGTTCCTCGAGGCCAGCGGCAAGTTCATCACCGCCGTCGCCGAGCAGATCTCCGACCTCCAGATCACCAGCGTCGGCGAGGGCGGCCCGCTGCTGCTGCTCCAGAACGAGGCGCATTGGAACTGCGGCGACCCCGCCGCCGCCCAGGCCTACCTCGGCGAGCTCGCGCGCTACTTCCGCGAGGCCGGCTTCAACGTGCCCACCATCAACGCCAACAACCTCTGGCAGGGCGTCGAAGGCGAGATCGACGGCTGGGTGGGCGAAGCCGACATGCTCGCCACCCTCCGCCAGCTCGCCGCCGTCAACCCCGATCGGCCCCGCATCATCATCGACATGATCACCGCGCACGACCCGGTCGTCGGCGCCGCCGGACCGCCTTCTCCCTCGCCCGTCGCCCTCCAGCGCCGGCTCGCCGAGGTCCTCGCCGGCGGCGGGCAGTTCGTCATGACCCCTTTCGCCGCCGGGCAGACCCCCGGCTTCCTCGCGGGCCGACCCGGCAAGGCCGCCGACGACTTCAGCCACTCAACCTTCGGCGCCAACGCCCCGCTCAATGACGCCGGCTCGCCCGGCGCGTCCTTCAGCCATGTCCGCCGGCTCTGCACCTTCGCCAGCGCCTTCGCCCGCGTCTTCGCCTCGCTCGATCAGGGCTACCGCCCGACGATCCTCGACCAGCGCGTCCCCGCGGGCACCAGCGACTCGACCTCCCTCGTCGACCTCCGCGGCTCGCAGGGCGATGTCACCTTCGTCTTCGCCGAGGAGCCCGCCGAGGGCAAGAACCCCAAGCCACGCGATGTCGACATCATGCTCGCCGACGGCTCGAGCCTCACCGTTCCGCTCGGCAAGCAGGCCGTCGGCTGGGTCCTCTTCAAGGTCCTCCTGGGCCGAAACGCCCAGCTCGACTTCTGCACCCTCAACGCCTTCGCCTGCGTCGGACAGGTGTTTGTCTGCTACGGGCCCGCCGGCGCCACCGGCGCCGTCAGCATCAACGGCTCCGTGCTGACCGTCGATGTGCCCCGCGGCAAGCTCCCGAGCGTCCACGAGCTCGAGGGCTTCACCGTCGTGGTCGCCAACGAGGACCAGATCGACCACGTGCACCTCAGCGACGACGCGGTCTACCTCGGCGTCGCCGGCGTCGAGGCCTCGGGCGTGCCCGTGCCCCTGCCCGGCGCCAAGAACTGCACCGGATACACCGCCGAGGGCGTCAAGCAGAAAATCGCCTTCCAGGAAACCGTGCCCGCCCGCGCCGCCACCGCGTCGGTCGCCCTCGCCGACTGGCAGGCCGTCTCCGCCGAGGACCATGTCCAGGGAACCAACCCGCGCTTTGCGCCCATCGACGGGCCGGGCGACCTCTCCAGCCTCGGCGCCCCCTTCGGCTACGGCTGGTACAAGATCGAGATCCGATCCGCCGGCCCGCGAAAGCCAAAGGCCCTCGCGCCCGCCTCACGCGACCGCCTCCATGTTTTCCTCGACGGCGAGTTCCAGGGCATCATGGGCTTCGGCCCCGGCGCCGACCACCAGCCCCTGCCCCTGCAGTTCAAGAAGGGCGACCATGTCCTCACCGTCCTCGCCGAGAACCTGGGCCGGCCCGCCGCCGGCCTGGTCCTCGACGAGCCCAAGGGCCTGCTCGATCACCTCTTCGAGGTCAAGCCCTTCCGCGCCGGACGACACAAGATCGAGACCGCCGCCCCGATCAACCTGCTCGCCTTCGCCTCGCCGCTGTGGAACGTTCGGCCGGGCGATGTCACCCGCCCGGACCGCCTCACCTGGTCGTTCGTGCACCGCAAGAAGAGCCCCGTCATCATCTCGATCGAGAACCTCGCCTCGCGCGTGCTCGTGGTGCTCAACGACCAGCCCTACAGGCTGCTCGACGCCACCGGGCCCGTCCGCCTCGTGCTCGACCAGGACACGCTCACCCGCGGCAAGAACACCCTCCAGTTCGCCGTCCTCTCCGACGCCGAGGATGTGCACGAAGAACTCAACACCATCGCCGGGAACACCACGCTGCTCGAAGGCGTCGACGAGCTCACCGGCAAGGGCAGGTGGTCCTACGCCCGCTGGGAGCCGCCCGCGCCCGCCAGCTACGAGACCGTCAGCAAGTCCAGGCTCGCCGGCTTCAAGGGACCGACCTGGTACCGCACCGGCTTCGAGCTCAAAACCGACCACACCCCCGTCCGCCTCGACCTCGCGGGCCTCTCCAAGGGCCAGATCTTCCTCAACGGCCACCACCTGGGGCGATACTTCGTCCAGACCAGGACCGGCGCCGCCGTCGCCCCGGATCCGACGGTGCTGCTGCCCACCTCGATGCTCAGCCCCGACGGCAAGAACGAGCTCGTCGTCTTCGACGAGCACGGGTCGTCCCCGGCCAAGGCCCGCCTGCTGCTCGAACGCGGCACGCACCCCTTCCGCGCATGACCGCCCACCGAGACGAACTCGAGCGTGACCGCGTGTGGCGCCGCGCCGCCGCCTTCGCCGCACGCATGCACGCCAACCACGCCCGAAAAGACGGCCGAACACCCTACTTCTCGCACCCGGCCCGCGTCGCCATGACCGTCCGCGACACCTTCGGGCTCGACGATCCAGACGCCATCGCCGCCGCCTTTCTCCACGACACCATCGAGGACACCCCCGCCGACTACGACGACATCGCCGACCGCTTCGGCACGGCCGTCGCCGACCTCGTCGCCGCGCTCACCAAGAACATGCTGCTGCCCGAGGCGCAACGCGAGGCGGACTACGACGCCCGCCTCGCCGCCGCCGACTGGCGCGCCCGACTCGTCAAGCTCGCCGATGTGCTCGACAACGCCGAGGATCTCCAGACCCGGTCTGACGCGGGAACGCCCGGCGTCGCCCAGCGGCACGCCGAACGCATGGACCGGATCCTCGCCCTGACCGAGGCGGACCCGCACGAGTCGGTTCTCCGCGCCCGCGCCGTGGTGCGGAGCGCTCGCGAGGCGCTCGCCTAGCGCTTCTCGTCGCGCACCCGGCGGTACCGCTCGATCTCGCTCTCGATCACCCCGAGCTCCTCCTGCATCAGGTCTCGGCGCCGCTTAACCTCGGCGATCGCGTCCGCGTCCGCCCGCGACCTGGCGCGCTCTAGGTCCCGCTCGAGCCGGGCGATCCGCTCCCGCTGCCGCTGCGCACGCTCCTCGAGCTCGCGAAGCGTCTCGGCGACAAGGCCCGCGAAGTCGGCGCCGCGCTCGTTGAGCTTCGGCGAGAGCTTGCGGTTCACATCCACGCCCACCGCACGCGTCGCCCCGTCGCGGGCCTCGCCCCCGGCGACGACCGAGTCCCGCCGAACGCCACGCCGAGAACCCCCGGGCAGGCTGCTCGGCCCGCCCGCCACCGGCTCGCCGAGCGTCGGCACCGTCTCGGGCTCGGTCAGCGACCGGTACGCCCCCGACCGATGACGCCAGGCCGCCTCCAGCACATCGATCTGCGGCCGCGACTGCGCCTGCGGCAGATCACGCCACGCCCCGAGCTCCACCGCCGTCTCCATCGCCCCGCCGTTGCGGATCAACCGCACCGGCACCGCCCTCCCCGGCGCGTTGGCGATGATCGACACCTGCAGGTCCGTCAGCGATCGGATCTCCAGCCCGTCGATCGAGGTGATGATGTCCCCCGCCCGCAGCTTGTTCGTTGAATCAAAGCCCGGCGTCGTCCCCGTGATCGGAAGCCCGAGGTCCGTCATCTGCCCGAGCGTGATCCCCATCGCCGCCCGCGGCTCGGTCAGGAACCGAAGCTTCGCCGCCGTGCTCAGCCGCCGACGCTGCTCGAGGGTCAACGCCTCCACCGCCAGCGCGTCCTCGAGATCCGACAGGGCCACCGTCGGCAGATTCTGCAGCGCGTGCGTCGCGAGCTCGCGCTCGACGAACCCGGGGCTGTCGAGCGCAGCGATCAGCCGCTCGACCGTCGCCCGCTCGGGCTGCGACCTCGCCAACGCGGCCGCCGACCACGCGAGCCCCGCGAACAGCAGCGAGCGCCCACGCCGGCTCACAGCTCGATCACCGTGCCGTGCGTGTCGAGCAGCCAGTTCGACTTCCGCTCGACCATCTCCAGAAACGCCCCGCCGTCGATGCTGCCGAACCGCCCCGTCGCCGCGATCGGCATCGCCGCCTCGGCGATCAGCGCCTCGATCATCAGCCACGGCAGCGCCCGCAGCTCCGCCCGGCTCAGGATGCAACCCTCCACCGCGTCGTACGCACGCAGAAACGCGTGCAGGCGAGCGAGGTCGAGCTCGACGGGCCACTCCGACGGGTCGAGCCCGCTCCGCGTCACCGAGAACTGAAGCGCCCCGTTCGCCACATCCAGCACCCGCGGCCCGATCCGGCTGGCATCGAAGTCAACCACCGCCCGGGCCATCCCGTCCGCGAAAACCAGATTCCCCGGGTGGTAGTCGCAGTGGATCACCTGACGCGGCCACGCCGACACGCCAAGCTCACGCGACCGCGCGCTCGCCCGCTCGTACACCGACGACAGCCGCTCGCACACCGGCCCGAGCCCCGGCCGACCCAGCGACGACGCCATCCCGTGCAGCACCCCCGGCACCATCACGTTCGCGTGGTAGCTGCCCTCCGCCGACCGGCCCGGCGGCGCAAAGCCCGCGAGCAGCCGGTGGAAGTACGCCAGCGTCCGCCCCGCGTCGGCGGTCTGGCCCTCGCTGCGGTCGTACCGCGTGCCGTTGATGAACTCGAAGACTTCGTACACCTGGCCCTCGACCGTCACGCTGCCGCGGCCGTCGCGCGAGCGGATCAGCCGCGCCAGCGGGAACGACCGCTCCCGCAGCCGGTCCTGCACCGCGTGGCTGAACGCCACATGCTGCGGCGTGTCGCGCCCGACCGACCGACGCTTGATCAGCACCCGGCCCCGCGAGGTGTCGAGCACGGCTTTCGGTGAACGCCGCGACCCCCGGCGGAACTCCCGCACCGACGAGATCACGCCCAGCTCGTAGTGCGAGCACGCCATCGCCAGCTCGCCGGTCGCGAAGCGGTGATGCCCTTCGACCGGCTCGCGCGCCGCGCCCGGGCCCGCCGCCGGCGCCGCCGGGAAGACCGTCGACCCCAGAGAGGTCTCCTCGTTCGCGTGGGCCCCGCCCGAGGAGCCGAAGAGGCCCGACGAGGCGTCGGCAACCGCCGTCGTCCGTTCGCCGGTCTTGGGATGCTGCTTCACGCCGGGCCCCCGTCGGTCTGCTTTGCTCGCGCGCAGTCTATCACGATTCGCGATCATCCCGCACCCGAAGCCTACTCAACGTTCTGCACCTGCTCCTTGATCCGGTCGATCGCGCCCTTGATCTCCACGATCGCGCGGCTGATCCCCGTGTCGAAGCTCTTGCTCGACATCGTGTTCGCCTCGCGGAGCATCTCCTGGGCCATGAAGTCGAGCGTCCGGCCCACCGGGTTGTCCTCATCCGATTCGATGATCGCCAGGAACTGTTCCACGTGCCCGCCCAGACGCTGGATCTCCTCGGCGATGTCCGTCCGCTCGGCGTACGACGCCACCTCGCGGATCACGTCCGCTGGCTCCGCCGTCGCCCCGACCTCCCGCATGTACTGCTCGATCCGGCCGCGCAGCCGCTGCTGGTAGTCGTGCACCACCTCGGGCGCCCGCTCTCGCACCGTTTCCAGCTGGGACGAGATCACCGTCAGCTGCCGCCGCAGGTCCGCCGCGAGCAGCTCGCCCTCGCTCTCGCGCATCCCGATCAGCTTGTCCGAGGCCTCCTCGAGCAGCCGGCGGAAGACCTGGCGCACCCGCGCCACGCGTTCGCCCTCGTCGCTCGGCGGCTGCAGCACACCGGGCAACGCCAGCAGCGCGCCGACATCGAGCTTCACCACCCCAGAGGCCACATGGGCCGACTGCTCGAGCTGCGACACGTAGCGGTCCAGCGCCTTCACGTTGATCTCCTGCGCCGCCGCCCCGGTCTCGTCCGTGCAGGTCGCCTTGACCGCCGCGGTCCCGCGGGCGATCCGCTTGCGCAGCCCGCTCTCGATCTCGGCCTCGAGCGCCTCGAACTCGTCCTGGAGGCGCACCGTCGCCTTGTAGTACTTGCCATTGAGCGTGCGCACCTGAAGAAAGTAGTGCGTCCCGTCGATGTGCGCCGACGCCTCGCCGTAGCCGGTCATGCTGCGGATCAAGCAGAGACTCCTTTATTCGCGGCGGGCCGCGACTTCGAAAGGTGGTGGTGCCGGCTCAGCCGCCGTCGGCCCCGTCCTCGGTCCGCGGCTCGGCGTCTTCCGAAGGCGCGGGCTCCGCCGCCGCGTCATCGGCAAGGGGGGCCTCGGCGCCCTCGACCGCTTCGGCTTCCGCTGCGTCGGCGCCGACGGACGAGATATCGTCGGCGAGCTGGTCCGCCGCGTCGTCCTGCGGCGCGGTGGCGGCCTCGGGCGCGGGCTGCGCCTCGCTCGGCCTGGCCGCGTAGTTCAGCCCGATCGCCGACAGCAGGAAGATCACAAAGATGCCGATCGTCGCAATGGTCAGTGCGTCGCCCGTCTTGGCGCCGAACGCCGTCTGGCCCGACCCAGCCGCCGATCCGAACGCACCGCCCAGACCGCCGCCCTGGGGGCGCTGGATCAGCACGATCAGGATCATCACCACGCACACGATCAGAAAGGCGAGCGTCAGCAGGCCGCTGAGCCAGCCGGCGAGTCCGAGCGTGAGCAGGGGCATCAGGTCCGACATCATCAATCACCACCTATCCAGGGCGGGTCGGGCCCACCGACCCGCACCACCGGGACCGCAACTGTAGCGCCCGCCGCGGCCCTCCGGGGGCTCCGGGGCGTTCCGGTCAGGCCTCGGCCGCGGCCTTGACGAGCGCCGCGAAGTCCTCGACCTTCAGGCTCGCCCCGCCGATCAGCCCGCCGTCGATGTCCGGCTGGGCCATGAGCGATGCCGCGTTCGAGGGCTTCATCGACCCCCCATAGATCACCCGCGTCCGCTCCGCCACATCGGCGCTGTAGATCTCGCCGAGCAGCGCCCGGATCTTGGCGTGCGCGTCCTGGGCGTCGCTCGGCGTGGCGGTCTTGCCCGTGCCGATCGCCCACACCGGCTCGTAGGCGATGACGACGCGGTCCATCTGCCGCTGGCCCACCTCCGCCAGCCCTTCGCGGATCTGGATCGCGTTGATGGCGTCCGTCTCGCCGTTCTCGCGCTGGGCGAGCGTCTCGCCCACGCACAGCACGACATCCAGGTCGGCCTCGAGCGCGGCCCGCACCTTCAGGTTCACCTGCGCGTTCGTCTCACCGATCACGTGCCGACGCTCCGAATGGCCCGCCAGCACGCTCTTGCACCCGCAGTCGGTGAGCATCGCGCAGCTCACCTCGCCGGTGAACGCCCCGTTGCCCTGGTGGTAGACGTCCTGCGCCCCCACGCCGATCGTGGTGGGGCGGTTGCGGATGATGTTCGACACGCTCAGCAGGTAGGGCATCGCCGGGAACAGGCAGATGTCCACCGCCCCCTGCGTCGACTCGCACGCGTCGGCCACGCCCCGGGCCAGAGCGCCCGACGCCTCCTGGTTCAGGTTCATCTTCCAGTTGCCGCCGACGTAGGGCTTTCGTTGGCTCACGGAGCAGGCCTTTCGGGTTGGATCTCTCGTTCACGGGCGGCCAAAACGCCCGCCGCGCAACGATACCTCCGTCGCTCGGCCAGTTCCGCGCACGCGTGCCTGTTTCGCTTCGAGCCCTCAGCCCCTCGGCCCGGCCGCCCGGACCTCGTCGGGCATCATGAACTGCTCGTCGTTCGCCCGGAACCGCGCCGCGAGCTCCTTCGCCTTCGCAAAGTACGCCTCCCGGTCGTGCCAGGTCTCCTCGGGATGCAGCACGCCGGCGGGCACCCCGTCGCAGTGACGCGGCACGTGCAGGCCGAACACCCGGTCCGGGTCGAAGGTCTCGCGAGCCAGCGTCCCCCGCAGGATCGCCGTCACCATCGATCGCGTGAACTTCAGGTCGAACCGGTGGCCCTCGCCGTACGGCCCCCCCGTCCAGCCCGTGTTCAGCAGCCACACGTTCGCCCGGTACCGCTTGATCCGCTCGGCGAGCATCTCAGCGTATTCGCTCGGGCGTCTCGGCAGGAACGGCCCTCCAAAGCACGGGCTGAAGTTCGGCACCGGCTCGGTCACCCCCGCCTCCGTCCCCGCCAGCTTGCTCGTGTACCCGTTGATGAAGTAATACATCGCCTGCTCGGGCGTCAGCTTGCTCACCGGAGGCAGCACGCCGAACGCGTCCGCCGTCAGGAAAATCACGTTCTTCGGGTGGCTCCCCAGGCTCGGGATCACCGCGTCGGGGATGTAGTCAACCGGGTAGGTCACCCGCGTGTTCTCGGTGATCGTGCCGTCGAAATAGTCCGGCTCGCGGTGGTCCTTGAGCACGACGTTCTCGAGCACGCTCCCGAACTTGATCGCCGCGTAGATCTCGGGCTCGCCCTCGGGCGTCAGCTTGATGCACTTCGCGTAGCACCCGCCCTCGAAGTTGAACACGCCCGTCGGGCCCCAACCGTGCTCGTCGTCGCCGATCAGCGCCCGGTGCGGGTCGGCCGACAGGGTCGTCTTGCCCGTGCCCGACAGGCCGAAAAACAGCGCCACGTTCGACGAATCCTGCTTGTCCACGTTCGCCGAGCAGTGCATCGGGAACACGCCCTGCTCGGGCATGTCGTAGTTCATCGCGTAGAAAATGCTCTTCTTCATCTCGCCCGCGTACTCGGTGCCCAGGATGACTACCGTCTTGCGCTTCAGGCTCTGCACCACCAGCACGTGGCTGTCCACGCCGAGCCGGGCCTGCTCGTCCTCGGTCAGCTTGTGGCACCCCGCGTTGATCACCGTCCAGTCGTGGTTCCACCTGGCGTTCTCGCCCGCCGCCTTGCTGCCCTGCTTGATGAACAGCGTCGACGCGAACAGGCTGTGCCAGGCGTACTCGGTCACCACGCGGACGCCCAGACGGTGCTGGGGGTCGGCGCCGGCAAAGCCCTCGAACACATAGAGCTTGTCGACCGAGTTGAGGTGATCGACGGCGATCCGCTCGGCGAGGTCGAACTGCTCCTGCGTCACAGGCCGGTTCACCCCGCCCCACCAGATCTTCTCGTGGATGTCCGCCGTGTCCTCGAGGTACTTGTCCTTGGGGCTCCGGCCCGTCCGCTCGCCCGTCGAGCAGACCAGCGCACCGTTCGCCGCGAGCTGGCCCTCTCCGTCGGCGAGCGCCCGCTCGACCAGCTCGGCCGAGGACAGATTCACGAACGCCCGCGACGGGGACAGATCAAGCTTGCTCAACGCGGCGGTCGTCATCCGGCACTCCCCTCGGTTTGATTGATCGCAGGCCGGCAGCCCGGCCCAAAGCGGGTCTCCAAGTACGGAAACAGGCTGTATACACAAAGCCTAGTCCCCACCGCATCATCTCAACCGTCGCCAGACCACTCGCCAAGGCTCAAAAATTTGCGAGAAACAGATCGGCAAATGGTGACTATAAACATAAACATGTCTACTATTGCGCGCCGTACCAATCCGGTCGCACGCACGACACAAGGGGAACCCCGTGAGCACGACTCAGACCAGGCAAGCCACCGCCCCCGCGCAAGCCGTCAACCGCGAGATGATCCGCTGGGTCAACGAGATGACCGATCGGCTCAGGCCCGATGCCGTCCACTGGTGCGACGGCTCCGAGGCCGAGTACGACCGGCTCTGCGAGCAGATGGTCGAGTCGGGCACCTTCATCAGGCTGAACCCCCGCACGCGGCCCGGCTGCTTCCTCGCCCGCAGCCACCCCAGCGATGTCGCCCGCGTCGAAGACCGCACCTACATCTGCTCGCGCACCAAGGCCGACGCCGGGCCCACCAACAACTGGATGGACCCCCGCGAGATGAAAGCCATCCTCGACGACAAGTTCGACGGCGCCATGACCGGGCGAACCCTCTATGTCATCCCCTTCAGCATGGGGCCTATCGGCTCCGACATCGCCAAGATCGGCGTGCAGATCACCGATTCGCCCTATGTCGTGGTCAACATGAAGATCATGACCCGAATGGGCAACGCCGTGCTCGAAGCCCTCGGCGAGACCGGTGAGTTCATCAAGTGTCTCCACTCGGTCGGCATGCCCCTCGGCCCCGGCGTCGATGATGTCGCCTGGCCCTGCAGCCCCGACCCCAAGGACAAGTACATCGTCCACTTCCCCGAGGAACGCTCCATCATGAGCTACGGGTCGGGCTACGGCGGCAACGCCCTGCTCGGCAAGAAGTGCCTCGCGCTCCGCATCGCCTCCGTCATGGCGCGGGAGGAAGGCTGGCTCGCCGAGCACATGCTCATCTCGGGCGTCAAGGACCCAACCGGGACGACCACCTACGTCGCCGCCGCCTTCCCCAGCCAATGCGGCAAAACCAACTTCGCCATGCTCGTCCCACCGAAAGAGTTCCTTGACGAGGGCTGGGAGGTCACCTGCGTCGGCGACGACATCGCCTGGATCAAGCCCGGCAGCGACGGCCAGATCTACGCCATCAACCCCGAGGCCGGCTTCTTCGGCGTCGCGCCCGGCACCAACACGAAAACCAACCCAAACGCCATGAAGGCCATCGAAACCAACACCATTTTCACCAATGTCGCGCTCACCGACGACGGCGATGTCTGGTGGGAGGGCATGGACGGCGAGCCCCCCGCGCACGCCATCGACTGGCAGGGCAACGACTGGACACCCGACAGCGATAAGAAAGCCGCCCACCCCAACAGCCGATTCACCGCGCCCCTCGACCAGTGCCCGACCGTCGACAGCCGCTACGACGACCCCAACGGCGTGCCGATCAGCGCGTTCATCTTCGGCGGACGGCGCAGCTCCACCGTGCCGCTCGTGCACCAGTCGTTCAACTGGGCCTTCGGCGTCTACAGCGCCGCGACCATGGGCTCCGAGATGACCGCCGCCGCCTTCGGAGACATCGGCAAGGTCCGCCGAGACCCGCTCGCCATGCTCCCGTTCATCGGCTACCACATGGGCGACTATCTCAGCCACTGGCTCGACTTCGGCCGGCGCATCCCCAACCCGCCGCGCATCTTCAATGTCAACTGGTTCCGCAAGGACGAACAAGGCCGCTTCGTCTGGCCCGGCTTCGGCGACAACATGCGCGTCCTCAAGTGGATCGTCGACCGAGCGCACGGCCGAGCCGCCGGCACCGAGAGCCCCCTCGGCTGGATGCCCCGCTACGAGGACATCGACTGGCGAGGACTCGACTTCCCCCGCGAGAAGTTCGACCGGCTCATGAGCACCGACCGCCAAGAATGGCTCAAAGAGATCGCCTCGCACGACGACCTCTTCTTCATGCTCTACGACCGACTGCCCAAGGAATTCACCTTCATCCGCGAGCTGCTCGTCAGCGGCCTCTGGCGCTCGCCCGAGCACTGGGAACTCAGGTGACGGTTCTCCTCCTCCCCCGGTCGCGCCCTCGCCGGTGCGGCCGGGTTTCCGCCCGGCTACTATCTCCCCGCGGCCGCCATGCCGCACCCAGACGGTGGGCGTAGCTCAGTTGGTAGAGCACCAGATTGTGGTTCTGGGGGTCGCGGGTTCAAGCCCCGTCGCTCACCCTTTCCGTCGACAGATGGTCCCACGACCCGCCGGGCGCGGCTCACGCCGCCCTCTGGATCTCGCCGTCGTCGTCGAACAACGCCTCCGCGTCCTCCGCCCCGCCGGCATCTCCCAGCGGCTGGCCCAGGCCAAATGCGGCGTTGCCCGCGAGCTTCGTTGAGGCCGACAGCACAAGCTGCGTGCCCGCCGACCCCTCGATCACCTCGAATCGCCCGCCCAGCAGCTGCGTGATCGCCCGCAGCAGCGCGAACCCGCCCGGCGTGCCGATCCGGTCCTGCTTCGGCGCCGACACCGGTCCGCCCGAGATCCGCAGCTCGATCGTGCCCGGACCGTCCCCCTCGCCGGCCTTGGCCGCCACCGTCGCCCGCAGCTCGGGCGACAGGCACCGATCCACACCGATCGCGAGCAGCTCAACGCACGCCAGCCGGAACAGCCGCTCGTCCGAGGTCATCGCGGCCGGCAGCTCGCCCTCCTGCTTGATGCGCAGCTTGACGCCCCGCGCGGTCGTGGCCCACAGCAGCCGCTGCCCGACGGTGCGCAGCACCCCGCGCGGGCTGAACTCCGAGACGCTCGCCGAAAGCGTGCCCGAGACGATCCGCCCCGACACCTCCGCGCGGTCCGCCTCGTGCGCGATCTGCGCCAGCTGGTCCGCGACCCGCTTCAGCCCCGCCTCGCGAGCCTCGTCGGCGAGATCGCCCGCCGCCGAGGCCTTCGCACCCAGCTCGACTAGCGTCGAGGCCCAGGTCTTGTCCGCCTTCTGCAGCCGGTGCAGCAGCCGCTCGGACTCGGTCACCCGGTCCGCGGCCAGCTGCGCCAGCCCGTCGCACCGGTCGCGCTCGGCACGCCACCGCTCCGCCTGCGTCGCCGCCTGCGTCTCGGCGTCGTCCCGGGCCCGGCGGTCGCCCTCGGCCCGCAGCGCCAGCCCCAGCATGCGCGACGCCAGCTCCAGGGCCTGAAGCTCGTCGGTCGACCACCGCCCGGCGTCCGGCCGCTCGAGCATCATCAGACGAAGCCCCGGCCCGCCCGTGTCAACCTTCACGATCGCCAGCCGACGCACCGCGAACTCCTCGCAGACCACCCGGCTCTCGTCCAGCTGGCTCTCCGCCCACACATCGCCCACCTTGACGAGCTCGCCCTCGGCCAGCGCTCGCAGCAGCGATCCGTCCGGATCGAACCGCAGCTCGCGTCCCTCGGCCGAGCCCATCCACGCCGCCTCGTCCGAGGCCTCGCACAGCACCACGCCGTGCTTGTCCACCACGCCGTACGACACCCGCAGATCGTCGTACGCCGTCGCGATCGCCTCGCACACGCGCTCCGCGGCCCGCCCCGGCGCCCACGCCGCGCCCGTCAGCCGCTCGAGCGCCGCCAGCATCACATCCAGCCGCCGCTGGTTCAGCTGCGCCTGGGCCTCCCGCTCCAGGTCCTGCTCGATCACGCGGGCGGAGACGCCAAGGTACCCGTCTCCGAGGCCCACGACATTCAGCTCCGCCGACAGGCTCCCGTCGCTCCCGTCGCGCAGCGCGCCCCGCATCTCGAACACGCCCCCGTCCGCGCAGTACCGCGACGCCTCGTTGCGGATCTTCTCGACCGCGTCCTGCGTGACGACGTGCCAGAGCGCGATCGAGTCCGCGGCCTCGCCGTCCTTCAGCCCCGCCAGCGCACGCGCCGACGGGTTCAGCATCGTCACCCGGAAGTCGGGCGCCAGGATCATCGCCGGGCTGCCGCTGGCGTCGATCAGCCGCGTCAGCCGCTCGCGGTGCTTCTCGATCTCGCTGCGGTCCGTCACATCGCGCCCGGTGAGCACGACGCTCTCGACATCGCCCTCGCTGTTCTTGGCGACCGTCGCGGTCATCGCGATCCGCCGGGCGCGGTTGTCGGGGTCGATCATCACGACCTCGCGGTTGAGCGAGGTCCCCTCGTCCAGCACCCGTGCGACGAACTGCCGCAGCCCCTCGTGATCGCCCTCATCGACGGCGAGCATCCAGCTCTCGCCCAGCAGCGCCGCCTCGCTGACGCCGCAGAACCGCTCGGTCGCCCGGTTCACCGCGGTGGCCCGGCCCGAGGCATCGAGCACCCAGAGCATCGCGGGCGTCGCGTCGGCGAGCGCGTGGAACCGCGACTTGGCCTGCAAGAGCTCGCCGCCCATCTGGCGCGATTCGGTGACCTCGCGCAGCACGCCCTGGAACGCGTTGCGGCCCTTCCCCCGCCCACCGGCGACCGGCCCGGCGCGCAGCTGCATCCACCGCCGAAGGCCGTCGGCGTCCTGGTAGCCAAAGTCGGCGACCATCGCCCGCTCGTCGCGCACCGCGGAGGCGATGCGCCGCTCGAGGTCCCTCGCCCCGTGCTCGTCGAGCATGCGGAAGAACGCGTCCCCGCTGCACAGCGCCGCGGGCAGGTAGCCCGTGAGTGCCTCGACGCTCGAGGAAAGGCTGGTCACCTCCACCCGCTCGCCGCCACGCAGGCGCAGGCCGATCGTCGCCGCGCCCGTGGCGGCGAGCGCGTCGTCGAGCGCCCCCGGCTCGTCGACGCGTCGGCCCGAAGCCCGCCGGGCCATGATCAGCACGCCCAGCATGCAGCCGAGCGCCGCCGCCGACACCAGGGCGACCGCGAGCAGGACGGGCCCGGTCCCCCGCCCGATGCCGATCACGTCGAGCAGACTCATCCCGCTCTCCTGTGCCGAAGCCGGTCGCACGCGTCGAGCAGCGCGTCCAGCTGTCGCTGCGATTCCTCGCAGCTCATGCTCGCCGCCAGCGCCGCCGCGGCGCGGTCGCACACGTTGGCCAGCTGGGTGAACCCCAGCGCCGGCGCCGTCCCCTTCATCCGCAGCACGATCGAGTACGCCGTCATCGCGTCGTCCTTCTGCACGCAGGCCCGCAGGTCCTCGACGATCTGCCCGAGCTCGGCGACGAACGTGCTCGCCAGGTCCCGCAGCGCGTCGTCCGATCCAGCGCTCGAGCGGTCGTCCGCCAGACGCAGGTACTCGGTGATCGCCCGCTGCAGCGTCCCCGGGTCCACCGGCTTGAGCAGGTAGCCGTTCACCTCGGAGCCCGCGAGGGCGCGTTGCGTCTCGTGCGAGCTGTCGGCCGTCATCACGATCGCCGGCGTCAGGATGCCGTTGTCGCGCATCCAGCTCACAAGGTCCAGCCCGTTCCCGTCGGGGAGCTGGATGTCGACCACCACCAGGTCGAAGGTCTCGCGTGCCTTCTTCTTCGCTTGCTCGATCGTCTCGGCCGACTTGACGATGACGCGCGTGTCCGCGAGGTAGTGCACAAAGAGCCGGCGGTCGACCGCCGAGTCCTCGACGTGCAGCACGGTGCCCTCCATTTTGGCGAGGTCGATGGTCTCGAGGCTGTAGTAGGCGGGCATCGAGTCGAGGCACAGGAACTGCCGCGCGTCCACCGGCTCGTCGAACTCCACGCCGACCTCGTGCACCACGCCGTGGATGTGCGTGCACCGCCGCACGACGCCCTTGACGGTCTGCGTCTCGTTCGGCTCCCCGTTGCTGATGGGCACCTTCACCTCGCACTGGGTCATGGGGTGCACATACGCGTTGTGGATCAGCGACACCCCCGAGTTCGAGAGGTTCCGCGCCGCGACCTTGAACTCGCGCCGGCTGCCGAAGCCCTCGATCAGCCGCAGCGTGACCGAGTCGTGCCGGAACGGCCAGCGCACATGGACCCGCTTGAGCTTCGCCCCGCCCTCGCCCTTGGTGTCCAGCAGATCGAGCAGCTGGTTCAGCCGCGTCGCGTCGAGGCCCAGCGAGTTCCGCCGCTGGTCGCCCCCGTCGTTCAATTTGAAGTTCGCCCTGTATCGCCGCATGCCGACCCGGCTCCTTCCCGGCGGAGCTCGACCGCGCCGCACCCTCTGATGTCGGTCGGCGCAGCCTCGGCCTTCGCCGCGGGTCGGTCCCGCGGCCGGGGGGCTGTGATGGTTGTGCCGATGGCTCGGGTCGCACCGCCCGAATCGGGACGGACACCCCATGACCGGGCCCGCACGCCCCCATGACCGGGACCGCAGGCCGCCGGGCACGCCTCACACGTCCAGGTTTTTCACCTCGAGCGCGTGGTCCTCGATAAACTTCCGACGGGGCTCGACCTCTTCGCCCATCAGCGTGCTGAACAGGTTCTCGGCCTGCCCCGCCATGTCCCAGGTCACGCGCAGCAGCACCCGAACATCGTGGTCCATCGTCGTCGCCCACAGCTGCTCGGCGTCCATCTCGCCCAGCCCCTTGAACCGCTTGACCTCGATGCCCCGCCGGCCCACCTCGTGCAGCGCCGGCACGATCCGAGACAGGTTTGCCGCCTCGATCAGCTTCTGGCCCGAACGCGTGACCGTCTGGCTCACCCCGTCCTCGGCCACCTTCTCGTCGTCCGCCGCCGCCTCCTCGGCCGCCTTGCTCGCCGGCGACGAGCCCGCTTCGATCCGCCACGCGAACCGGGCGGGCATGCGCTCGCCCGTCACCGACTCTTCCTGCACCAGCGCGTAGTCCGCCACATCCAGCCCCAGCTCGGCGAGCCCCACGAACACCTTGTCGAGCTCGCGGTTCTCGTGCAGCTCGCGCACCGCGGCGATCGGCGTGTCGCCCGCGTCCGGGTCGCCGTTCGACGCGTCGCCCAGCCGCAGGCCGTGGCGGTCCACCAGCTGCATCGCGTCGGCCTCGCTCCACGCGAACGCCTCGCCGCCGCGCCAGCTCACGCGGTGCGTGGGCAGCGTCCCCCGGCCGCTCGGGTCCCTGGCCCGCTCGTCCAAGAGGTCCGCCAGCGTCGTCCCCCGCCGCTCGGCGATGTCCACGAGCTTCGCCAGCCGTTCCAGCAGCTCGACCGCCCGCTTCGCGTCCGCGCCCGCCAGCTCGCGCTCGATGGGCGGATCGCCCAGCACGCCGCCCGGCTCGGTCTCGACCGAGGCGATATCGCGCACGAGCAGCGTCGCCCGCTCGAGGCCCGTCTCGCTCAGCGTTTTCGACAGCTCCGCCTCGTTGAGGACATACCGGCCCGTCTTGCCGCGCACAAGCTGGTACAACGGCGGCTGCGCGATGTAGATGTGCCCCTTCTTGATCAGCTCGGGCATCTGCCGGAAGAAGAAGGTGAGCAGCAGGGTGCGGATGTGGCTGCCGTCGACATCGGCGTCGGTCATGATGATGACCTTGCCGTAGCGAAGCTTGCTGATGTCAAGGTCGCCGCCGATGCCGCAGCGCAGCGCCGCGATCAGCGTCCGGATCTCCTCGAACCCCAGCACCTTGTCGATCCGCGCCTTCTCGACATTGAGAATCTTGCCCTTGAGCGGCAGGATCGCCTGCGTCTCGACGTCGCGCCCCTGTGTCGCCGAGCCGCCGGCGGAATCGCCCTCGACGATAAACAGCTCGCTTTTGGTGATGTCCTTGGTCTTGCAGTCGCGCAGCTTGTGGGGCATCGACCCCGAGTCGAGCGCCGTCTTCCGCCGCGTCAGCTCCCGCGCCTTGCGGGCCGCCTCGCGGGCCTGCGCCGCGATGATCCCCTTCGTGCACACGCGCTTGGCGTCCGCCGGGTGCTCCTCCAGCCACGACTCGAGCGCCTCGGACATCGCCTGGCTCACGAACGCCTCGATCTCCGGGTTGAGCAGCCTTTCCTTGGGCTGGTTGTTGAAGGTCGGCTCGGGCAGCTTCACGCTCACGATCGCGATCAGCCCCTCGCGCAGATCGTCCCCCGTCGGAACCGGGTCCTTCTCCCGGATCAGCCCGGCCTTCCGCGCGTAGGTGTTCAGCGCCCGCGTGAGCGCCGCCTTGAAGCCCTGCGCGTGCGTGCCCCCGTCCGTGTTGCGGATGTTGTTCGCGAAGGTCAGCATCGTCTCCGCGTAGCCGTCGTGATACTGCATCGCCACCTCGCACACCGTGTCGCCGTCCTCCTTCATGACGTGCACGGGCGGGCTGAACGCCGCTTTGCCCGCCATCAGGTACTCGACATACTCCAGCAGGCCCCGCTCGGCCTTGAACACCTCGGGCTCGCTCCCCGCGTCCCGCTCGTCGTGGAACCGGATCGTCGCCCCGGGGTTCAGGAAGCTCAGCTCGCGCAGCCGGTTCGCCAGCGTCTCGCCCGAGAAGGTCGTGTCCGGGAAGATCGTCGGGTCCGGCTTGAATGTCACGCGCGTGCCCCGCGTGCGGGTCGCCTCGCTCGGGATGGGCCCGATCTCGCGCAGCGACTCGGTCACCACGCCCCGCTCGAACCGCATCTCGTGGGCCGTCCCGTCGCGGTAGACCTCGACTTCCAGGTGCTCGCTGAGCGCGTTCACGCACGACACGCCCACGCCGTGCAGCCCGCCCGAGACCTTGTACGCCGACCCCTCCTGGTTGAACTTGCCGCCTGCGTGCAGCTTGGTCATCACGATCTCGACCGCCGGCTTGCCGTTGAGGTTCGGGTCCTCGTGCTTCATCGGGTCGATCGGGATGCCCCGCCCGTCGTCCACCACGCTGCACGACCCGTCGGCGTGCACCGTCACCGAGATCACGGTCGCGAAGCCGGCCATCGCCTCGTCGATCGAGTTGTCCACCGTCTCGTAGACCAGGTGGTGCAGCGCGTTCAGCCCCGTCCCGCCGATGTACATCCCGGGCCGCTTGCGAACCGCCTCCAGGCCTTCGAGCACCTTGATCTGGTCGCTGCCGTACGCGCCGCTTGACGAACCCTGATCAGCCATGGACGGTGAGCCTCCGACTCGACAAAAAACGCCCCGGGGACGGCCCCGGAGCGCGTCAACAATCATAGGTCAACACCCGCCGAAAATCCCCTCTCGGCGACCCGCGGCAGCGGCCCGCTAGGGCCGGATGTGCACCTCGCTGACCGACTCCTCGAGGCACTCGTAGATCACCGCGACATCGCCGTCGGCAAGCCGCACGCAGCCCATCGACGCGTCCCGGCCGATCGACTCGGGCTCGATCGTGCCGTGGATCCCGTACCCCTCGACGTTGGCGATCTCGCCCGTGCCCTCGAGGCCCACCCAGTGCTCGCCGATGGGGTTCTTCGGGTCGTCCGCCGCGAAAAACTCGCCCGTCCGCGGGTTGCGCCAGACCGGGTTGATCAGCTTCGACGCCGGCCGCACCACGAACCGGCCCATCGGCGTCGAGTTGTTCTCCCCGAGGCCCACCGAGAACGAGCGGATGTACATCCACTGATCGGGCGCGCCCGGGGGCCCTGCGTACAGGTCGAGGCGGTAGTCGCTCTTGTCCACGATCGCGTGCATCGGGCCCTGCACCAGCTTGAGCTTCTGCCCGACACGGATGCGGTTCGGGGAGGCGATGTTGTTGATCCGCTGGATCAGCCGCCAGTCCACGCCCAGCCCCCGGTTCGCCGCGATCGCCGCCAGCCGGTCGCCCGCCTGGATCGTGTACCCGAACGCCAGCGGGTCGCCCTCGTACACCTTGGGGCTGAAGAACAGGTCCTCGTTCAGCACCGCCAGATCGCCCCGAATCATCGCACGGTCCTGCTCGGTCGCGTCCGGGTGCTTCAGCGCCTCGTTGAGCTGATCCCGCGCCGCGACCAGCCGCTGCTCGCCCAGCAGCGTCCGCGCCTCGTCCACCAGGCCCGCCACACCCGCGGCGCGATGCGCCGGCGGTGCGGCTTCAACCGGCCGGCTCGGCGCGGCCTCGCGCACCGCCTCGGCGACCATCGGCTGCGTCCCCCTGCGATCGCCCGCCCCCGCGGGCGAAGCCGAACGCTCGACCGTGCTCGCCAGCACACCCGTCGACACGAATCCGCTCAGATCAAGCTCGGCCGGGGCCTCGGACTCCGCCGCGCCCGCAGCCGAAGCGAGGAACGCCGAATCCGCTTCGAACACCCGCGGCTCAGCCTCGCCGCCGCCGCGCAGCAGCAGCCACGCGCCGCCCACCACGGTCGCCAGCAGCACGGCACCACCCACGAGCTTCGGCCCCACCGGCCCACGCCGCGATCGGGGGCTGACCCGCGGACCAAACGATCTCCGTTGCGAGGGGAGTGACATCGGCTTCAGACTCCTTCCGAATCCCGGGCCCGGCACGAAGCCAGGCCGTCTTCCGTGACCACCATGTCGACCCGCCGGTCCGTCGACTCGGTCGGCAGATCATCCACGATCTGCGCCGACACCGCCAGTCCGACCGTCGTCGTCTCCGGGCCCAACCGGGCCAAGAAGCGATCGTAGAACCCAGCACCCCGTCCCAGCCGATCACCCCGCCGAGTAAACCCAAGCCCAGGCACCACAACAAGTTCCAACCTCGAAAGCTCCACCGTCGGCTGCAGAGGCCCCGGCTCGCGGATCCCCTTCGGGCCCGACACCAGCTCGCCGCCCAGCACCACCGGCTCCATCGAACGGCTCGCCCAGTCCGCCCGCGGCACGCACACCGTCGCCCCCCGCGCCCGCCACACCGCCATCGCCCCAGCCGGGTCAGCCTCCGCCGGCAACGCCAGATACGCCATCACCATCCCCGCACCGCCCCAGCGGTCGATCAGGTAGCCGCACGCCGTCGCCGACCGCGCCGACACCTCGTGCGGCCCAAGCCGCGCGAGCGCCACCTTCAGCCCGTTCCGCACCGATCGCTTCTCTCCCGCCACGCTCACTCAGACTCACCCCGCAGCCGCTCGCGGATCGCCTTGATCTCGCGCAGCCGCTCAGCCATCGCCCGCTCCGCGCCAGAGTCCGTCGGCTCGTAGTACGTCTTCTCCACGCCCAGATAGTCCTGCCCCGTCACGCCCCCGATCGCGTCGTGGCTGTACCGATACCGCGCGGTGCGATCCCCCGCCCGCCGCTCACGCATCGTGATCGCCGACCCGTCAGCCTCGGCGGTGGGGCCCGCTGAAGGTGAGGTATTCGGATCCCGCAGGTGCATCGGAACCGGGATTGTCCGCCCCTCACGCACATCGCTCAGCGCCGCATCGATCGCGACATACGCCGCGTTGCTCTTGGGCGCGAGCGCGAGATAGGTCGCGAGCTGCCCCAGCGTGATCCGCGCCTCGGGCATGCCGATGCGTTCCACCAAATGCCAGCAGCTCGCCGCCAGCACCGCCGCCTGCGGGTCGGCGTTGCCGATGTCCTCGCTCGCCAGAATCGCCAGCCTGCGCACGATGAACCGCGGGTCCTCGCCCCCCTCGAGCATCCGCGCGATCCAGTACACCGCCGCGTCCGGGTCGTTGCCCCGGATCGACTTGATCAGCGCCGACGCCGAGTCGTAGTGCTCGTCGTCCGCGTACACCGCCGCCTTCTGCTGGATGGATTCCTCCGCGACCGCCCGATCGATCACGATCGGCTCCGAATCCGAACTCAGCACCGCGACCTCGAGCGCCGTCAGCGCCCGCCGCGCGTCCCCGTCGCACTTGACCGCCCAGACGAGCAGCGCCTCGTCGCTCGCCTCGATCGAGC
>DAIOTV010000026.1:32442-33454 GCA_036751825.1 Phycisphaerales bacterium
TTCCCGAAGCCTCGCTCCTCGTCCGCGATCGCCCGCCGCAGCACGCCGACGATGTCGTCCTCGGTCAATGGCTCAAGCCGAAACAGCGTCGATCGGCTGACCAATGCCGCGTTGCACGCGAACAGCGGGTTCTCCGTCGTCGCGCCCACCAGCGTCACGAGCCCACGCTCGACATCGCCCAGCAGCACATCCTGCTGCGAGCGCGTGAACCGGTGGATCTCGTCGAGGAACAGGATCGTCCCCCGCCCGCCGCCCTCGACGCGGCGTGCCGAGTCGTCGATGATCTCGCGGATCCGCTTCACGCCCACGCTCGCGGCGTTCTCGGCGACGAAGTGCCGCTTCGTGTGGTCCGCGATCAGCTTTGCCAGCGTCGTCTTGCCCGTGCCCGGCGGGCCGTGCAGGATCAGGCTCATGATCGCGTCGGCGACGAGCATCCGCCGGAGCAGCTTGCCCTCGCCCAGGATGTGCTCCTGTCCCGCGACCTCGTCGAGCGACCGGGGCCGCATCCGCGCCGCCAGCGGCGCCGCCCTCGCCTGCACCGCCGCTCGCCGTTCTGCCCAGAGATCGCTCACGACCCGATCCTAACCTGCACAGTCCTCCCGCCGATGCCGCCTTCGAACCCCAACCCGGGGCCGGAGCCCGGGAATGCGGATCGGGTATCGTTAGTATACACAAACATGATCCTTTGGCTTTCCATTCTCGTTGTCGCCTGGCTCGTCTGGGCCGCCGTCGCCCGGCTCGTGTTGGCCGGGCCGCGCCGCGACCCCTATGACCTCATCGACGGCGCGCTCATGGCCTTCCTCGCGGTCTACCTCCGCGCCGTCCACCGCGTCCGCCACGAGGGCACCCCGCACCTCCGCGCCGCCGAGGCCGCCCACACGCAGGGCCGACCCATCATCGTCGTCGCCAACCACACCGCGGGCATCGACCCCCTGCTGGTCCAGCTCGCCACCCGCCGCTTCGAGATCCGCTGGATGATGGCCGACGACATGGCCCTGCCGCGCTTCGACGC
>DAIOTV010000027.1:0-32280 GCA_036751825.1 Phycisphaerales bacterium
TCGTGATGCTGGGGCTGAACGCGGTGAAGAACATCGCGATCGCGGCGAGCCTGGCGAAGCTGTTCCGCGGGGGCCAGCTGACGCCGTACTTCGCGGCCCGCGACCTGTGGGACCACTCGATCGCCTGCGCCGCCGCGACCAAGATGCTCGCCGACAAGCTTGGCTTCGGCCTGACCGACGAGGCCTTCCTCGCGGGGCTGATCCACGACATCGGCTTCATGGTCGAGATGCAGTACGACCGGAACAAGATGATCGATGTGCTCGATCGGGTGCGTCCCGACGGCGACGGCAACCCGACGGGCAACATGCTCGAGGCCGAGGCCGAGATCTTCGGCGTCACGCACCAGGACTTCGGCTTTGCGCTGTGCGAGCGGTGGAAGTTCCCCAAGACCCTGGCGAGCGTGACGCGGTTCCACCACAACCCGTCGAGCGCGCCCAGCGAGCACCGCACGCTGTGCCAGCTCGTCTATGTCGCCGACCGCATCGCCGCCGAGCACGGCCACGGGTTCCGGCTCGACCTGGTCAACCTCAGCTACGACAAGGGCGTGCTCGAGGCGCTCAAGCTCAACGCCGAGAAGCTCGACCAGATCCGGGCCGACTTCCCCGCGGTGCTCGAGGGCGTGACCGACCTGATCGGCTGACACGCGCGATCGGCCCCGAGCGGGGCCGACACGGACAGACTCTCTTCTCCCTCCGGGCGGCTTCGCTGTGCAGGCGAGGCCGCCTTTGTCGCATGGCCCGCGCCCCGTTGCCAAGGGCGGTGTGCCGGGCCCGTTGCGAAGCCTGCCCGAAGTGTGGTTTGAGGCCGGGTGCGGCGTGCGAGGTGGCGCGCGGCCCTGCCGCACCCGGCCGGTCGTGGTGTGTTTCATCGCCTGGTCATCGCGGACCCATCGCGCGGCTGGTCTGTGAGTGGGGGCCCGGTTGCTCGGGTGGCGGCTCAGGCGGCGCGTGCGATCTCGCCGAGCTGGCCCGTGCAGGCCTTGTCGACGAGGCGGACGACATCTTCGAGCTCGGGCTTGGCGACCTGTACGCTCGCGCCGACCTGCTGGCCCTTTTTGAGGTTGTCGTCGCTGATCAGCGAGCTGAAGAGCACGACGGGCAGCTCTCGGATGTGGTGCGCCCTGGAGTCGCGGACGCGCGTGCACAGGTGCAGCCCGTCCATGCGGGGCATCTCGATGTCGCTGATGACGGCGTCGATGGGGTTGTCTTCGGTCGAGGTCTCGATGGCGTTCCAGGCGTCGGCGCCGTTGGAGTAGACCTCGAGTCGGGCGTAGCCCGAGTTGACGAGCACGCGTTGCATGAGGTCGCGCATGAAGGGCGAGTCCTCGGCGAGGATGACGCGCTTGGCGGCGCGGTCGATGTTGTCGGGGTTGTCCACCCGATCGAGGTGGAGCTTGTCGCTGAGCAGGATGGCGTCGGCGACGGACTCGAAGTCGAGCATGAGCACCAGGTCGCCGCGGATCTCGAGCACGCCGGTGCAGCTCGAGACGGCGATCTCGGAGCAGCTGGTGTCGATGGAGTGGACATCGGGCGCCTCGCGCACGTCGGACCACTTGATCCGGTGGATCTGGTCGACGCCGTCGACGACATAGCCCGAGCGGATGCCGTTGAACTCGGTGATGATGACGCGGTTGGTCGGGTCCGCGGGGTCGACGACGCCGACGCCCAGGTGCTTTTTGAGGTCGATCATGGGGACGACCTGCCCGCGGAGGTTGATCATGCCCATGGCCGAGGGGTGCTGCATGGGGCTCTCGGTTGGGTGCGTAAACCGGATGACCTCTCGGACCTTGGCGACATTGACGCCGAAGAACCCGCCGGCGAGCTCGAAGACGAGCACCTCGAGCTCGTTGGTGCCGGCGTCGAGCAGGATGTCCGTGCGGTTTGGCTGTTTCACGACCTGATCCTCCGGCGCGTGGGGCGCCGGGAGGAGCATCGGGCGGATGGGGCGCCGGCTTCATCGCCGGCCGATGGCGTCAGGCGAAACGGGCGAGGCGCTCGCGCCAGGCGGCGAGCTGTTCGTGGCGTGTGAGGTCGAAGGTCAGGGGGGTGACGGTGATGTGCCGCTTGAAGATCAGATCGACATCGGTGCCCGGGTCGGTGGCGTGGAAGTCGAGCCCGCCGCCGGCGGGCCAGTAGTAGGCCTGCCCGATCGGGCTCTCGCGTCGCTCGAACTTGTCGATCAGCCCGTGCACATTGACGGGGCAGACGGTGATGGGCAGGTCGGCCTCGGGGTCGTAGGGCTCGTCGGCGTAGGGGCCCGAGTCGTAGCCGGGCCCGTCGCCGATCGTGCCGGGCCGCTCGCAGCGGGGGATGTTGATGCTGATGCACGAGTGCGGCTCAAACGGATGGCTCTCGAGCACCGCATCGATCGCGCGGCGTGCGTGCCGAGCGCCGATCTCGTACATCGTCCGCCCCCGGCCCAGGTGCAGGCTGACGGCGATCGAGGGGATGCCGAGGAACGCGGCCTCGATGGCGGCGGCGACGGTGCCGGAGTAGATGACATTGATCCCGCAGTTCGCGCCCGCGTTCATGCCGCTGATGACCAGGTCGGGCCTGGAGCCCGCGCCGAAGCGTTCGGCCCAGAGCTGGGAGAGGGCGAGCTTGACGCAGTCGGCGGGCCGGCCGTCGACGGCCTTGCCGGGCGGGTCGTCGCAGGGCCTGACCATGAGCGGCTCGTTGAAGGTGACGCCGTGGCTGGTGGCGGACTGCACGGTGAGCGGCGCGACGGTGTAGAGCTCGTCGAACGCGCCCGCGAGCGCCGCGTGCAGCGCCCGGATGCCGGGAGCGTGGATGCCGTCGTCGTTGGTGAGCAGAACCTTCATGCCGCGAGGGTATGGCGGCGGGGCGTCACCGTCCCAGGGCGGCCCGGAGCGGGTCGAGGTGCGCGCCGAACCGCTCGTGCCGGGCGACGCTCGAGGTGTAGACCTTCTGGCGGACCTGCTCGCGGCTGGCGGTGCGCGCGGTGCGGTCCGACTCGTGGAACCGCAGCACCGCGTCGTCCCAGGGCCTGCCGATGAAGGCGACGAGCCGCTCGGCGTGCGTCCTGGTGTCGGCGACGAGGTCCTCGTAGACCGCGTCGATCATGCGGTCGGCCGCGAGCGGGCGCCAGGCGTCCATCAGCCGCTCGTAGTCGCGGTAGTACCGACCCAGGTGCGTGAGGTCGTGTGTCTCGGGGTGGGGCCGGCCGAAGCTGATCGCGAAGTTCGACAGGCACACATCGAGCGGGTTGCGCACGCAGTGGATGATGCGCGCCCGGGGGAACAGCTTGAGGATGAGCGGCACATAGAAGAAGTTGCCGGGCTGCTTGTCGGTGAACAGCTCGCCCCGCTTGTGGTTGACCTTCAGCGCGTAGCGCTTGGCGGCGTCGGCCGCCATCAGCTCGATGGCGCGCGCATCGAGCGACGCCGGGTTCGCGATCATCGGCTGCACGAGCCCGGGCGGCGGGTCGCGCTCGGCGACGATCTGGCTGAGCACGCTCTGCTCGCCGCCGGGGGCCAGGCCCTCGAGCTGCGCGAGCATCTGCTCGACGAGCGTCGTGCCGCTGCGGGGCATGCCGAGGATGAACACGACCTCGGGCCCCTGTGCCGAGGCCTGCGGGATGGAGTCCCACGCCGCGGTCCAGCGTTCGATCTGCTCGCTGACGCGCGCGGCGTGCTGGTTGGGGTCCCAGGGCGGGCGGAAGGCCTGCTTGCTGGGGGTGTAGGCGCGGAAGGCGTCGTCGTATCGGCCGAGCCGTTCTTCGAGCCGGCCCAGCTCGCCGAACAGCACGCCGCGCAGCCGGGGCTGCACCTGCTGCAGCTGCGTCGCCGACCGCAATTCGGGGATGACCTCCTCGGGCGCGACCGCTTTCGGGCTGAGCCTGGCGCGCAGCAGCGCGAGCGTGGCGGGCGTTCCCGCGTCGCCCGGCAGGTTGCGCAGCGCGTCGATCGCCTCGAGGGCGCGGTCCGCGTCGCCCTGGTCGACCAGGAGCTCGGCCCGGCTCGCCGCGGCGAGGTAGTGGCCCGGCTGCGCGGCCAGCACCCTGTCGAACAGCTCGAGCGCCCCAGTGTGGTCGCCACGCGCCTTCAGGCACTGGCCCAGCCCAACGCGGGCGTTCGCGCTGGCGTGGTCGAGCTTCAGCGCCCGGCGGTACAGCTCGGCGGCGTCGTCGACGCGTCCGAGCGCGTGCAGCTGCTGGGCGGCGGCGAGCTGGATCGGCGCGCTCGATCGGCCGGCGTCGGCGGCTTCCTTGATCAGCTTCACCCCGCCCTGGATGTCGCGCTGCCGGAGCAGCTGCTGGCCCTGCTGGAGCTTCTGGGCTGCCTTGGGCGGGACATTCACGACGCGGCCGCGGGGTCGTACGACTCGACGATGTCGCGCCCCAGCGCCTCGATGAACGGCTCAAGCTGCCGCTCGTAGGGCTTCCACCGGCCGACGGCGGCGGTGTTGATCGCCTGCCGAACCTGGTCCCGGCTCGCCGTGCGCACGATCCGCTCCGACTGCTCGGGCGTCAGCACATCGTCGTGCCAATCGAGGCCCAGGAACTCGAGGATCGGGCGCATCGTCTGCTCGGGCGCCGCGGCGAGCGCCTCGTAGCGCACTTCCATGATCTCGGGCACGACGCCCGGCGCCGGCAGCTCGCGCCAGGCGTCCATCATGCGGAGATATTGCTTGTAGTACGCGCCGAGCGACGCCTCGTCTTTCAGGAAGTGGTGCTCCTTGTTGAACCACTGGCTGAAGCACGACACGGCGGTGTCGCACGGGTGCCGGCGGATGTGCAGGACCTTCGCGCCCGGGAAGGCGTGGGCGATCAGCGGCAGGTGCAGGAAGTTGAAGACCTGCTTGTCGACCTGCCGGATCGGCTCGCCCTCGACGAACTCGGCGGCGGCCTTGGCGAGCGTCTCGACCATCATCGGCACGACCTTGGCCAGGTTCTCGCTGGTGAAGTTCTTCGCCGAGCTGACGAGCGGCTGCAGGTCGGGCCTCGCCGGCTTCCACAGCGCGCCCGCGAGGCGGAGCACCTCCGACCGCTCGCCCATCGGCGCGACGCCCGGCACCCGGCCCAGCATCTGCTCGAGCAGCGAGGTGCCCGACCGCGGCATGCCGACGATGTAGACCAGCCTCGACCCGTCGACCTCGGCCTTTGGCAGATCCTTCGCCTCGTCGGAGCGCCAGAAGTCGATGCACGCCGAGACGCGCTGCTCGTGCTCGTCGGCGTCGAAACGCAGGCCGCGGTGCCGCTTGGCCCGGGCCATCGCGTCCCACGCCTCGTCGTGCCGGCCCTGCTTCTGGAGCGTGATGCCGGCGTGCTGGGCGAGGCTCGAGCGTGTGTCGGGGCGGAGCTCGGTGTTCGCCGCGTCCTCGAGCGCGGGCCCGACGGTCGCGGGGTCGTCGCGCAGGCGCAGGCGGATGATCTTCATGCGGGCGCGCTGCTCGGGGTCGGCCCCGTCGGGGGGCGTGTTGGCCTCGAGCTCGTCGAGCAGCGCGAGCGCGTCGTCGGTCCGGTTCAGCGTGGCGTGGGTGTCGATCAGCGTGAGCACCGCCATGATGTTCCAGGGCTCGGTCTCGCGGATGCGCTCGATCTGCTTGATCGCCTCGTCGTACTGCCCGTCGCGGCGGAGGCACAGCGCGAGGCTCTGGCGGATCTGGATGTTGTCGTGGTGCGTCTTGAGCAGGTGGCGGTACCACCCGGCGGCCTCGGCGTAGTGCCCCTGCTGCGCCCGGATGCGCGCCCAGAACAGCACGACATCGTGCAGGTCCTTGGCGTGCTCCATGACCGGGAAGAGCTGCAGCGCCGCGGCGGCCAGGTCGCCCCGCCTGGCGAAGTGGTCGGCCCGCATGGCCCGCTGCATGATCTGCTGCTTGGTCGGCTTGATGGCCACGCTTCAGTCCCTCTGCTCTGTGTCCCGCAGGTGCTCGAGCAGCGCGTCGTACTCGTGCTCGCCGATGGTCGTGATCTGGGCGTTGTCGACCGTCACGCGCCGCTTCGTGACCCGATCTTTGAAGGTGACGCCCGCGTCGGTCCTGTCGTAGGACCGCGTCAGGGAGATGGTCCCCGAGTCGGGGTCGGTGATGGCGTAGTGCGGCGAGCAGCCGGCGGCGAGGGCCGCGGCGGCGGCGAGGCCAGGGCATGTCAGCGGTCGGCGCGCGATGATCGGATCCTCCGAAGGCCCAGCATAGCCCGGCGTGCGGCGAGGACTCGGCCTCCCGCGGCCCCGCCCCGGGAGCGCCGGCGGCCCGACCGGGGCGGCCGGACCTACTTCATCAGCTCGCTGCAGGGCAGCAGGCTCTTGGCGTACTTGGCGTGCACCTCGCTGTAGCGGCGCTGGTAGATCTCGTCGATCTTCTCGCACCCCGCGAACCCGTCGCTGAAGCCCGGCACCTCGGTGTCGAGCGTCATGCGGGCGGCGCTCATCAGGTGCACGATCAGCGTGCGCGGGTCTTCGGTGCCGATGGCGACGCGCGTGGTCGTGAGCGAGATGCCCGCGTCGCGCAGCGCGTCGAGCGACATCTCGCTGTGGCTCGTGATCGCCGGGCAGAGGCACACCGTGTTGGGCTGGCCCAGCGACACCTGGTGGCCGAACGCGGGGTCGAGCATGTCGAAGAAGCGCTTGAAGACGCCGCGGCTGAAGATCGGCTTGGTCCCGTCGCCCTCGAAGTCGAAGGTGAACAGGGGCGCGGGCAGGCCCATGAACAGGCACTTCTCGGCGATCTTGGCCGTCGGGTTCTTCGGGTTGGCGGGGCCGTGCACATTGATCTGCGGGTGCAGGCTGAGCCACTCGCAGAAGGTGAGGGTGTTGATGCACTTCTGGAGCATGCGCAGCTCGAGGGTGTGCATGCCGTTGAGCACTTCGAAGGCTTTTTCCGAGTCGAGGAACGCGCCCTTGATGTAGTAGACATTCCAGAAGAGCGTGTCCTCGCCCGTGAAGGTGCGGGTCGAGCCGTCGACATCGAGCCCGACGGTGTGGTCGTGCTTGCCCATGAACATGCGCTCGTTGCGCCCGATGACGACGCCCGCGGTGGTCGAGCCGTGGCCGGCGAGGTCCTTGGTGTAGCTGTGGACGATGAAGTCGGGTCGCTCCATCGGGTCGTCCCGGCGCAGCGGCCGGTGCAGGAAGGGCGTGCCGACGGTGGAGTCGCAGATGACGGTCATTTTCTCGCTGTGGGCCTTGGTGCAGATCGCCGGCACATCGAGCACGTTGCCGTGCGGGTTGCAGGGGCTCTCGACATAGACATAGATCTGCCGGCCGTTGTCGAGGCGGTCCTTGTACTTGGCCTTGGTGCGCTCGAGGGCGGCGGTGAAGGCGGCCTCGTCGAACCCGTCGAAGAACTCGATGCCCACGCTCAGGTTCGAGTGCTTGCCGAACCAGTCGACGAGCAGCTGGTAGGTGCCGCCGTAGACATTCCGGCTGGCCAGGATGATGTCCTGGTAGCCCACGAGGTGGCTGAGGATGCCGTCGACCGCGGCCATGCCCGAGTTGAAGTTCCAGGCGAAGTACTCGCCGGCGAGCTCGCCCGCCTCGACATCGACGATGTGGTTGGCGAGCGCGACATTGGTCGGGTTGAGCAGGCGCGAGTAGATCTCGAGCATCAGCTCCTTGCCCTGGAAGGCGTCTTCGACCCACTCGGCGCAGGCGTAGATGTAGGTCGCGGTGCGGGTGATAACGGGCTGGGCGCTGAAGAGCGCGGTGACATTGTCGAAGACCGGATAAGGCCCCTTGCGGCTGCGGTTGCTCGGGTCGTTCACGACGCTCTGGTAGGTCTTGCGGCTGTGCTGCTGGAGCGTGTCGAGCATCTTGGCGAGCTGGTAGGCCAGGAACTTCTGGGCCGCGAACCGCTGGACCCGGTCGTCGCGGGGCAGATCGGAGAGTTCTTTCACGCCCAGGTGGTAGAGCTCGCGCAGGTCGGCGTGGCCCGCGTAGAGGTGGGTGGCGATGAGCGCCAGCCGCTGACCGTAGGCCGAGTCGGGATCGACCCCGAAGTATTCGAGCTGCTCGCGGACGAGCCCGGCGACATCGCCGGCGTCGGTCGAATGCCGGCGCGGGCTGATCTCACGGGCGAGGTCGAAGTCCGGGGCGGCGGCAAACTCGGTCGTCCTGTCGGCGATGCTCATGGAATGGGTCCCTTCTCTGTATACAAACGCAGTCTATGGGAGCAGGCCCGCGGCGCGGAGCAGGTACCACAGCAGAACCACGCCCCCGATCAGGCAGGGCAGCCAGCTCACCACGGCCGCGATCAGCAGGAACCGGCGATAGCGGGGCCCTACGCCCCCCGGCGTGCCCAGAACGGCGATGCCCAGCAGGATCATCGGGATGCCCACCACGCTCATCACGCCCGTCGCCGACAGCACGAGCCCCGACACGAACAGGCCGGCAACGGCCACGCGTTCGAGCCGGCGCGGCCGAGCGCGGTCGTACGCCTCGGCGCGGATCGGCTCGCCGCACTCGGGGCAGCGGTCAGCGTCGAGGCCGGCGAAGGAGTAGCCGCAGAAGGGGCAGTCGCCGGCATGGTTCCGCTGGTGCCCGGTCATCTCAATCGGAGCCGCGTGCGCGAGCACGCGGGCATGCCGTTCTCGCCCCTGCCCGCGTGCTGACGCACGCGGCTCTGACTCGGGCCGGTGCTCACAGGTTCCGCCGGGCGCGGTGCACGATGCGCCGGGTCGCGGGCGTGTCGCTCTCGCGGAGCCAGCGGTCGGTCAGCTCGATCACCCACGCGGGGTTGGTCTTGCCCGCGTCGTTGAGCCAGTTGGCCAGGGCGTCCTGAACATACTTCTCGCCGTCGCTGCGCACGGGCTCGAGCAGCGGGAGCGCCGGGGATGGATCGGCCTTGAGCGCCGCGATGTGCGCGCACCAGACTCCCCTCGGCCGGGTCGATTCGACGGCGAAGCGTCGCAGGTTGGCCCGGTGGCTCGCGGTCCAGGGCGTCAGCAGATCGAGGGCGGCTTCGAGCTCGTCGATGATCGGCCGGCGGAGGGCCATCCACGCCCACTCGCGCACGCCGAAGTGCGGGTCGTCGGCGTAGGGCCTGATCCGCTCGAGCCGCTCGGCGAGCGTGAGGCCCGGGGTGATGCCGATGACCAGGCACGCCCAGCCGCGCACGGTGTCGGAGATGTGCCGACCGAGCTTGGGCTCGATGCCGGGCCCGAAGCGTTCGAGCAGCAGCTCGGCGGCGAGCCGGTTGCGCGCGGTCACGCCCTCGTCCGAGGCCGCCCGCATCCGCTCGACCGCGGGCTCGCCGATCGTCGGCGCGGCGTGAAACAGCAGCGTGTGGTACTCGACGGCGAGGCCCTCGGCGAGGTTGACCGAGGCGATGGCCCCCCGCGAGAGCGCATCGCGGATGTGCGGCTCGACATCGCCGGGGCGAGCGGGGCCCTTGCGGTTCGGATCGATCGCCTGCGGCCGGGGCATGCGGGGATTCTTGGGGGCCCGCCCCACCCGGGACGGTCCAGACCGGCCCAACAAGCCCGAACAAGACCCGGAATTCCCCCGGGGTGCTCGGAGCGGGGGGTCGGGCCCGGGCCCGCCGGTGCCGCGCTAGTGTTGGAACCGGCGGCCTTTCCGCCGGAATACACAGGGGTGAGCCCGGCAGGGGAGTGCCGAGCCGCTCGACGCGACCGCACACCCGAACACAGAGGGAGCCCCCATCATGATGTCCGACTTCCGCACGACCCGTCTGGCCGGCGCGTTTCTGCTGGCCGCCGGTCTTTCGATCCCGGCTCTGGCCCAGTCGGGCATGCAGGAGGGCGCGCCCGCCGAGGCCCAGCCCGAGCAGGCCCAGGCCGATCTGCCCGAGGGCTTCGAGGTGCTCGAGCGGCATGTCGAGGCGATCGGCGGCACGGAGGCGGGCATGGAGCTCGAGGGCCTCCGCATGACCGGCACGATGTCGATCCCCGCGATGGGCATGCAGGGCGACATCAGCGTCTCCGCCGCCCCGCCCGCCAAGCAGCTCGTCGAGATCGAGATCCAGAACATGGGCAGCATCGTGCAGGGCACCGACGGCGAGAAGGCCTGGGCGAGCCAGCCCGGCGGCGAGCCGGAGATGGTCCCCGAGCCCCAGGCCGAGGCCATGGCCGAGAACGCCGACTTCTACCTGCGTTTCAAGCCCCGCGAGCGCTACCAGTCGGCCACGACCACGGGGACCGAGACCATGGACGGTACCGAGGTCCATGTGGTCGAGCTGGTGAGCAACAGCGGCGAGCAGTCGCTGGGCTACTTCCGCGTCGACAACGGGCTGCAGCTCGCCGAGAAAACCCGCACCGCGCCCGGCGCCACCACCTTCAGCAACGAGGTCCGCTACCTCGATTACCAGGAGGTCGAGGGCATGAAGTTCCCGATGAAGCTCGTCATGACGCAGGGCGGCTTCACGCAGGAGATGACCTTCGAGAGCGTCGAGGTCAACCCCGAGTTCGACGCCGGGACCTTCGACGCGCCGGGCGATCTCTGATCGCTGATGCGCCGCCGATCGCGGGCGGTACCATCGCCGCGTGATCGGGGACGACCGACCAGCCGCGGACGCCGACTTCGACCGCGCGGCGGTGATCGCCGTTCGGGCGGCGGTGACGGACGCGCAGCGCAAGGCCGCGTGGACCCGCGTCTTCGCGGTCTACGAGCCCATGATGCGGTCGCTCGCGAGCCGGACGCTCCGGTCCGATGACCTGGGCCGGGAGGTCTGCCACGAGGCGATCGTCCGGGCCATCCAGCGGTTCGACACCTTCGACGACCGGGCCCGGCTGGGCACCTGGCTGTTCCGCGTGACCTACAACGCGTGCGTCAGCCGGATCCGGCGGGACCAGCGGCGGAAGATGCTGTCGGTCGACGAGGCCATCGGCGGCCCCGGGGCGTCGGGCTCGCGGTCGATCCGCGCGCAGCTGGTCCAGGGCTCGGAACCGGAGCCCGAGCCGGGCGTCCAAGACCGTGAGGACCGGGCCGATGTGCTCCGGGCCCTCGATCGCCTGGACCCCGATCAGAGGGGCATTCTGCTGCTCCGGGACGCCCAGGGACTGGACTACGGGCGCATCGCCGAGGTTCTGGGCGTTGCGCGAGGAACGATCAAGAGCCGCCTCTTTCGGGCGCGCACGGCGCTGCGGAGCGCCATGGAGCAGATCCGGGCCGAGCGGCTCGCGCACGAACCGAACCACGAGCCCAACCACGAGCCCGGCACCGACGACGACAGCGACGCATGACCACCGACCCTTCCAACCTGAACCGGCTTCTGCCGCTGATCGCCCGCAGCGGTCTGACGGAGGACGAGCTGCTCGACTTTGTCGAGGGCGAGCTGCCGGCGGACCGGTCGGCGGCGGTGCTGCGCACGCTGGCGGCGCACCCCGAGCTGTCGGGCGCGGTGATGGGCATGCGCAGCGACCGCGGCCGGCTGAGCCACGAGCTCGAGCTGGTCGCCGCCGAGCCGGACCGGTCGTTTGTCGAGGCGGTGGTGCACCAGGGTGTGACGGGCGAGCTTGATCCGGCGTTCGCGGCGCTGTTTGAGTCGACGGGCCGGGCGGGCGGCGGCGTGCCGCGCATGCGGCCCACGCGGGTGGTGCGGGCGCACCGCCGGCTGGGCTGGCCGGCGCGGGCGGCGGGCGTGTTGCTGGCCGCGTGCGTCGCCGGCGCGTTTTTCGGTGCGGTCTGGCTGGCGTGGCCTTCGGCGCCGGTGTCGCTGGGCGCGCCGCGCCTCGCCGAGGCGCCGCCGACGGCACCGGCTGAGGCGGGGGCGCTGGCCGAGGCGGCACCGCTCGCGGCTCGGGCGCCGGTTTCGGTGGCGCAGGCGCCCGCCGACGGGCTGCCCGCGCACGAGTGGGGTCCGACGACGACGATCGTGACGCCGGCGGAGGCGCTGGCGGCGGCCCGCGAGGGGCGGCTGGTGATCCGCCTGTACGCGCCCGACGCGGCGCTCGGGCGGGGTCTGGTGGAGTCGATCACGACCACGCCGAGCATCTCGCGCGTGGCGGTGCTCGATGGTCCGGTGACGGATGTCGACGCGCTGCGGATCGCGGGCGCGGTGCCGACGCAGACCGGGCCGGTGTACGCCGGCGACCCGGCATCGGTCGACACCGATCGGCCGGCCCCGAGCGAGCGGGCGTCGTGGGTGTACATGGTCGAGGTCGAGCCGACGGAGCGCGGCGTGTCGCTGCTGCTGGCGGGGCTGTCGCGCCGGCCGGGCGTGCTGGTCGAGCTGCTCCGATCGGGCGAGCCGGTGACGACGCCGGGCTCGGCGGGGGATGTCTCGTGGTTCCGGGGCCCGTCGCGCGACTGGACGCGGCGGATCGCGGCCCCGATCGTGGTGCAGTCGGGCGAGCGCTAGCGGCGCCGCGGCGGCTCAGACCGACTGGGGGGCGGCGGCCTTGCTCGCGAACAGCTGCTTGGCCTCGCCCACGAGGTAGAAGCTGCCGGTGACGCAGATCAGATCGTTCTGCCCGACGGCGCGGGCGGCGGTGTTGACCGCGTCGCGCACGGTGGGCTCGACCTGCGCCGTCTTGCCGCTGATGGCCTCGTAGCGCTCGGCGAGCTTTCTCGGGTCGGCGGCGCGGGGGTTGGACGCCGAGCGGGTCATGATGATCTTGTCGGCGCCGCGGGCGATCTCGGTGAGCATCGCGTCGGTGTCCTTGTCGGCGGCGCAGCCGAAGACGACGACCATGGAGTCGTAGCGGACATGGGCGCCGATGGTGCGCACGAGCGAGGCGATGGAATCGGGGCTGTGGGCGCCGTCGGCGATGACGCGGGGCTTGTCCCAGACGGTCTCGAGCCGCCCGCGCCTCGGCGTCGCGGCGAGCCCGGCGGCGACGCGGACCTCGGGGGCCTCGAACCCCCGTCGGACGAGCACATCGATCGCGGCGAGCGCCAGCCCGCAGTTGTACGCCTGGTGCTCGCCGGGCAGGGGGACGGCGATGTGCTCGTACGAGCTGCGGTCGGTCGTCAGCCCGATGCGCACATGCGGGCCGTGCTCCTGGTCGGCGCCGAACCGCTGGGTGAACTCGATCTCCCGGCCCAGGACGCTGAGCGGTGCGCCGGCCTGCTCGGCGGCCTGCTCGATCGCCTCGAGCGCGCCCGGGCCCTCCTGCGGGATGGTGATCGCCGGCACGCCGGGCTTGATGATGCCGGCCTTCTCGCGGGCGATCGCGGCGTGGGTGGTGCCCAGCAGCTGCGTGTGCTCGAGCTGGATGGCGCTGATCAGCGAGACGGCGGGGGTGATGACATTGGTGGCGTCAAGCCGTCCGCCGAGCCCGACCTCGATCACGGCGACATCGACGGCCTGCTCGCGGAAGTGGGTCAGGGCCATCGCGGTGAGCATCTCGAAGTAGGACGCGGGCCCGCACTCGGCCTGGATGAGCCCGGCCGCCTGGAGGCACCGGTTGAACAGCTTGACGAACGCCGCCTCGGCGATGAGCTCCGGGCCGATGCGGATGCGCTCGCGCACATCGACGATGTGCGGGCTGGTGTGGATGCCCACGGTGTACCCGCACCCGGTGAGGGCGGCGGTGAGCATCTCGCACACCGAGCCCTTGCCCTTGCTGCCGGCGACATGCACGAGGGTGAGCTCGCGGTGCGGGTCGCTCAGCCGCTCGAGCAGCGCGTGCATGCGGGCGAGGCGGAAGGCGTTTGGATCGATGCGCTCGGGCCTCTGGCGCTCGAGGTTGGGCAGGTGCTCGAGGATGCGCAGCGCCTGCCGGAACGAGCCCGCCGGCTTGATCTCGGCGAGCTGGGCCGGCAGTTCGGATTCGTGCGGCGTGGCCATCGGCAGACAACTGTATCAACGCGCGGGGGATTTCCCAAGAGCCGGGCGCGTGTTGCGGTGCCGCGGCGCGCGAATTGCGTGGCAGCCGACAGGCCGCGGGCGCACCCGACAGGCCGCTGCGCGTCCGCGGGGCGTGGCGCGCTACAGCGTGTCCGGCTCGCGGTAGGCAAAGAAGATGAAGTCGGTGGTTGCCGGCTCGCCGCCGGCCTGCGCGACGAGCATCGCGACCTGGCCCCGGTGGTACGCGCCGTGGCTGCACACATGCGTGAGGATGTCGGCGACGGGGCACTGCTGGGCGTTGCCGGCGAGGCTGGTGTAGCGCGCGACGCGGGCGAGTTCGGCCGGGGTGAGGTCGTCGGCGTAGCGGTCCCAGCGGGCGTCGGCTTCGGCGGTCAGTCGCTCGATGTCGCCCAGCTCGACGCTGTCGAAGAAGACCCGGTCGGGCGGCGCGTCGGCGGTCAGCCGGGCGAGCCACAGGAGCCGGGCGGCCTGGATGTGGGCGGCGAGGGCGAAGGCCCGGGCCCCGGGCGCTTCGGAGCGCCGCGCGTCGGGAACGCTGTCGAGCGAGGCCAGCACCGACGCGCCGCAGTCGCGCTCGTACGCCTGAAGCCGCTGGAACCGTGCGACGAGCCCGCTCATGGCCGACCTCCCGGCGCGGAAACCGCGGCGGCGCCCCGCATGATCGACTTCATCTCGCGCACCGCCTCGCGCAGGCCGACGAAGATCGCTCGGCTCACGATCGCGTGGCCGATGTGCAGCTCCTCGATGCCCGGCAGGGCCGCGATGGGCTCCACATTGTGGTAGTTCAGCGCGTGCCCGGCGTTGAAGCGCATGCCCGCGAGGCGGATCGCCTCGCCCGCGGCCGCGATGCGCGCCAGCTCGCGGCGGAGCGGGTCGCGCCGGAAGTCGCCCCCCTCGTCCGACCACGCGTGCGCGTAGGGCCCGGTGTGCACTTCGCAGATGTCAAAGCCGAGCTCGGCGCAGGCCTCGACCTGCCGCTCGTTGGCGTCGATGAACGCGCTGACGAGCATGTCGCCCTCGCGCAGCCGCGCAACGACCTCGCGCATGCGGGCCTTCTGTCCGGCGACATCGAGCCCGCCCTCGGTCGTCACCTCGTCGCGCCCCTCGGGCACGAGCATCGAGGTGTGCGGGGCGACGCGGCGGGCGACGGCGATCATCTCGTCGGTCGCGGCCATCTCGAGGTTGAGCTTGACCTTGATCAGCGAGCGCAGCAGCTCGACATCGCGGTCGACGATGTGCCGGCGGTCCTCGCGCAGGTGCACGGTGATGCCGTCGGCGCCGCCGAGCTCGGCCTCGTGGGCGGCGCGGACCGGGTCGGGCTCGCCGGCGTCGGGGGCGGCGTCGCGGTAGCGGGCCTGCCGAAGGGTGGCGGTGTGATCGATGTTGACGCCGAGCTGGATGCCGTGGGGCGAGGCCATGCCCGAGTGTAAGCCCGAGAATGCCCGCCTCGAACGGGGCACCGTCCCGGTCGGTGAGGCAGAAAGACATTCAAAATATCAAGTTGTGAATTGACAAAATGAAAAAATCTTGTACATTGTCAAGCATGACTTTGCTGTCGTTCAGATCGTCTCCCGAGGATCGGCGGCCTGGGGTGGGCGCGCTCGAGGGGCACCCGCTCGGGCAGTTGCCGCGGGAGGATCTGGATCTGATCGTGGCGCTCGTGCTGGAGTCGGGCTCGCTCAAGGGCCTGGCAAAGCGGTACAGGGTGAGCTATCCGACGATCCGGTCGCGGCTGGACGGGGTGATCCGCCGGCTGTCGGCGGCGGTCGAAGGGCGGACGCCCAGCCCGCTGCAGGACCTGCTGGCGGAATTGATCGAGCGTGGTGAGTTGCACGGGCCGACGGCCCGGAAGATTCTGGACGCGGCCCGACGCTCTGCGCCCCACGCGGGACCCAGCGCGGGGCCGGGCATGGTGGAGGGCTCGCAGGATGGACCCGTGGATCAGTGAGCAGTCGGCGTGGATTCTGGGCCCCGTGCTGGGCGGGGGCGTGGGCGGTGTGCTCTGCGGCGCGATCGGCGGCGGGGTCTGCGGCGTGCTGGCCGCGAGGGGCAGGGCCCGCGGCTTCGTCATGGGGTACTACGCCTTCCTCATCGTGCTGGGCATCGCCTCGCTCGGCGTCGGGCTGTCGGCGCTCACACTCGGCCAGCCGTACCACGTGTGGTACCCGTTCACGCTCATGGGCATCATCCTGCTGATCGTGATGGCGTCGATTCGGCCCGCGATCACGAAGCAGTACGAGGCCGCGGAGCAGCGCCGGCTGGATGCGCAGGCGGTGCGGTCGGCGTAAGCAGAGCGACGCGCTGAGCCCCCTCACCCCGGGCCTCTGCCCCGGCGGGGAGAGGGAGCAATCAGACCGCCTCGTGCTCGGGCGCTTCGCCCGTGAGCACGCGCCAGACATCGCGGACGACCCAGCTCATCGCGAGCTTTGCGCCCGCCGTCGCGCCGGCGATGTGGGGCGAGAGATGGACATTGGGGATGTCGAGCAGCGCGCTGGTCTCGGTGAACGGCTCGGGGTCGGTGACATCGAGCATGGCGCACGCGGCGGGGTGGTTGATCATGAACTCGGCGCACGCGGTTTCGTCGACGACCATGCCCCGGCTGGTGTTGAGGAACACGACATCGGACTTCATGCGTCCGAAGGCGTCGGCACCGAGCAGGCGGCGGTTGCCGGGCCGGCCGTCGATGTGCACGGTGATGACATCGGCGCGTTCGCAGAGCGTTGGCAGGTCGGACCGCTCGCCCGGTGCGTCGGGCCTGTCGTCGAGGTCGCACCAGAGGATGTTCATGCCGAGCGCTTCGGCGACCTGCGCCACGCGGGAGCCGATCCGGCCCAGGCCGACGATGCCGAGCGTCAGGTCGCCCATCTGCCGGCGGGCGACGAGCTCGGCGCGGATCGATTGCCAGGCGTCGAGCGAGGTCGGCGGGCGATCGAGGAACAGCCGCGGCCGGAGGGCGTCGGCGAGCAGCGCGGTGACATACTCGACGACGGCCTGGGTGTTGGCGCCGGGGGTGTGGACGACGCGCACGCCGCGGGCCCGGCAGGCGTCGAGGTCGATGTTGTCGAGGCCCACGCCCGCCCGGCCCACGACTTTCAGCGACGGGCAGCGGTCGAGCAGCTCGGCGTTGACCCGCGTGTAGGTGCGCACGACCAGCGCGCTCGCGGTGGGCAGCAGGACGGCGGCGTCGGGGCTGTCGGTGGAGGCGCGGACGAGCTCGCAGCGTTCGCCGAGCCAGGCCGCGGCCTCGGGGTCGAGGTCCTCGGTCTGGAGGACCAGCGTGCGGCTGTCGTTCATGGGATCAGTCTTGGGTCTTGCCCGAGTCGTCGTCGGACCCGTCGCCGCACTCGGCGGGCTCGATGACGGCGCTCATCGCGCCCTTGGAGCGCTGCATGAGCGGGTCGGGCCCGAAGCAGTGGATCTGCTCCTGCTTGAGCTCGGCGAGCTCTTTGTGGGTGGTGGTGCAGACGGCTCGGCCCTCGGCGTCGACGGTCTTGGCGAGCTGGAAGGCGCGTTCGAGGCTCATGCCGAAGAGCTGCTGGCCCATGCGGATGACATATTCGTAGCTGTGGTCGTCGTCGTCGAGCAGGACGACATTCCACGGCACGGGCCGCTCGCGGTCTTCTTCGGCCCTGGGCTGGGGCCGGACCCTGGTGGCGGTCGATTCCTGCCCGAACTCGATGCCCGAGCCGCCGAAGCCGGACCCGGTGCCCGCTGGTTCGTTTCCGAATGTCTGGAAGCTCTCGTCCATGGCCGAAGTGTAGAGCCGAAGTGCCGTGGGCAGGCGGGGATAGGTCCGGCGGGCGGCCCCGGGGGCGGCGTGCGGCGGCGTGCGGCCGCATGAGGCGGCTTGAGGCGGCTAGAGGCCGGATTCGGCGCTGGAGTTGGCGTGGGCGTGGGTGTGCGGAAAGTAATGGGTTCCGGGCGTGGGTGCCGATGTTGCCTGTACGGCGGCGGTGACCGACCGGGGCTGTTTGCAGGAGGCACAAAGCATGAACAAGGGCGAACTGATCGAGCTCGTCGCCGGCGAGCTGGAGTCGACGAAGGCCGAGGCGACCAAGGCGGTCGAGGCCGTGATGCAGGCGATCCAGAAGGGCGTGAAGACCAAGGACAAGGTCACGATCACGGGCTTCGGGACCTTCCAGAAGAAGCACCGCGCCGAGCGTCAGGGGATCAACCCGGCGACGAAGCAGCCGATGACGATCGCCGCGAGCACGACCTGCTCGTTCAAGCCGGCGAGCGCGTTCAAGGAAGCGATCTGAACCGAGTCGGTCCCCTCCGGGACCGAGAATTGAGCGTGTCCGAGTCGGTCCCCTCCGGGACCGAAGAACTGAACTTTCGCCCGCCGGCTGAGCGAAGGCCCGTCGGCGGGCACCAGGCGACCGCGGGTGCTCCTCTGGGCCCCGCTCCAAGCCCCCCCAAGACGCGAGCCAGGCTCTCCCCCCTTTGCCGGCTCGCAGCTGCACACAGCCCCGGCTGAACCCTCGGCCGGGGCTGTTTGTTTGCTCCCTCTCCCCTCGGGGGAGAGGGTGGCCGAGCCCGTCTGAACGATGGGCGAGGTCGGGTGAGGGGAGGACGCGAGTTCTTCTTGCAGGTTGATTGGGAGTCGGAAAGACAACAGCCCTCCCCTCTCCCTGCTGCTGCGCAGCGATCCCTCTCCCCGACGGGGAGAGGGGGGAAGACGCCTCGCTCGCGCTTCGGGCTCGCCAAAGCCCACTATCGTGGGGCATGACGACCGACCCCGCCCCGTCCGGATACGACACCTACACCAGCCCTCTGGCCTCGCGGAATGCGTCGCCCGAGATGCTGCGGATCTGGTCGCCCCGGCACAAGTTCAACACCTGGCGCCGGATCTGGCTGGCGATCGCGGAGGCGCAGTACGAGGTCACCAAGGACTGGGGGAGCCACGGGTCGTCTTCACGAGCCCCCCGCGTGAGCGGGGAGTCATCGGGCGAAAGTGGGCCCCCCGCTCACGCGGGGGGCTCGTCAAAGGCGGGGCCTTTGGTGACCAAGGAACAGGTCGAGGAGCTGCGGGCCGTCGTCGAGCGGGGCATCACCGACGAGGAGCTCGCGCGGGCGAGCGCCATCGAGCGGGACCTTCGGCACGATGTCATGGCCCATGTCCACTGCCTGGGTGAGTCGTGCCCGACCGCGAAGCCGATCATCCATCTGGGGTGCACGAGCCAGGATGTGGTGTGCAATGCGGATCGTGTCGCACAACGTGACGCGATTGTTGTGACCGGGGCCAAGATCCGTCGTGCCATTTCCGCACTCGCGGAGCGAGCCGGCGAGTGGTCTGCGACTCCCACGCTCGGCTTCACACACTATCAGACAGCTCAGCCGGTCACCGTGGGCCGGCGTGCTGCCGGGTGGGCGTACGAGCTCAAGCTCTGCCACGATCGGTTGCAGTCACAGTGCACTCACTTTGAGACGCGGGGGTTCCGTGGCGCGACCGGTACGCAGGCTTCATTCCTGAGTTTGTTTGATGGTCGCACGGACGAGATCGATGCTTTTGAACGTGAGGCAATGAAAGACACGATCGGTGAACCGTTGGCATTCGATCTGACCGGCCAGACCTATCCGCGAGTGGTGGACACGTTCATCCTCGCCGACCTCGCCTCCATCGCCGCCGTGCTCCACAAGATCGCCACCGACATCCGCCTGCTCTCCAACCGCAAGGAGATCGACGAGCCGTTCGGGAAGAACCAGATCGGGTCGTCGGCGATGCCCTACAAGCGGAACCCGATGAAGTGCGAGCGGATCTGCGGGCTCACGCGGTTTGTCATGAACCTCGTGGGCAACGCCTACGACACGGCCGCCACGCAGTGGCTCGAGCGCACGCTCGATGACTCGTCGAACCGCCGGCTCAGCCTGCCCGAGGCGTTTCTTGCCTTGGACGGCGCGCTCGATCTGATGCACCAGGTCGCGAGCGGGCTGGTCGTGAACGAGGCGATGGTGCGGAAGAACCTGATGGAGGAGCTGCCGTTTCTGGCGACGGAGAACATCCTGATGGAGGCCGTGAAGGCCGGCGGGGATCGGCAGGACCTGCACGAGAGGATCCGCGTGCATGCGCAGGCCGCGGGGCATCGGGTGAAGCAGGAAGGGCTCAACAACGACCTGATCGATCGGCTTCGCGGCGACCCGGCGTTCGCATCGGTCGCGCACCTGCTGACCGAGGATCAGCTGCTGGATCCGATGAAGTATGTGGGCCGGAGCGTCGAGCAGACCGAGCGTTTTTTGGCGGAGGTGGTCGAGCCGCTGCGGGCGCGGTACGCGGATGAGCTTGAGAGTGTGGGCGGGAGCGATCGGGGGGTCTAGGCGAATAGTTGTCGCAGCAGCGCTGTCAGGCCCAGCAACATCTTGTGGTGTTCCTCAGCCGCGGCTCTCACCTTCTGGACCGATGCTTCGTCTGCGACGTATCCGTTGCTTTCGTGGATAACCACTGCTTTGTGTACGTACTCTCCGCCGTCGCGTCGTCGGTGGATGACGGTGAGTCCGCAGCTTGTCCCTTGGTTTCGAATCAATTGCACGACCCGATCGCTTTCTGCTGGATCGGTTGTTTGATCGATCCAGATTTCAGCCCACATCTTGTTGAGTCGTGGTCCGCCGCCGAACTGTGGCTTTATCCACATGCGAGGGTCGCGTTTGGTGCCAATCGCTGGAAGAATTGAGAGCCATTCAGTAGGTACAAACTCGCACCACACTCCTTTCGGGAAGCGATGGATGTTGTACTCTCCAAGGGATGTGATGCGCTCAATAAACGCTTCACACAACGTAGTTCTGGGATCGCTTCTCCGCTCAAAGATCAGATCCAGCGCCTGCCGGTGATTGCGGTAGATCCGGTTGCAGAGTTCTTCGATCTTCGGGTCGTCCATGAATCGGCTCGCGATCATGCTGAGGTACTGGTCGAGGAAGACAAGCACATCGTCGCCGATGGCGTTGTTGTTCAGCCGGCGTGCGCGGCTCAGGGCGGTGTGCAGGTCGGCGTAGCTGTAGGGCGACCACTCCTCTTCGCTGGGCTCGTCGCCCTCGCGCGTGAGAAACACGAACAGCGGCTTGTGGTCCGGGTAGCGCTTCGCGACGGCCTCCCGGTAGCGGCCGAGTTGGTTGGAGTGCTCGCCGGAATCGATCTTGTTCTCGATGGCGACGACGATCTTTGGGTTGTCGGCGGCGATGAGGATGTCGATGTGGTCCTGCTCGCGGCGGATCTCGACGCCCGCGAGATCGAGTCCGTCGAGTTCGACGGGCGAAAGCGGGCGCAAGGCCGCGGGGGCCTGATGGAGGATGTCCATGAGCACCGCGCGGAGGAAGAGCTGGCCCGTGCCGTGGCTCTCGGCGGGGTCGAGCAGCCAGGCGAGGAAGTTGGAGTGGCGGATTTCGGAGCGGACGATGCCGAGGGCGTCGAAGATGTTGAACCGGCCGATGCGCTCCTCGAGCTGCACGAGGTCCTCGTTGTCAACGACGAAGGCCTCGAGCAGGCGGAGGGTATCGCCGGTGTCAGGGGCTCGGGGGCTGGCTGGTGTCGGCTCGATCATCCGTCGATGAGTCTACACGCCTCGGCCGTCGGCGCCGGCGTGTAGTTTCGAGCGTGACCAGGGTGATCGCGGCGAGGATGGCGGCGAGGGCGAACTCGCCGAGGCCCGCGGCGGCGCCGATGGCGGCGGTGACCCAGAAGGTGGCGGCGGTCGTCATGCCACGGACGCGGCGATGCGAGTGCACGATCGCGCCGCCGCCGAGGAAGCCGACGCCCACGACGAGGTAGGCCAGCACGCGGGTGGGGTCGGCGTTGACGCTGCCGCTCGATGCGCGGGCGGCGACGATCTCGCCGAGCATGATGAAGGTGGCGGCGCCGACGGCGGTGAGGATCATCGTTCGGCTGCCCACGGGCTTGCGGGCGGTCCGGCGTTCCCAGCCGACGGCGGCGGCGAGGGCGATCGCGACAGCGAGCCGAAGAACCATGTCGAGCGTGTCGGGGGCGAGGATCTCGGCGAGCACCGGCTGCACGGCATTCATCGCGTTCATGGCGTCGCCTTTCCGCTTGGTCATGGTACGGCGCACGCGAACGCCCGACCGAGCCGGATGCGGGCTCGGCCGGGCGTCGTGATGGTGGCGGTGTGTTTCGGTGGTGCGAACGCTTGGTCAGGCGAGGTTCTTGAACTCCGGCAGGCCGAAGGCGTCGAGCAGCTCGAGCTGGCGGGCGCGGGCTTCGTTGTTCAGGGCGGTGACGCTGGCGGTGTCGGCGCCGACGGCGACGCGCAGCGGGCGTGTGCCGGGCTCGGCCTCGATGGCGTCGACGATGGCGCGCACGATGAGCTCGGGCCCGGAGTAGTGCTCGCTGGCGAAGTAGCCCGCGAGGTTGTTGCCGAAGGTTTCGCCGATGGCCGCAAGCTCGCCGTAGGCCTCGCCCCGCTGGGGCTCGGCCGGGTCGGTGTGCTTGCCGAAGATCTCGGTCTTGAACGCGCCGGGTTCGATCATCACGCTGTCGACGCCGACGGCCGAGCCCTCGTAGCGGAGCGATTCGCCGAGCGCTTCGAGCGCGAACTTGGTGGCGGAGTAGAGCCCCATGCCTCGCACGGTGAATCGCCCGAGCGCGCTGGTGACATGCACGAGCAGGCCCGACCGCTGCGTTCGCATGATCGGCAGGGCGGCTCGGACGAGGGCCATGGGGCCGAGCACATTGGTCTCGAACATCGCGCGCATCTGGTCGAGGGTGAAGGTCTCGGTCAGGCCCATGCCGAAGATGCCGGCGTTGTTGACGACGGCATCGAGCCGGCCCTGCGTGGCGGCGATCGATTCGACCGCGGCGTTGACCTGTTCTTCGCTGGTGACATCGATCTCGACGACGCGCAGCGCGAGGTTCTCCTTGGAGGCGAGATCGGTGAGGTGCTTGGCGTGCTCGGCGTTCTTGCCGGCGACGCCCCGCATGGAGGCGTAGACCGTGTGCCCGTTGCGGGCGAGTTCGAGGGCGGCGTTTCGGCCGAAGCCGGTGGAGGCGCCGGTGATCAGAACGGTCTGGGGGGTGCGTGCGGGGGGCATCGGGGTCTCCTTCGTCGGGTGTGGTTCCAGTGGACGAGGGAGCGAACGCCGACTCTGGAACGGTCATTCCAAAGAAGCCGAATATTTTTGAACGGCCGTTCAGAAGTGTTTCAGGGCATTCGGGCGGGGCTGGCGAGCAGGGCGAGTGTGGCTCGGACGCCGGCGGGGACGGTTTGGGTGTTGGAGGGGGCGCGTCCGGCGAGGGCGAGGCCGTGGCCCACGGCGGTGAGCATGGCGGCGAGCTCGGTGGGGTCCAGATCGTCGCGGAGCTGTCCCGCCGCCTGGGCCTGTTTGACGGCGGTCGCGAACGCGTCGATCAGGCTCTGCTGGAGCTCGTCGACGAGCTCGCAGACCTCGGCGTCGGCGCGGTCGAGCTGGGCCAGGGCGCCCGCCATAAAGCAGCCCTTGCACTCGGGGCAGGACTGCATGGCGGCCCAGCGCTCGAAGATGATGCGGATGCGGTCGATGGGCTCGCCCGGGCCGGCGAGGGTGTCGAGGGTGGGCGCGACGGCCCGCTCCCCGTAGTGCCGAAGGGCGGCGAGATAGAGCGCCCGCTTGTCGCCGAAGGTGTCGTAGAGCGATTGCCGACCGATGCCCATGGCGGCGACGAGCTCGGCGATGCTGGCGGCCTCGAAGCCCTTGGCCCAGAAGACCGCCATCGCGGCCTCGAGGGCGGCGGTCTCATCGAAGGACTTGGGTCGGCCGGCGGGACACATCGCAGGAATATAGACCGGGCGTTCCAGACTATTCCCTGACAGGCGCTTTGCGTCCGGGCGGGGTCGGGCGGGGTCGGGCGGGGTCGGGCGAGCCGAGCGGAGTCGGCTGGGCGCGGTTTGGCGGGATCCGCGCGCCGCGGCGGGGCGAATCGGGAACGGGGGCGCACGCCCGCGGGGTTGACGCTTGGCGTCGGGTCGGCGAGACTCGTAGACTGTGGCGGCTCGGGCGGTGGCCTGAGCCGACGGTGGGCCGCCCGAGGGACCGGGCGGGGCCGGTCTGGCGGGATGGTCAGGCCGGGGCCCGGAACGGGTTCCAGTTGGATGAGCACAGAGTGAACGGCGCGCGGCCGAGGGTCGTCGTGCGGGCGGGGGCAGAGCCTCTCGCCGAGACGTGGAGCGATTTGTCATGGCGGCACGGACCAGCGCTGGCTTCGGGATGATCTTCGCGGTGAGCCTCCTCGGGCTGTTGTCCGCGGCGGGGTTCGTGACCTTCCTCGTGCAGTTCTCCGACAACGGCAAGCTGCGGCAGCAGCTGGCGGACCAGGAGTCGAGCCTGCGCGAGATCGTGCGGTCGGCGGAGCGTGCGGATCCGAACATCGCGTCGGACCTGTCGGCGGCGAGCGGCGAGGGCGAGAGCCTGGTGGGCTATCTCACGGGCCAGCTCAACAAGACCTACGCCAAGGTGACCGGCAACGAGCGCGACCGGTTCGCGGCGCTCGAGACCAAGACCGAGGCGATCCCCGGCGCCGACACGGGCAACCTCTTGGGGGTGATCCGCGGGCTGCGGGGCGAGGTGCAGGCGAAGGACCAGGCCAGGCTCGCCGCCGAGGCGGCGCGCGACGACGCGCTGCGGACGCTGCGCGACAACACCGACCGGCTGACCGAGCTCGAGAGCGAGCAGCGCCAGACGGTGGCGCGGCTGCAGTCGCGGGTCGAGCAGATGGAGGCCGAGGCCCGGCAGTGGCGCGACGGGCTGCAGGGCGTCGAGAACCGCTACGCGGAAGAGCTCGCCGCCGCCCGGGGCGAGGCCGAGGAGACCGAGCGATCGCTCCAGCAGCAGATCGCGGGCCTGCAGCAGCGGAACCTGATCCTCGAGGACGAGGTCTCGACGCTGCGTGAGCAGGTGCGCGGCTCGGCGCTCAAGCCCAAGAGCGAGGCGGCGCTGGTTGACGGCTCGATCGTCAACACGAACCCGAACGCGAACGAAGTGTTCATCAGCCAGGGCCGGCGTCAGAATGTTGTGCTCGGCATGACCTTCGAGGTGTACAGCGACGCGGCGCAGATCCGCCCGAACGAGCAGACGGGCGAGTACCCGCGCGGCAAGGGCTCGATCGAGGTGGTGAACGTCGGCGAGACCAGCAGCCGGGCGCGGGTGCTCCGCGAGGTGCAGGGCAACCCGATCGTGCGGGGCGATGTGATCGCCAACGCGCTGTACGACCCGGACAAGGTGTACACCTTCCTGGTGGCGGGCAACTTTGACACCAACGGCGACCGCCAGCCGACGCCGGCGGAGCGTGTGGAGATCGAGGCGCTGATCGAGGACTGGGGCGGGCGGACGACCGAGCAGTTCACGGGCGATGTGGACTTCCTGGTGCTGGGTGCGCCGCCCGTCTTGCCCCCCGAGCCGAGCGTGACGGCGCCGATCGCGCTGGTGGAGCAGTACATCCGCCGCGAGGCCGAGCTGAAGCGGTACAACGACCTGCTGGACCAGGCGCGGCGGACGAGCGTGCCGGTGCTGAACGAGAACCGGCTGTACACGCTGATCGGCCGGGCGCAGTCGGCGGTCCGGTAAGCCTCGCGTGGGCGGCCGACTCAAGCGGGCGCTCCCGGCGTCGGCGCAGGCGCCGCTGGGGCTGGCGATCCGCGCGGGCATGGGCCTGCTGCAGTGGCCCGGGCTCGACACCGCCGGGTCGGCGATGCGGGCCGTCGGCGGCGCGTTCGCCGCCAGCCCGATCAACACCAGACGCCGGACCAAGACAAAGCAGCGCATCGCCTTCGCCTTCCCCGAGTGGAGCGACGAGCAGGTCGAGGCGTGCGCCGACGGCGTGTGGCGGCACCTGGGCCTGCTGGCGACCGAGGTCGTCCGCTCGCCAAGGTTCATGAACGAGGACGCGTGGTTCCGCCACATGACCTTCGAGTCGCGGTTTCCCGGGCTCGACGACATCCTCGAGGGCCGGCCCGCGGTGACGGTCACGGCGCACCTTGGCAACTGGGAGCTGGTGGGCCACGGCATCGCGATGCTGGGCTTCCCGCTGCAGGCGCTGTACCGTCCGCTCGATCTGACGGCGCTCGACGGGTGGATGCGCGAGCAGCGGGCGCGGCGGGGCATGCGGCTGGTCGACAAGTTCGGCGCAATGCGCCGGCTGCCGGCGATCGTCAACGGCGGCGCGATCCCCGCGATCGTGGCCGACCAGAACGCGGGCGAGCGGGGCGAGTTCGTGCCGTTCTTCGGCCGGCTGGCGAGCACGTACAAATCGGTGGCGGCGGTGCTGCTGCGCACGCGGGCGACGGCGGTGGTTGGCGCGGTGCTGCGCGAGGGCGGTGCGCACGCGCTGGGCGTCGACGAGATCCACGACGCCGCGACGGGACGCCGGCCCGACGAGCTGAGCTACCGCGTCAACATGACCTCGGCGATCCGCTACGAGGACTGGAAGGACCAGCCCGACCCGGCGTTCTACATCACCGCGCGGTTCCGGCGCGAGCTCGAGACGCTCATCCGGCTCGCGCCCGATCAGTACTTCTGGATGCACCGCTGCTGGAAGAGCCGGCCGGCGTGGGAGCGCGAGGGCACGGGCTTCCCGCCCGAGCTGCGCGAGAAGCTTCTGGCCCTGCCCTGGATGACCGCCGACGAGGTCGAGCGGATTGTCGAGCAGAGCGACCGCGACGCGGCGGAGCTGGCCCGGCGTGGCAGCGATCGGCTGGACTGAGCGGGCGGCACGGGTTGTGTGTCAAGCTGGGCGTTCTGGGGTGCTCGACTCATCGGCTTGTGGTTCTCGGCCGTTCATCCCGGGAACCTGGGGGGTGTGCGGCACGAACGGACAGGTGGCCGAATTGGCGGCGGGGTTTGAACCCCCGGGCTCGATCGGGCATACTGCGTGCTGGTGGTTGGTGGGACAAGCAGCGGCACACACCGGAGCAAACGATGAACGCTGACACGACGCTCGGCCGGCTTGAAGATGTTGCGGTGCTGATCGTTGACGACGATCAGGATGTGCGTGAGTCGTTCGAGGCGGCGATGCTCGCCGAGGGCGCCGAGGTGGAGGTCTGCGACAACGGCAACGACGCGGTGGACATCTGCGCGTCGGACGATCCGCCCGAGCTGGTGATCCTCGACATGATGCTGCCCGGCCGATCGGGCTTCCTGGCGCTCGAGAAGATCAAGGGCCGGGAGGACAGTCCCGTGGTGATCATGGTGACGGCCAACGAGGGCAAGCGGCACCAGGAGTACGGCGAGGCGCTGGGCGTGGACGCGTACCTCATCAAGCCAGTGCCGCTGGGGGCGTTGATCTCGGTGGCGGCGGAGCTGATGGCCAAGCGGCGTTCCTGATCGGCGGAGCGGTCTGCGGGCGGGCCTGTGGATGTCGGGCGGGTTCCGGGGAATCATCTCCGGTGCCGAGCCGTCAGATTGTTCTATTCAAGCCCGAAGACGCCGACGACGCCGCCGCCGGCATGGCGGAGCTCGGGTCGCCGCGTGGGGTGATCCGCGAGCTCGAGCCCTTCAACACCTCGCCCGACGGGAGCAAGGGCACCGCGTTGGGCACGCTGACGCTGCACGGCCCCGGGCTGGTGGTGGATCTGCCGACGGCGGCGGACGAGATCCGTCAGGTGATGGTGACGGTGGTCGAGGAAGACACGGCGTGGCCCGTGCTGGCCAGGCTGTGCCGGGCGCTCGGGTGGAAGATGATGGACCCCGAGAGCGGCCGGACGTTCATGTGAATCGAGCCAACGGCTCAGGGGCGTGGCATGCCGACCTACGAGTACGAGATCCTGAACGACGCGGGCGAGCCGACGGGCGAGCGGTTCGAGTGGTCGCAGTCGATGAAAGAGGACGCGCTGACGAAGCACCCCGAGACCGGCAAGCCCTGCCGGCGGGCGATCGTGCCGCCGAATGTGGCGGGCCGGTGGTCGCCCCTCAAGGAGAAGGGCATGCTGAGCAACAAGAACCTCGAGCGGCTGGGGTTCACGAAGTACGAGAAGCGTGGCGACGGGGTGATGGAGCGCGTGGCGGGCAAGGAAGGCCCGCGCGTGATCAGCGATGAGTGATCGTTCGGGCGCGGCGCGCCCTGCCCGCGTGCTGGCGGCCGCGGCGCTGCTGGCTGTCGCGCTCGGCGGGTGCGGCGATGCGCTGCAGGGCGATCGGCCCAGCGAAGTGCGCGTGCAGCGGGTGATCACGCCCGGCGGCGAGCGGATCGTGAGCTACACGGCGATGTTCGATGACGGGATCGAGACCTATGTCGATCGCCACCCGCAGGGCGATGTGGATCTGATCACGGTCGAGCGCGACGGGCGCGACGCGGTTCGGCTGGTGCGCGAGGGCGCGGCGGTAAGCCTGCCGGCGGACGGGCCCGAGGCGTCGGCGCTTGACGAGTCGTGGCAGCGGCGGTTCGAGGCGATCGATGCGCTGGTGGATGTCGATCGCGTGCCGTGGTCGGATGCGCACGGCGGGCTCACGCCCGAGGCGCTGCGGGTGGCGCCGCTTCAGCCGGCGGGCGGGTCGTAAGGGTTCGCATCGCGAACGCGCAGGCGGCGAGCGTCATGCCGAGCGCCGAGGTCTGGGCGTTGACGGGGATGGTGTCGAACGCGCCGACGAGCAGCAGGCCGAGGAGCCCGGCGAGCACGCCCGCGTCCGCGGGCCGGGCGGGCCGGGCGTTGCGCAGCGCGAGCCCCGCCACGGCGAGGAAGAGCGCGAGGCCGACGGCGCCCTGCGTGGCGGCGATGTGCAGGTAGGTGTTGTGCGCGTGGTCGAGGACGCGCTGCGAGTCGGGGTCGATGCCGCGCTCGGCCTGGCGCAGGTTCACCCACGCGCGGTAGCCGCCGGTGCCCACGCCGACGACCGGCTCGGCCCTGATCGCCTCGCCCGCCCACTCGAGCATGACGATCCGCCCGCCGGTGCTGGTGTGCTTGTTGCCCTCGGTGAGGGCGGCGTCGATCTCTCGCCGGGCCTCGTCGACGCGGGAGCGGATGGTGTCCTGCAACGCGACGGCGGCGGCGCCGACGACGACCACGCCCGCGAGCGCGACGGCGATCGCGCGGGCGCGGTGCTCGCGCGAGCGGACGCCCAGGATCACCAGCACGCCCACCGCGCCCGCGAGCATCGCGGCGGCGACGATCCACGCGCCGCGCGTGCCCGTGGCGAGGATGCCCACGACGGCCAGGGCGGCGAGCACGCGGCGCGGCCAGTCGGCGGCGAAGACCGCGCGCGGCAGGTGCAGCCCGAGCACGGCGCAGAGCAACGAGCCCGCCACGGCGGGCCTCGACCACCCGCTGATGCGGTCGGGCAGCCGGCCGAAGCCCAGCGACTCGGTCCCGGTCAGCACGCCGACGAACTGCACGCCCTGCGAGAGGTGCATGAGCACGAAGCCGAAGGCGATGCCGACGAGCACGGGCCGGGCCAGGTGGGGCGCGAGCCAGAGGGCGACGACGATCCAGAGCCAGCGGAGGTTGGCCAGTTCGTCGAGGCCGTGCGCGGGCTCGGGCGACCAGGCGAGGGCGAGGAATGACCAGGCGATCCAGGCGACGAGGGCGAGGGCGAAGGGCTGCCGGGCGAGGCCGGCGAGCGAGGGCCAGTCCCGCCGAAGGGCGACGAGCGACAGGAGCATCAGCGGGATGCCGGCGAGCTCCATGGGGGTGATGGGCAGGCCCAGGCCGATGCCGAAGGCGACGGCGGCCCAGCGGCGGGCGGCTTTGAACGACGGGGATCGGGAGGGGGCCGGGTTCACGACGGGAGCGTACGGAGTGTGTGGCTGGCGCGCCGTGTGCGGTCTGTTTGGATCTGTTTGGGGCGGTTCCGGTAGACTTGGGCATCAGATCGCCGGTGGCGGGCGAACCGTTGGGGTGAGGCCGGCGTCTGAAGCGGGCGGCAGGAGGCGGAGCATGCGGACCATCGAGCGGCTGATCCGGCGGGCGTGGTGGCGGCTGGTGCTGACCGACGCGCTGCGGACCTCGGCGCTGACGCTGGCGGCGGCGGGTGTGGTGCTGTTCGCCTGGCGGGTGCTGTCGTCGGTTGTGCCGATGCCGGCTGAGGCGGCTGGCGGCTGGGGCGCGATGCTCGGCGCGGGCGCTGGCCTGGCTGTGGTGGCGGCGCTCGCGTGGAGCGTGCTGCGGGTCAAGCGGGGCGAGGCGCTGGCCCGGCGTGTGGACGAGCGGGCGGGTCTGCGCGAATCGCTGAGCACGGCGATGGCGGTGGGCGGGCTGGACGACGCGTGGTCGAGGGCCGCGGTGTCGCAGGCCGAGCGCCTGGCGGCGGGCGTTGACCTGGGCAGAGCGCTGCCGATCGAGTCGCCCCGGGCGTGGCCGGCGCCGGTGGCGGCGTGGGGCGTGCTGGGGTTGGCGTTGGCGTTGCCGGCGCCGGACCTGCAGGGTCTGTTTGGCGCGCCTGCGGCGCCGGCGGCGGCGCGCGAGGTGATCGAGGCGCGGGCCGAGGCCGACGAGACGACGCGGACGCTCAAGGAGCAGGCCGAGCGGCTCGGGATGCAGCTCGATTTCGACGAGGACGAGCCGGGCGAGGAGGTCGGGGCGCCCGACACGCAGACGCCCGAGCAGATCCGGGCGGCGGCGGTCAAGAAGCTGACGAAGCTGGGCGACGAGCTCGCCCAGAAAATGGAGACGCCCGAGCAGGCGACGCGCGAAGCGATCGAGGACCGGCTCCAGCGGCTGCGCCAGCCCGGGCCCGGGCCGGCCGAGGAGCTGTCGCGGGCGCTCGCTCGGGGCGAGTTCGGCAAGGCGAAGGAGGCGCTCGACGAGCTCCAGAAACGCCTGGGCGAGGGCGATCTGACCGAGGCGCAGCGGGAGCAGCTCGAGCAGCAGCTCGAGAACCTGGCGCAGCAGCTGCAGGAGCTGGGCGAGCGGCGCGACGAGCTCGAGAAGGCGCTGCGCGAGGCGGGGATGTCGCCCGACGAGGCCAAGCGGCTGGCGGCCGACCCCGAGGCCCTGAAGCGGGCGCTCGCCGACGCGGCGAACCTGACCGAGGCGCAGAAGCAGCAATTGCAGAAGCTCGCCGAGTCGGCCCGGCAGAGCCAGGGCGTGTGCCAGGGCATGAGCAGCGCGATGTCGCAGATGGCGTCGGCGATGCAGGGCACGCCGATGAACGCGGCGATGCTGGAGTCGATGGGCGAGCTGAGCGGCCAGCTGTCGCAGCTGGAGATGCTGGCGGCGGACATGGCGTCGATGCAGGCGATGATGCAGCAGGTTCGGTCGGCGTCGCTGTCGATGGGCGCGTGCAGCAACCCGGGTGCGGGTTCGGTGGCCGGCGACCGGTGGGGCCTGGGCGGGCGCAGCGCGGGCTCGGCGGGGGGGGTGGATACCGACAGCGCCGACGGGGGCAAGCGGTTCTCGTCGCAGGCGGCGCGAGCGCCGGTGAAGCTGCGCGACGGGCCGATCATCGGCTCGAGCCTGGTGTACGAGAGCCAGGTGCGGGGCGAGAGCCGGGCGGTGTTCGCGGAGGCGGCGCAATCGGCTTCGGCTTCGGCGTCGGACGCGATCGAGTCGATGCGCGTGCCGCGGGCCTATGAACAGGCGGTGCAACGCTACTTTGGCGCGCTGGAGCGCGAGGCCGAGCGGGGCTCTTCCGAGAGCGAAGCCGGTTCAGGGGCAACCGAGGGCGAGTAGGACGCGGAGCCACGGTTTGAAGATCAAGAGCTTGATGGTCGGCGCGCTGGCGTTTGGATTCGGCGTGCTGGTGTCGTGCGGGGGCGAGTCGCCCGAGCCCGAGGCGACCGGGCCCGAGACGCCGAGGCAGCCCGCGCGGTCGGTGGTGCTCTACACGAGCGCCGACGGCTCGCTGGTGCGGCAGGTGGTCGCGGTGTTCGAGCAGCGCACCGGGATCGATGTGCTGGTGGTGGGAGAGACCGAGGCGACCAAGACGGTCGGGCTGCACCAGCGGCTGCTGAGCGAGCGGGACGCGCCGCGGGCGGATGTGTGGTGGTCGGGCGAGCCGTTCCACACGGTCCGGCTGTCGGAGCTGGGGGTGCTCGCGCCGTTCACGGCCGAGCGGGCCCACGAAGACTTCGGGGGCGGGTGGCCCAGCGCGATGCGTGCGGACGACGGCACCTGGTACGGCTTCTCGCTTTGCGCGCGGGTGATCGCGTACGACGCGCGGAAGGTCACGGACCCGCCCCGGACGCTGCGCGATCTGGCGGAGCCGGCGTGGCGGGGCAAGGTGGGGATCGCGAGGCCGCTGTTCGGCAGCACGGTGGGCCACATCGCCGCGCTCGTGCACCTCTGGGGCGAGGGGCCCACGCGGTCGTGGCTCGAGGCGATGAAGGCCAACGACATCCGGCTGTACGACTCGAACGCGGCGGTGGTGCGGGCGATCGCCGACGGCGAGATCGAGCTGGCGCTGACCGACACCGACGATGTGTGGGTCGGCCAGGCGAACGGGTGGCCCGTGGGTGCGGTGTACGAGGTGAGCGAGCTGCCCCCCGGCGTGCCGCTGTCGCAGGGCGAGGTGCCGCCCCTGTCGAGCTTCGGGCCGCTGACGGTCCCCAACACGGTGGCCCGCGTCGCGGGCGGGCCGAACCCGGCTGAGGCGGCGGGGCTGATCGAGTTTCTGCTGAGCGCCGACGGCGAGCGGCTGATGATG
>DAIOTV010000028.1:0-18819 GCA_036751825.1 Phycisphaerales bacterium
TCGTTGACCATGATCGAGAGGCACTCGTCGGGGAGCGAGACAACCACCGCCCGCGGGTCCGAACCCTCGACGAGGGCCGAGGACTTCAGCCCCCGCGCGTGGTGCGGCGAGATCAGGTGCCGCTCGACCAGAAGCTCACGGTCCTGCCGATCGAGCGAGTGGATGTCGATCCACGCGGGCCGGCCGCGGCTGGGAAACTCGGCGTTGCCCAGCCGACTCCGCACGAGGTCCAGCACCGCCGCCCGGTCCGCCGCGTCGGATCGGCCGACGAACCGGAACCCGGCAAGGTTCCGCGCCAGCCGAACGCGGCTTGAGACCACGACATCCGACTCCGCCGCCTGCTTCAGCCAGGGCGTCCGCTCGAAGTCAAAGGCGTCCAGCGAGGCGCCGCCATCGCCCGGCCCGTTCGGATCAGTGATCCCCACGGCCGCCCTCCCGATCGGTCCCGGCGTCGCCGGCCTCGGCCTGCACCGTCCCCTCTCGAAGCCGACGCATCTCGTCGCGGATCAACGCCGCCTGTTCGAACCGTTCGCCAGCGAGCGCAGCCTGCAACTGGGCGGCGAGCCGATCGAGCTTTTTCCCCCGCTCCTTCGTCTCGCCCAGCAGACGCTCCATCGCCGCCATCCGGTCCGGACCCTCGCCCGGGATCGACGAAAGCATCCGCTTCGGCGCCTTGCCGACATGGTGCGTGCCGCCCTCCTGCGCCCGCTCGATCATCGGGCCCAGCCGCTGCTCGAACGCCTCGTAGCACCCCGCGCAGCCCAGCCGACCCGTCTCACGGAAAGACGCGAAGCCCAGCCCGCAGTGGGGGCAGTCCTGCGTCACCGGCGAGGGCGGAACCTGCCTCACCTTGGCCTTGATTGCCACCACGGTCGCTTTGGCCTGCGCCGACGCCCCGATCCCCTCGGTCGCGGCGCACGCCTCGCAGAGATGCTTGTAGACATAGGTCTGCCCGACCTTTGTCACCTCTTCGATCGTCGCTTCGCGCCCGCAGCGGTCGCAGTTCACAGCGGCATCTCCCGGGCGTGCCCCCTCGGACACTCCATGTTCGAGTGTACCGCCACGCGGATGCTCACGAAAGGCACAGCACCCTCACGACCGCAACCGGCAGGCACCGCGTGCGCCGATTCGAGATCGGAAGAACGTCAATGAAAGGCCGGGCTCAGTCCTGCGCGGCCTTCTGCTGACGCGTGTAGCCGTACTTCCGCTTCAGCGGCTTCACGACCAGGCCCGATTTGATGGCCCGCGTCGAAGCCCGCACCCGCGTCGGCACGCCGTCGACCACCGCGGTGACCTTCTGCAGATTGGGCTTGAAGGTCCGGCGGCTGATGCCCGTCGTCTTCAGGCCGAAGCCGCCCTTGGACACCTTCTGACCGCCGTAGGCCTTCTTCTTGCCGAAGGTCGTCTTCTTGCCCGTGAAGTGGCACTCGTACGGCATGGGATGCCCCTAAAGCTCTGCGGCAGATGCGGCGTCAAACAGCCCCCGACCCACTCGGAGGGCCGACATACTAGCCAGCAGCTCGGCGGGGCTCAAGATCGCGACAGGTTCTCGCGGCTGAGCATCACATCCAGCGTCTGGCCGACCAGGTCAACCTCGCGCGCCGTCATGCCGCCGAAGAACGGCAACGCGATCGTCCGACCCGAGATCGACTCGGCCACAGGGAATGTTCCCTCACGGAACCCGAAACGCTCGCGATACGGCGGCTGGAGATGGATGCAGGGGAAGTAGGGGGCCGCCCCGATGTCGTGATTTCGCAGGCCCGCGATGATCCGATCCCGCTCCTCGGCGGTGTAGCCCGCGGCCAGGCGGATCACAAACACGAACCACGACGGCTCCGAGTCGGGCAGCACGGTCGGCAGCACGATGTGCTCGTTGCCCGCCAGCCGCTCGATGTACAGGCTCGCCACACGCTGCCGACGCTCGATGATCTCGTCGAACCGCTGCATCTGCCCGATGCCGATCGCGGCGGTGACCTCGCTCATGCGGTAGTTGAACCCGATGCGGTGGTGCTGGAGCCACGCCCCGAGCCGCGGGCCCTCCCCGACGCCTTCCGTGGTGGGGAAGCTGTCGCGGCCCTGATTACGCAGCGACTTGACGACCTCGGCGAGCGCCGAGTCGTCGGTCACGAGCATGCCGCCCTCGCCCGTGGTGATCTGCTTGTTCGGGTAGAACCCGAACGCCCCCGCGCGCCCGAAGCTGCCGCAGGGGCGCCCCGCGTGCCGCGAGCCCAGCGCCTCGCAGGAGTCCTCGAGCAGAATGATCTCGTGCTTCGCGGCGATCTGCGCGTACTGATCCATGTACGCCGGGTTGCCGAACGCCTCGACTGCCATGATCGCGCGCGTCTTGGGGGTGATCGCCGCCTCGATCGCCGCCGGGTCCGCGTTCAGCGTCTTCGGACACACATCCACGAACACCGGCAGAGCGCCGACGTGCAGGATCGGGTTGGCCGAGGCGATAAAGCTCAGCGGCGTCGTGATCACCTCGTCGCCCGGCCCGATGCCGAGCCCGAGCAGCATCAGCTGCAACGCCGAGGTGCCCGAGCTGGTCGCCACACCGATCTCGCAGCCGGCTCGGCGGGCGACCATCGCCTCGAACCGCTCGGTCATGGGCCCCAGCGCCAGCCGGCCGGAGCGCAGCACCTCATCGACGAGCTGACGCTCCAGCTCGGTGATGTCGGGCTTGCTCAGCGGAATCGCGTCTGGAGATGCCATGGCTGCGATGCTATCGGGTGTCGGGACCCACGGGCTGCATTCCGGCGCCGCATTCAGGCCCCGGCCCGGCCTCAGGCCGACTCCGAGCGCACCAAGGCCCGCAGCCGATCGCGGAGCTGACCTTTGGAGATCCCGTCGACCGCGAGCCCGAGCTTGACGACCTCGTCGAATTCCCCCTCGATCCGCCGGTGGGCCGTGATGACGGTGGAATGGTTCTTTTTGCCCAGGGCTCGCGCGATCTCCGGGTAGCTCATCGTCGTGAGCTCGCGGCAGAGCAGCGTGATCATCGCCCGGGCAAGCACCACACGCTGGTGGCGACCCGATTTGCCCAGCTCCGCGGTTTCAACATCCAGCTGCGTGCAGACGATGTCGCGGATCTGGTCGTACCGCACCGGCGTCTCGGCCGAGGCCCGGGGCGAGCCGCGAAGAATCCGCTCGACCTCGTCGGCGCTCATGGATTCGCCGACGAACGGATCCAGCGCCCGCGCCGCCTGGAGGCGGGTCATCACGCCCTGGATGTCGCGGGCCGACCAGTCGCGGCCCCGGCCCTCGCGCAGCGAGCGCACGGCCTCGTCCGTCAGTCGGATCCCACGCCGAAGGGCAAACTCCCGCAGCAACCGGTCACGCAGGTCTGTGTCCGGCGGGTCGATCTGGACCACCATGCCCGACACGAACCGGCTCGACAGCGCCTTGCTGAGCTCCGCGATGCGGTGGGGGTGCTCGTCGCTGGCGAGCACGAGACGGGCCGAGCCAAGCTCGATGGTGTCCAGCGTGTGCAGCAGCTCGACCTGCGTCGCGTTCTTGCCGGCGAGAAAGTGCACATCGTCGATGCACAGCAGGTCCAGCCGGCGGTAGCGGCGGCGGAACGAGTCCACCCGCCCGAGCCGGACGGCCTGGATGTACTCGTTGGTAAAGACCTCCGCCGAGACGCACCGCACAGCGCCCGCCCCGGCGGCCGCGCGTCGGCGGGCGATGCCACGCAGCAGGTGGCTCTTGCCGACCCCGCAGGGGCCGTGGACGAACAGCCGGGAGTACGCGTCTTCCGCGACACCGTCGGCAACGCGGACGGCGGCGTCGAAGGCCGTGCGGTTGGACGCGCCGACCAGAAAGCGGTCGAGGTCGAACCGCTCGTCGATCGCGTCGGAGGCACGCGAGCTCTTCCGCGTCGCGACGCGCCGCGCCCCGTGCGCCGAGGCCGTCGATCCGCCCGCCATCGGCGGGTACGCGTCGCGGGGGCCGGGGCCCGACGGGCCGAACTGGTCCTGATCAACATGGACCTCGAACCGGAACCCGGGCCCGAAGCTCTCGGTCACCAGGTCGCGCAGCAGCCCCCCGAATCGGCGCTCGATCAGCCCCGCGTGAAACAGGCTGGGCACGGCCACCACGAGCGAGGTGCCGGAGACCGACAGGCGGGCATCGCGGCGGAAGTAGCGATCCACGCGCTCGGTGCCGATCGCGTCGTCGAGCCTCCGCGTCAGCGAGGTCAGCCCGACATCGTGCCGACGGGCCCCGGACTGGTCGTCGGTCGGTCGGCGGCGCCCGTCGGCCTTGCGTCCCGGGCGGGCGGCCTGCTTGGACAGGTGGTCCGACGGGTGGCTCGAGCCAGCCGTCGTCCGTCCGGCCCGATCGCTCGCCGTTCGATCGCTGTGAGCTGGCGTTTCCAACGCCTGATCCCCCGTTCACCAGACGACCCGAACGATGCAAACCGCAGCGGCGGCTTCGCGTTGCGGGTCGCGCAAGCATACCTTATCGGCCTGCCGCACAGGCCGCGAACCAGAACCCGAAGTGTCGCAGAAGATTCGAAAGGGTCATGCCGCGGGACGAATGTGGTGCGGCATCGCTCCGAATTGTCTCCCGTCGGGAGCGTATGTCATCGCGCGATCCGCAGCAAGTGTCGGCAGCGCTGTTCGCCCCGGACCCTCGCGTTGATCTCAACGCGCACAGTGGGTTACATCGCGCCGAAAAATGCATCCACGCGCCGTGCACCGCGTTTCCACTTTTTGCTGATACCACCGGGAAAAAACGCGCGGCGCGCTACACGGGCAGCACCAGCGCCCGACGCGATGCAAACTCCCGGAATCCGAGTTCGGCGTACAGTCGCGCCGCCGGTGTGTTGCGTCGATCGACGGCGCACACCATTTGTTGCGCGGGCGTGGTGCGCAGGCCCCACATCGAGGTCCTCAGCAGCCAGCGCGCCGTTCCCTTGCCGCGCCCCTCGGGGGTCAGACCGATGTAGACCAGTTCCGCCGTGGCGCCCTCGTCGTTCAGGCTCACGAGGCAGCACCCGATGTCGCGCTCGCCGTCGTGCGCGATCAGCCAGTGCCTCGGATCGAACACGCCCGCCGCCAGGTGGCTGTCCAGAATGTCCTCGACCGCCCGCATGCCGCACAGCTCGGGGCAGTCGAGCGTGCCCTCGTAGGTGCGCGCGAGCAGCTCGCACAGCCGCCCCCGGTCGCGGGGGTCGCTCGGCAGGGCGGCGCAGGATCGCAGGTGCAGGCCCGCCGGCGTATGAGGCTTCTGTTCAGGTCGGCCGCCGCTGAGCCGCCGGGTGAGGTAGGCCAGTTCGCCCACGTTCCGCAGGCCGACGCGCTCGAAGCACGCGCACGCCCAGCGCTCGGCCGGGTCCGGCAGCGCCTGCACCAGAGACACCGCCGCCGCCCGCACCGAACCGATCGAATTCTGAACGCATGCGTCGCGTTCGGCCTCGGCCCGGGCGTCTTCGGGAAGCGATCGGACCGGCCCTGATGCAAACAGCATGGCGGTCCGTCCCGGACCGGGGATCGCGAAGCACGCCTGCCGGGCGACCGGCGCCGCGGCGGACGACGATTCATCGAGCACCGCGAACGCGTGGGTCAGGTCGAGCCCCGATGCCCGGGCCCCGGCCAGGAACCGGGCGGCGAGGTCACGCCGGTTGCCCTGCTGCGGAACGATCCGCTGGGCGGCCGCGAACAGCGACTCCCCCGAGACGCGGACGGCGACCGGCTCGCTGTGGTTCTCGGTCTGGGCTGGATCGTTGATCATGCGGCGGGCGACCCTAGACTCGGGAGTGTGGGCGCGGCGACGGAACTCCGCGGCCGGTGGTACCGAATGGCTCCTGGTTGCCGCCCCGGCGGCGCCGCGCCGGACGATGCGGCCGACCACCCATGCGCGACCCCGATCCGACACCCACGCGTCCTTCTGCGGAGATCCCGATGATCGAGCGGCTTCCGAAGCTCAGCGGCACACTTCGATTGCTCCTTCTCGCCCTCGTCGGCGCGCTCGCGCTCGGCGCCGGGCAGCGCCCCCCGGAGCCCGATCCCCTGCCGCAGCGCTGGGAGCTCGATCTGATCGTCGGCCCGCTGCGCGTCATTACCCTCGACGTCGAGGGCGAGGGACGCCAGCCGTTCTTTTACATGACCTACCGCGTGACTAACAACTCGGGCGAAGACCTGCAGTTGGCGCCAATCTTTGAGATCGGCAACGAGAACGGCAATGTCGTGCGTGCCGGCACCGATGTGCCCCGCAGCGTTCGGCAGGCGCTGCTCCGTCTGCTCGACAACCCGCTGCTCGAGGACCAGATCCAGATTATCGGCCCCATCCTTCAAGGCCGAGAGAACGCCAAGGACGGGCTGGTCATCTGGCGGGCTCCCAGCCTGACCACCGACGAGCTGGCGGTCTACGCCGCCGGCTTCAGCGGCGAGACCCAGCAGGTCGAGTTCACCGACCCCGACACGGGCCAGGCCCAGACCATAACCTTCCGCAAGACCTACATGGTCCGCTACACCACGCCGGGCACCCTGGTGGGCCAGGGCTCGAGGCCCCTCGAGGTGGTGAGCGAACGGTGGATCATGCGGTAGTGGCGTCCTAAACTCGCCGTCCCGGCGGGCGGTGGACTCTCCGGGCAGGCACAGCACGAACGAGGCTTTACGATGGCACACAAGAAGGGCCAGGGATCAACCCGCAACGTCCGCGACTCCAACCCGCAGTACCGCGGCGTGAAGCTCTACGGCGGCGAGATCGCCAAGCCGGGCGCCATCATCGTTCGGCAGTGCGGCACCAAGTTCATGCCGGGCTTCCAGGTCCAGCGGGGCAAGGACGACACGCTCTACTCGGTCGGCACGGGCCGGGTCGTCTTCCAGGGCCGCAGGGTGCACGTCGATCCGCTCGACGAGTCGATGCCCAAGCCCAAGAGTCTGCGTGAGTTCGTCGCCACCAAGGCGAGCTGAGCTCCCGCCCATTCTTTCGGATGTCTCGACGAGCCCCTCGCGAACGCGAGGGGTGTTTCTTGCGCTCGACTACGAGCCGAGTGCCGAGCGGATCGACGCCGCATCTCTGATGATCGCGCTTGCGACCTCGATCGGGAGCACAGTCGCGCCGTCGCTCTTGGCGTTCGCCGGGTCGGGATGCGCTTCGATGAACAGCGCGTGCACACCCGCCGCCGCCGCGGCCCGGCCGAGCAGCGGGGCGCGTTCGGGTCGTCCGCCGGTCTGCGAGCCCGAGCCCGGCAGCTGCGTGGAGTGCGTGACGTCGAAGCACACGGGCGGGCCGAGTTCCAGCAGGTCGCCCAGGCCCGTGAAGTCATTCACGAGCTTGTGGTAGCCGAAAAACGTGCCGCGTTCGGTCAGCATGAGGTTATTGCAGCCGGCCTCGCCGAGTTTTTTGATCGGGCCGGCCATCTCGGCGGGGGCCATGAACTGCCCCTTTTTGACGTTCACGGCCCGGCCGTGCTTTGCCGCCGCCTCGCCCGCGGCCAGCAGCAGGTCGGTCTGGCGGCACAGGAACGCCGGGATCTGGATCAGATCCACCGCCGCGGCGACCGGCTCGGCCTGGCCCGGCTCGTGGATATCCGTCGTCGCCGGCACGCCCAGCGTCTCGCGGATCTCGCTGAGCCACGCCAGCCCCTGCTCAAGCCCCGGCCCGCGGTAGCTGGCGATGCTGCTGCGGTTGGCCTTGTCGAAGCTGGCCTTGAAGATGTACTGCACGCCCGCCTCGTCGCACGCCGCCCGCATCGCCCGGCCGACCCGCAGGCCCAGTTCCAGCGACTCGAGCACGCACGGCCCGGCGAGAATGGATAGCGGATGACTTTGTCCAATAATCACAGAGCCGGCGATGCAGGTCGTCATGCGCAAGCGTAGACGACGCTCCGCCCGAACAACCGTGGCCCACCGTTTGCGTACAGTCCTTCATGCTGTCGTTCCGAGGCGTGACCAAGTCCTTCGGCAGGGTGCGCGCACTCGACCGCCTGTCGTTCGACGTCGAGCCGGGCGAGGTCTTCGGGCTGCTCGGCCCCAACGGCGCTGGCAAGACGACCAGCATCGCGCTGTCGGTCGGGCTGCTCCGCCCCGACAGCGGAGCGATTGAACTCGCCGGCATCGGCGAGCCGCACACCACCGCCGCGAAAGAGGCCTTGGGTGTCTCGCCCCAGAGCCTGGCGGTCTACGACGACCTGACCGCCCGGGAGAACCTGGAACTCTTCGCCGGGCTGTACGGCCAGGCCCGCCGCGAACGACGGAAACGGGCGGGCGAACTGCTGGAACAGGTCGGCCTGAGCGACCGCGCGGGCGATCGTGTCGCCGGGTTCAGCGGCGGCATGAAGCGGCGGCTCAACCTCGCCGCGGCGCTCGTGCACCGCCCCAAGATCGTCCTGCTCGACGAGCCCACCGCCGGCGTCGACCCCCAGAGCCGCAACGCACTCTTCGACATCATCCGCGGCCTGCGGAGCGAGACCACCACCGTCGTCTACACCACCCACTACATGGAAGAGGCCCAGAAGCTCTGCGACCGCGTGGCGATCATCGACCACGGCCGGCTGCTGGCGCTCGACACGGTCGACCGCCTCATCAGCCGGTTCAAGCGTGACCGCGAGCGGATCGCCCAGAACTTCGAGCCAACCCTCGCCACAGGATCGGGGGGCGACCTCGAGAGCGTGTTCCTCGAACTCACCGGCAAGACGCTGCGAGACTGACCGACCCCGTGCGAGCCGCCCGATCCATCCTGCTGCTCGCCATCAAGGATGTGCGGCTGCTGCTGCGCGATCGGCTCGGGGCGTTCTTCACCTTCGCGTTCCCGGTGCTGTACGCGCTGCTGTTCGGCCTGATGTTCTCGGGCACGGGCGAGGGATTGGGCACCGTCGGCGTCGCGCTGGTCGACCGCGACCGGACCGACGGCTCGCGGGCGTTCGTCGAGCGGCTGGCGGGCTCGGACGCGCTCGATGTCACGCTCGTCGACAACGCCGAGACGGGCCGGGACATGGTTCGCCGAGGGAATCTCGCGGCCCTGCTCGTGCTGCCCGTGGGCTTCGGTGACCCGGCGACGACGCTCGTGCGCGGCGAGCGGGTCCGGGTCGAGGGCGTGATCGACCCGAGCCGGAGAGCCGAGGCCGCGATCGTGCGCGGAACGCTGGGCGGGCTGATCTTCGAGCACATCGGCGACTCGCTGCGCGACCCCGAGCGGGCGAAGGCCGTGATCGCCGAGGCGAGGCAATCGCTGGCCGACGGTGCGCCGGCCGGGGCGCGCGCTCCGATCGACACCATGCTCTCGGGCATCGAGGGGCTGCTCGAACAGGGGGGCGGGCTTGCGATCGGGGCGGCCGATGGCCCGATCGACCTGGCGATCGGTGAGCTGACCACCGGCGAGCGCACGGTGCCGGTGACCGCGTACGCGCTGACCTTCCCGCAGGGCGCGGCGTGGGGGCTCATGGCGTGCGCGCTCGGCTCGAGCCTGTCGCTCGTTGGCGAGCGGTCACGCGGCACGCTGGTTCGGCTCAGCCTCGCGCCGATCGCGCGCTGGCAGATCCTCGCCGGCAAGGCCATCTCGTGCTTCGTCATCTCGCTGGTCATGCTGCTGGTCCTGGTGGGCGTGGCGCACCTGCCGGTGTTCGGCGTGCGCGCCGATTCGTACGCCCTGCTCGCGGCGGCGAGCGTGTGCGCGTGCGCAGCGTTCGTCGGCGTGATGATGCTCGTCGCGAGCTTCGGCAAGACGGTGGCCGCGGTCGAGGGGTTCGGCCGGGCCATGCTGCTGGTTCTGGCGTTGATCGGCGGCGCGGCGGTCCCGGTGGTGTTTATGCCGGGCTGGATGAGGTCGGCGGCGGGCGTGAGCCCGTTCCGCTGGGTGATCGAGGCGCTCGACGGCGCGATCTGGCGCGGCTTCGGGCCGGGCGAGATGCTGCTGCCGTGCGCCGTGCTGCTGGGCATCGGGCTCATCGGCTTCGCCGCCGGCGCGTTCATGTTCCGATTCAGCCGCGTGATGGGCGATTAACGCCCCCGTCGGCGCGGCGGCATGGCACCGCCGGGCCGCGTTCTCTATGCTGCATCGGCCCCCGCGTTGCTTCGCCGACCCGATGAAAGAGAAAGCATGCCCAGCAACAGCCGACTCGTCATCGTGGCCAACCGGTTGCCCGTCAAACGGGTGAAGCGCAAGGGCAAGCACGTCTGGGAGACCTCGCCCGGCGGCCTCGTGACAGCGATGCGGCCGATTCTGAACGACACGGGCGGCTCGTGGGTCGGCTGGTCGGGGCAGCCCGGCAAGGCGCCGCCCCCGTTCAAGCACGAGAACATGCAGATCCGCCCGGTGCCGATCTCGGCCGAACAGATCGAGAAGTTCTACGGCGGGTTCAGCAACTCCACGCTCTGGCCGCTCTACCACGACTCGGTCCGCACCCCGCAGTTCCACCGCCGGTGGTGGTGGCCCTATGTCGATGTCAACCGCGTCTTCGCCGATGCCGTCGCGGAAGAGGCCTCGCCCGGCGACAGGGTCTGGGTGCACGATTACCAGTTGCAGCTCGTGCCGGGCATGCTCCGCGAGCTTCGGCCCGATCTGAAGATCGGCTTCTTCCTGCACATCCCGTTCCCGCCCGAAGAGCTGTTCGCGCAGCTTCCCTGGCGCCGCGAGATCCTCACCAAGATGCTCGGCGCCGATGTGCTGGGCTTTCAGACGCCCTCGTCGGCGCGGAACTTCGCGTCGGCGGCCAAGCTCTACACCGAGGCCAAAGGGCCCGAGCGGGCGATGGAGTTCCAGGGCCGAACGGTGCGTGTGCAGAGCTTCCCGATCTCGATCGATGTGGCGGACATGGAATCGATCGGGACCTCCGACGAGGTGCGGGCCATGGCGGCGCAGCTGAAGGACGATCTGGCCTCGAGCCGTTCCGGGCCCCGGCGGGTGCTGCTGGGCGTCGACCGCCTTGACTACACCAAGGGGATCGACATCCGCCTGCGCGCGTTCGAGGAGCTGCTGACGCGGGGGGATCTGTCGGTCGACGACTGCGTGATGGTGCAGATCGCGGTGCCGAGCCGCGAGAGCGTGGACGATTACGCCGAGCTCCGGGCGTCTGTCGAGCGGCTGAGCGGGCGGATCAACGGGCAGTTCGGCAAGCCCGGGCGGACCGCGGTGCACTACCTGTACCGCAGCCTGCCCTTCCGCGAGCTCGCCGCCTACTACCGCATGGCGGACGTGATGGTCGTCACCCCCTTGCGCGACGGGATGAACCTGGTCGCGAAGGAATATGTGGCGGCGAACGACGGCGACGACGGCACGCTGGTGCTGAGCGAGTTCGCGGGCGCCGCCCACGAGCTCCGGCACGGCGCGCTGCTCGTCAACCCGCACGACATCGACGGGCTCGCCGCGACGATGCAGATGGCGCTCACGCTCGACGACCGCGAGCGGCAGCGTCGGATGGTGCAGCTGCAGCTCGCCGTACGAAAGAACACCGTGTTCACTTGGGCCGATTCGTTTCTGGAGGCGCTGGCGTCGTGATGGATCTCTCGGACTCGCTCGAACGCATCGCCACGGCCCCGACGCTGCTCGTCGCGTCGGACTACGACGGCACGCTCTCGCCGATCGTCGACAACCCGGCGGAGGCGGTGCCCGACCGGGAATCGGTCGTGGCCCTCCGCGCGCTGGCCCGACTGCCGGGCACGCACGTCGCCGTCATCTCGGGCCGATCGCTCGCCGATCTGGCGGTGCTGCTCGGCGAGCCCGACGGGGTGCACCTCGTCGGCTCGCACGGGTCGGAGTTCGATGTCGGCTTCGCCGACGCCTTGCCGCCCGAGGCGGTCGAGCTCCGCAAGCGCGTGCAGGCCGAGCTCGAATCGATCGCGGGCAACGGCCGGGGCTTCCAGATCGAAACCAAGCCCGCGAGCGTCGCCTTTCACTACCGCAACGCGAACCCGGACGACGCCGGCCCGGCGGTCCGCCGCGTCGAAGAAGGGCCCGCGAGCTGGGAGGGCGTCCACGTCAAGCGCGGCAAGATGGTCCTTGAGCTCGGCGTGGTCAGCACCAACAAGGGCGACGCCCTCGAAACCCTCCGCAAGCGCCTGAGCTGCGGCACGGCGCTCTTCCTCGGCGACGATGTCACCGACGAGGACGCCTTCGCCAAGCTGCACGGCCCCGATGTGGGCGTGAAGGTCGGCCCCGGCGCCACCGCCGCCTCGTTCCGCGTGGGCAACACCCACGATGTCGCGCACCTGCTCGCCCGGCTCACCGAGCTCCGCCAACGCTGGGCGGCCGGCTCTGACGCGACGCCCATCGAAGAGCTCGCCATGCTCAGCGACCAGCGCACCGTCGCGCTCGAAACCGCCTCGAGCCGGGTCGTCTGGATGTGCGCACCTCGCGCCGATTCCCCGGCGCTCTTTGGCGAGCTGATCGGCGGGCCGACGGCCGGCTACTTCGACATCCGCCCCGCCGAGAACCACGCCGAGGCGGGCCAGCGGTATCTCCGCGAGACCAACATCATTGAGACCCGGTGGGGCGCGCTGACCGTCACCGACTACCTCGACTGCTCGGGCTCGCGGCCCACGCAGCGCGCCGGCCGGACCGACCTCGTGCGCGTGATCGGCGGCGCGGGACGCGTCCGCATCGAGTTCGCCCCCCGGCTCGACTTCGGCCGGGTGCCCACGCGGCTGATCCCAAAGCCCGACGGGCTCGTTGTTGAAGGCCTGCCCGACCCTGTCGTCCTCCGATCGCCCGGCGTGCAGTGGGCGATCACCCGCGACGGACAGCACGACACGGCGGTCGGCGAGATCGAGGCCATCGGCCGATCGATCGTGCTCGAGCTGCGGTACGGCACCGGCGACCTCAGCGCGGCGCGCCTGCCCGAGCCCACGCGGCGAAAGGAAACCGACCGCTTCTGGTCCAAGTGGCTTTCCTCGCTCGATGTGCCCGAGGTCATGCCCGAGCTGGTCCGCCGAAGCGCCCTCGCCCTGCGGGGGCTGGTGCACGGCCCCACCGGCGGCGTGCTCGCCGCCGCCACGACCAGCCTGCCCGAAGACCCCGGCGGCGTCCGCAACTGGGACTACCGCTACTGCTGGCTCCGCGACGCCGCCATCAGCTGCGACGCGCTCGTGCGGCTCGGCTCGAGCGCCGAGGCCATCGGCCTGCTCGATTGGACGCTCGGCGTGCTCGACCGCATCAGCGCGCCCGAGCGGCTCGCCCCGCTGTATACCGTGTCGGGCGCCGAGCTGGGGCCCGAGGCCGAGCTCGCCGAGCTGTCGGGCTACATGGGCTCGCGACCCGTGCGCGTCGGCAACGGCGCGGCGAATCAGCTCCAGCTCGACGTGTTCGGGCCTGTGGTCGAGCTCGTCTGGCGGCTGCTCGAACGCGGGGCCGCGGTCACCTTCGAGCACTGGCGGCTCGTCGAGCAGATGGCCACCGCGGTCGAGCACCGCTGGGAAGAGCCGGACCACGGCATCTGGGAGGTCCGCGACGAACGCCGGCACTGGCTGCACTCCAAGGTCATGTGCTGGGTGACCGTGGACCGCGCCGTCAAGGTCAGCGAACGCTACCTCGGCCGGTCGCGCGACGACTGGGTCAAGCTCCGCGACACCATCCGCGAGGATGTGCTCACCCGCGGCTACAGCGAAGAGCTCAAGGGTTTCGGCGCGTGGTACGGCTCCACCGAGGTCGATGCCGCGGCCCTGCTGATCGGAACGACCGGGCTGATCGAACCGAGCGACGAGCGGTTCGCCGGCACCGTCGCCGCCGTCGAACGCGAGCTGCTCGAGGGTCAGACCGTCTACCGCTACAAGTACGACGACGGCCTGCCGGGCGGCGAGGGCGGCTTCCACTTCTGCACCACCTGGCTCATCGACGCCTACGCGGCGATGGGGCGGCTGGGCGACGCGTGGGATCTGTTCAACAAGTACGTCACCCTCGCCGGCCCCACCGGGCTGCTGCCAGAGGAGTACGACCCCAAGACCGGACGGAGCCTGGGCAACCACCCGCAGGCGTACTCGCACGCCGGGCTGATCTTTAACGCCATCCGGCTCGGGCAGGCTCAGGCGTAGCGGGCCGGGCACCGGCACTACAGTTGGCTCGCATGGCGGACCGTCGCGTGATCGTGGTCAAAGTCGGCAGCGGCGTGGTGGCGCCGGGCGGCGCGGTCGACCGCGAACGGCTCACCCTGCTCGCGATCGACCTCGCCGAGGCCGTCCGGGGAGGCGGCCGCGTCGTCGTCGTCTCTTCGGGCGCCGTGGCGGCCGGGCTCACGAAGCTCGGGCTCAAGGCCATGCCCAAGGCGATCGTCCAGAAGCAGGCCGCCGCGGCGGTGGGGCAGCCCAGGCTCGTCGGGGCGTGGGCGCAGGCGTTTGAGCCCTTCGGCATCGGCGTCGCGCAGGTGCTGCTGACCGCCGACGACCTCGATCACCGCGAGCGGTTCCTTAACGCGCGGCGAACGCTCGAGACCCTGCTCGACGCCGGCCTCGTCCCCATCGTCAACGAGAACGACTCGGTCGCGTCCGACGAGATCCGCTTCGGCGACAACGACCGCCTGAGCGCCCTCGTCGCCAGCCTGCTCGATGCCGATCTTTTGCTGCTGCTCTCGGTCGTCGATGGGCTGCTCGACGCCGAGGGCCGCGTCGTGGCCGAGCTGCACGAGCCCGACGCGGCGCGGGCGCTCGTTCGCAGCGATCGGTCGTCCACGGGCGTCGGCGGCATGGCGACCAAGCTCGATGCGGCGGCGATCGCCTCCGCCTCGGGGGCGGAGGCCGTGATCGCGCCGGGGCTGCGACGGGGCGTGGTGTCGGCGGTGCTGGCGGGCGAACGCATCGGCACGCGCGTGGCCGCGGCCGGCGGTGCGCGCGCAAGGAAGCGATGGCTCGCCGCCGCCGCGAGGCCGAGGGGCACGGTTCACATCGACGACGGCGCCGCCAGGGCCCTCGCCCGGGGCGCGAGCCTGCTGCCGGCCGGCGTCACCCGCGTTGAGGGCGACTTCCGCGTCGGCGAGCTCGTGTCCGTGACCGACGCGTCGGGACGCGAGCTCGCCAGAGGCCTCGCGTCCTACGCCAGAGCCGACGCCGCGGCCATCGCCGGAAAGAAGTCCCACGAGATCGAAGCCACCCTCGGCTTCGTGTACGCCGAGGAGCTCATCCACCGCGAGGACATGCACGTCTTTGGCACGGCAGGGGGTCGCCATGAGTGAGGTCGCCCACGCCGCCGCCCGGTGCAAGCAGGCGTCCCGCACGCTCGCGTTCCTCGAGAGCGCGACCAAGGACGCCGTGCTCCGCACGCTGGCGGCATCGATCCGAGATCAGTCCGCGTCGATCCTCGAGGCGAACGCGCGCGACATGGCCTCCGCTCGAGACGCGGACATCGGCGATGCCAAGCTGCGTCGGCTCGAGCTGACCGAGGCCTCGCTCGCGCAGCTCGCCCAGGGGCTCGAGCAGATCGCCGCCATGCCCGATCCGATCGGACGGCCCACGCGCGACGACACCGTCCCCAGCGGGCTGCGGGTCAGGAAGGTCCGCACGCCGCTGGGCGTGGTCGCGATGATCTACGAGGCCCGGCCCGGCGTGACGATCGACGCGTTCGCGCTGTGCTTCAAGGCCGGCAACGCCTGCCTGCTCAAGGGCGGCCGCGAGGCGGCGCACTCCAACGCCGAGCTCTGGCGGCTCGCCCAGCGCGCGCTCGAGCAGCACCACTGCCCGGCCTCGGCGATCGAGCTGGTCACGACCTCGGACCGCGACGAGCTGAAGCAGATGCTGACGCTCACCGAATCGATCGACCTGGTGATCCCGCGCGGCGGCGAGACGCTCATCCGGTTCGTGCACGAGCACGCCCGCGTGCCGACCATCCAACACTTCCAGGGCGTGTGCCACGTGTACATCGACGCATCGGCGGACTTGGGCAAGGCGATCGAGATCGTGGCGACCGGCAAGACGAGCGCCCCGGCGACCTGCAACGCGACCGAGTGCGTGCTGGTGCACGAGTCGGTGGCGGAAGCGTTCGTGCCGAGGCTCGCGGCGCGGGCCGAGCGGGACGGCTTCGAGATCCGCGCCGAGCCCCGTTTCGCCGGGCTGGCCGCGGGTTCGGCGTCGGTCGTGCCCGCCTCGCCGGACGACTTCGGCCGGGAGTTCCTCGATCTGGTGCTCGCGGCGAAGGTCGTCGACTCGCTGGATGACGCGATCGAGCACATCACGCGGTTCGGTTCGGACCACACCGAGGCGATCGTCGCCGAGGACGGCGCCGCGCAGCGGGAGTTCGTCCGACGGGTGACGAGCTCGTGCGTTCTGGTGAACGCCTCGACCCGGTTCAACGACGGGTTCCAGCTCGGGCTCGGCGCCGAGATCGGCATCTCGACCAGCCGCCTGCACGCCTATGGGCCCATGGGTCTGGAAGAACTGACGACGCAGCGATACGTGGTCGAGGGATCGGGGCAGACCCGCTGAGCGGGCCGGCGGACGCGTATGCTCGCCTGCCGGGGCGGGTAGCTCAGTTGGCTAGAGCGTCCGCCTTACACGCGGCAGGTCCGGGGTTCGAGTCCCCGCCCGCCCATTCCATGCGCCCCGTGCCGAGGACAGCACTGTGAACCCGCTCGACGCGGGGTACGCGCTCGCCGCCGCGGCGGCGTCGCCGATGCTGCTGCGCAAGCAGCGGGGCGGCTGGGACGAACGGCTCGGCTTCGTGCGCGACGCCGGGCCCGGCACCGGCCGGCCCCGGATCATGCTGCACGCCGTCAGCGTGGGCGAGACCAACGCGCTCCGCACGCTCGTGCCGCGGCTGACCGACCACGCCGATGTAATCGTCACCGCCACCACCGACACCGGCATCGCGCGGGCGCGCGAGCTCTTCGGCGATGTCGCCACGGTGCTCCGCTTCCCGCTCGACTTCTCGTGGAGTGTCGACCGGTTCCTCCGGCGGGTCCGCCCCGATGTGGTCGGCATGGTCGAGCTCGAGCTGTGGCCCAACTTCCTCGCCGCTTGCGCGCGCAGGGGCGTGCCCACCGCCGTGATCAACGGCCGACTCAGCGAGCGATCCTTCAGCGGCTACCGCCGGCTCCGTCACCTCGTCGGCGGCATGTTCGCCTCGCTCGCGTGCGCGTGCGTGCAGGACGACGGGTACGCCAATCGCTTCCGCGCGATGGGCGTCCGCCGGGTCGAGGTGACCGGCTCCATGAAGTGGGACGCGGCGAACCTCGATCCGGTCGGCGCGGCGGCCGACGAGCTCGCGCTCGCGATGGACATCGACCTGATGAAACCGCTGATCGTCGCGGGCAGCACAGGCCCCGGCGAGGAGAAGCTGCTGCGCGACGCCTGCCCGCCCGGCGTGCAGCTGCTGTGCGCACCCCGCAAGCCCGAGCGGTTCGACGGGGCCGCGCTCGATCTCGAGCCCTGCGTCCGCCGGTCACGCCCCGACGATCGGCCCGAGGGCGCAACGCGCTTTCTGCTCGACACCATCGGCGAGCTGCGGGCGGCCTACGAGCTCGCGGACGTCGTCGTCGTGGGCCGCAGCTTCGGCGATCTGTTCGGGTCGGATCCCATCGAGCCGATCGCGCTCGGTCGGCCCACGGTGATCGGGCCCCGGGTGGACGACTTCCGCGCGATCGTCGACGCGTTCGACGACGCGGGCGGCATCGTGCGCACCGACCGCGAGCGTCTCGCCGCCGATCTCACGCGGCTCGTCCGCGACCAGGCCGAGCGCGAGCGGATCGCCGAGCGGGGCCGGGCGTGCGTCGAGGCCAACCGCGGCGCCAGCGAGCGGCACGCGGGGGTGCTGCTTGATCTGGTCAGGCTGCGTCGGCGGAGCCGAAGGGGCTAGCATGACCGCTGGTGTCCCTTTTGGCACGCAACGTGTCGACCCGCAGGGGTGTAGCTCAGTCGGTAGAGCATCGGACTTTTAATCCGCTGGTCCGGGGTTCGAGTCCCCGCGCCCCTATTCCAATCTTCCCGCAATCGACCGATTTCGTTTGATCTCGCCTACGATCGCGCTCGCGCTGCGGTCGTCGCGGTTGCACCGGTGGCATGGAGCTGCGGGAAAAACACACGGATGATCCTACTTCACGCGGTGTGGGCGCTCGGCCGCCTTCAGATCTGGGGCGAGGACGCCTCGGCGGCCCTTCCGCCGGCCGGCGGCGACGGGCCGCTGCCCGCGTCGCCCGAGAAACATCCGTACGCGGTGAGCGCCGCGGCCCTCGCCGAGGTGCTCGCGGGCACCGGCGTGGAGTTCGCCTCCGGGGTGCTGTCGCTGCGGCTGCCCGCGGCGGGCCCCGCCGTGCTGCCCAGCGCCAAGCTCGCCCACGCCGGCGGTCTGGCCCTTGCCGATTACACCCCGGACGGGCTGGTCCGCGTCGAGGTCGAGGCCATGGCGCCCCGCGCCGGCGATGCGGCGACGGTGCTGGAGTGGCTCTGCGACTCCCGGCCTGAGCACGCGTCGATCGACCCGGGCATCCGGTATCTCGCCCTGGTCGCAAGGTTCGCGCGTCGGCTGATCGCGCAGCAGCGGTTCGTGCCCGGGCTTCGGCAGATGGCCACGGGCGAGCTGCGCGGGGCGTGGCAGGCGTGGCTGGCCGACGAGGCGACCGCCGAGGACGCCGCCGCCCTGATCGCGGCGATGCCGAGCTCGGTCCGCGCCGGCGTCGATGTCTTTGAGCACGATCCGGCGGCCATTCTCGACGACATGGTCGGCCGGCTCGTGGACGCCCAGGCACGGGCGGCGCTGATCGCCGACGACATGACCGAGGTGATCGAGGGCCGGGACGCGCGCGACGTCAATGTGGCTTGGCTCGCCGGGCTGCTCGGAGAGGCGGACCGGGTCGACACGCCCGAACGCCGGGAACTCGTCAAGGGCGTGCGGTCGTGGACGGGCCGGCTCGAAGAGCGCGGCGCGAGCACCGAGTGGCGGCTCTGCCTGCGGCTCAAC
>DAIOTV010000028.1:18829-22132 GCA_036751825.1 Phycisphaerales bacterium
ATCGAGCGGCGCAACAACCCGCGCTACTACGACCTGATCGCGAAGTTCGCGGAGCTTTCGGGCGTCGCGGTGGTACTGAACACTTCGTTCAACGAGAACGAGCCGATCGTGCTCGAGCCCGAGCCGCAGTTCGACGCCGACGGCACCGAGCGGCCCCAGATTATCGAGCCGGCGGACGCGATGTGGTCGCTCAGCTTCCACCTGCAGCCGCTCGGCGCCGAGGATGTCATGGTCGACGCCGCCGACATCTGGCTGCTGGCCAGCGACACGCTGACGCTCGAGGGCCGACGCCTCGACAACCCGCAGGAGCTGCTGCTGGGCGAATTGGGCCGGGCGAGCCGGCTCTACAAGCCGCTCGAGCGGGCGCTCGACGAGTCCGAGCCGGTCGATGTGCAGCTGACGACGAAAGAGGCCTACGCCTTCCTGCGCGAGGTCCGCCCGATCCTGCGTGAGCAGGGGTTCGGCGTCACAGAGCCGCCCTGGTTCGGCTCCACCGGCTCGCGGCTTGGCGCGAGGCTGCTGCTCGAGAGCGAACCGAGCGACCTGGGCGAGGACACGGGCGTGTCATCCTCCGCCGGCGCCGCCCAGCTCGGGCTCGAGGCCCTGGTTGGCTACCAGTGGCAGATCGCCGTCGGCGACACCACGCTCACGCTCAAGGAGTTCGAGCAGCTCGCCGAGCGCAAGAGCCCGCTGGTCTTGATCAACGGCAAGTGGGTCGAGATCCGGCCCGAGGACGTCGAGGCCGCGGTGAAGTTCATCCGTGAGAACCCGGGCGGCTCGATGGCGGTCGGCGAGGCGATCCGCATGGCCTTCGGCGCCGACGCCCGCACCCACGGGCTGAACGTCATCGGGCTGGAAACCAGCGGCTGGCTCAGCGAGGTCTTCGGGGGCTCCACCGGCGAGTCGCTGCCCGTGCTCGAGCAGCCCGACGGGTTCACGGGCACGCTCCGGCCCTACCAGCTCCGCGGGTTCAGCTGGCTCGCGTTTCTCGAGCGCTTCGGCTTCGGCGCCTGCCTCGCCGACGACATGGGCCTGGGCAAGACGATCCAGCTGCTCGCCGCCATCGTGCACGAGCGCGAGCACGCGCCCGAGGGCACCACGCCCGCGCCGACGCTGCTCGTCGTGCCGACCTCGGTCGTCGGCAACTGGGTGCACGAGGCCCACCGGTTCGCGCCGCAGCTCAAGGTGCACATCCACCACGGCCCCGAGCGCCACCAGGGCGACGCGTTCATCAAGATGTGCGCCGAGCACGACATGATCGTCACGACCTACGCGCTCGCCAACCGCGACCAGGACCTGCTGGGCGCGGTGCGCTGGGGCCGGCTGGTGCTGGACGAGGCCCAGTTCATCAAGAACCCCGCGGCGAAGCAGGCGCAGGCCGTGCGGAACATCCCCGCCGAGAAGCGCGTCGCGCTGACCGGCACGCCCGTCGAGAACCGGCTCAGCGAGCTGTGGTCGATCATGGACTTCCTGAACCCGGGGTATCTGGGCCCCGCGGCGACATTCCGCAAGAAGTTCGCCGTGCCGATCGAGCGGTACCGCGACGAGAACCGGGGTCGCCAGCTCCGCGCGCTGGTCCGCCCGTTCGTGCTGCGCCGGCTCAAGACGGACCCGAAGGTCGTGGGCGATCTGCCGCCCAAGGTCGAGAGCCGCGAGTACACGCACCTGACGACCGAGCAGGCCGAGCTGTACGAGAGCACGGTCAAGCGGATGTTGTCGCAGGTGGAAGAGGCCGAGGGCATGAAGCGTCGCGGCATCGTGCTGTCGGCGCTTGTGCAGCTCAAGCAGATCTGCAACCACCCGGCGCAGGCGCTCAAGGAATTCGACAAGTCGTCGAACATCGCTCCGTCGGCGGCGCGGTCGGGCAAGGCGACGCGGATCGTCGAGATGCTCGACGAGATCCTCGCCGCCGGCGACCAGGCCCTGATCTTCACGCAGTTCCGGGTGATGGGCCACATGCTCGCGGTCATGCTCCGGCACGCGTTCGACAAGGATGTGCTCTTCCTTCACGGCGGCACGCCCCGCACCCAGCGCCAGAAGCTCGTCGAAGACTTCCAGCGCGCCGACGGCTCGTCGCCCATCATGCTCGTCAGCCTCCGCGCCGGCGGCGTGGGCCTGAACCTGACCGCGGCGAACCATGTCTTCCACTTCGACCGATGGTGGAACCCGGCCGTCGAGAACCAGGCGACCGACCGCGCCTACCGCATCGGCCAGACGCGGACCGTGCAGGTGCACAAGTTCGTCTGCCGAGGAACGCTCGAAGAACGCATCGACGAGATGCTCGAGGCCAAGACCGAGCTCGCCGAGCAGATCGTGGGCTCGGGCGAGCAGTGGCTGACCGAGCTGGACACCGACGCGCTCAAGGAACTCCTCACGCTCCGCGACGACGCGGTGGGGGAGGAGTAGCCCATGGCCAAGCGCCCCTCGAACAAGCCCCCGCCCCCGCCGACCCCTCGGCCGAGCTCCACGCCCAAACCGCCTCCCGGCGTCGAGCGCCGGCAGGTCGGCGGCTACGCGTCGCGCCCGACGGAACGCACCAAGAACCCCCGCCGCGTCCGGGGCGGGCACCGCATGCCCTCGACCGAACGCGCCAGCGAGAGCTGGGCCGGCCAGCGGTGGCTGCGGCTCATCGAATCGGGCGTCCAGCCCGCGATCCAGGCCGAGGCGCTGGAATACGCCTCGCTGGGCCAGACACGCTCGATCGGGTTCGAGCCGGGATCGATCATCGCCTCCGTGCAGGGGCGAGCGCCGAAGGCCTATCGCGTCGAGATCAGGCTCGAGCCCTTCAGCCCGGAGATGTGGGACACGATCCTGGCGACGATGTCCGACCAGGCGAAGTACGCCGCCAAGCTGCTGGCGGGCGAGCTGCCGACCAACATCGAGGAGCTGTTCGCCCCGCTGGGTGTGCACCTCTATCCGCTTGAGACGCCCGAGCTCAGGCCCAGCTGCACCTGCGACGAGGCCAAGCAGGCGCCCGCCGCGTGGTGCAAGCACGCGACCTGCGCGGGGCTGCTGACGGCGGACCGCCTGGCCGAGAACCCCTGGCTCGTCTTCACGCTGCGGGGGCTCGACAAGGACGAGCTGCTCGAACGCCTCCGCCAGAGCCGGCTCCTGCCCGCCGCCCCCGACGGATCGGCGCCGGTGTACGCCCCGCACGTCGGGGCGGTCGAGGCCCTGGCCATCCCGCCGCTCGAGGACGGGCTCGAGCAGTTCTGGGACATCCGCGGCACGCTCGAGCACCTGCACCTGACCCCCGAAAGGCCCCAGGTGAGCCACCCCCTGCTGCGGCGGCTCGGGCCGAGC
>DAIOTV010000028.1:22142-31939 GCA_036751825.1 Phycisphaerales bacterium
GTTCGAGGGCAGCAGCTTCCCCCTGGTGGGCCTGCTCGCGACCTGCTACGACGTGATCAGCGAATCGGTGCTCAAGGACGCCGCCGACGCGGACGACGCGGAGCCGGCGGGCTAATATCAGACCTACGAGAGCCGGGCGCGACGGAGCATCATGCAAAGGCGCGTCCATGGGTCCCGGCCGGGTTGCCGACGCTCGTCTGAGCCGTTGGCGGTCGCGGAAGGCGGGGGTCCATGCTCAGGCTGGCACCGCGTGCTGAGCAGCACGGCGGGGGTCAGCTCAGTCCGCGGCCGGCGTCGTGCACGCGTGTGCACGGCCCGTCGGTCCGCGTTGGTGGATCGATGGGCAAGATCGGCTCCGGCCGATCGCAGGAGACGCTGGCCGGCGGACACGCGACGAGATCACCGCTTTCCCGGTGGTGTAATTGGCAACACTTCTGGTTTTGGTCCAGACTTTCCAGGTTCGAGTCCTGGCCGGGAAGCTTGCCGTCCTGTTCGTTCGTGCCCTGCCGCAGGAGACCCGTGACCGTGACGGCACCGAGCGCGATCATCCTGGCCGCCGGCAAGGGCACGCGGATGAACTCCGACCTGCCCAAGGTCTGCCACCCCGTGGGCGGTCGGCCCATGGTGTGCGCGGTGGTCGACGCGTGCCTCGAGGCCGGCTGCGAGCGCGTGGTCGCCGTCGTCGGCTACAAGCAGGAGCTTGTGCGTGAGGCGCTCGGCGAATACGGCGATCGGGTCGCGTTTACCGAGCAGCTCGAGCAGCACGGCACGGGCCACGCCGTCCGCTGCGCCCTGCCCGCCTTCGAGAGCGTCACGGGCGAAACCCCGGTGTTCGTGCTTTGCGGCGACGGCCCGCTGATCCGCCCCGAGACGCTCGCGACGATCCTGAAGACGCACGGCGCATCAAACGCGGCCGCCACCCTCGCCACCGCGGTGCTCGACGACCCCACGGGCTACGGCCGGATCAAGCGCAACGACGCCGGCCGGTTCCTGCGGATCGTCGAGCAGAAAAACGCCACGGACGCCGAACTCGCGATCCGCGAGGTGAACCCGAGCTACTACTGCTTCGAGCTTGGCGCGCTGCGGTGGGGGCTCGCGCAGATCACGCCGAACGCGGCGACGGGCGAGGAGTATGTGACGGACATCCCCGAGCTCTTGCTCGGGCGGGGCGACGCGGTCGAGGTCATCGAGGCCGTGCCCGCCGAGGATGTGCTGAGCATCAACACGGTCGAGCAGCTGGCCGAGGTGGACCGGGTCTTCCGGGATCGCGTCTTTCGGAAACGGGCGGGGGTGAACTGAGCCATGGCGAGCTACGACGCGGACCAACTGAAGATCTTCGCCGGCCGGAACCACCGCGAGCTCGCGCAGCGGCTGTGCGGCCACCTCGACCTGCACCTGGGCGACGCCAAGACGCACGTCTTTCCCGACGGCGAGCTTCTGGTCAAGGTCGAGGAAGACGTCCGGGGCCGCGACTGCTTCATCGTGATCTCGACCTGCTCGCCGGTGAACGACAACCTGATGGAGCTGCTGATCTTCCTGGACTGCCTTCGTCGCGCGAGCGCGAAGACGGTGACGGTCGTGCTGCCCTACTTCGGCTACGGCCGGCAGGACCGCAAGAGCGAGGGCCGCGTGCCGATCACGGCCAAGCTCGTGGCCAACCTCATCACGGCGGGCAAGGCGGACCGGGTGATCGCGCTCGACCTGCACGCCGCCCAGCTCCAGGGCTTCTTCGATCTGCCCGTGGACCATCTCTCGGCGACCCCCGTGTTCCACGACTACTTCACGCAGATGCGCGACGAGCTGGGCGACCTGTGCCTCGTCTCGCCCGATGTCGGCAATGTGAAGGTCGCCGAGGGATTCGCCAACCTGCTGGGCGGGGATCTGGCGATCATCAACAAGCGCCGGCTCTCGGGCTCGGAGGTGACGACGGGCCACATCATCGGCGATGTCGAGGGCAAGACCGTGCTGATGGTCGACGACATGATCTCGACCGCGGGCACGATCTGCGAGGCCGCCAAGCTCGTGAAGGAGCACGGGGCCAAGGACATCATCGTCGGGGCGACGCACGGGCTCTTCGTGGGCCCGGCGTACAGCCGCATCAAGGACGCGGGCATCAGCCGGGTGGTCGTTACCAACACCATCCCGCAGGACAAGGCGCGGGCGGCGCTGGGCGACCGGTTCGTCGAGCTCTGCGTCGGACCGCTGCTGGGAGACGCGATCCACCGCGTGCACCACAACGAATCGGTCAGCGCCCTGTTCCGCCAGACCGCCGGCTTCAAGCGATAGCACACCGAGTTGCCAGAACGAATCACAGAAAGAGGAATCAGCCATGCATGAGAACGCACCAGTACTGAAGGCGGATCGCCGCGAGCGGATGGGCTCGCGGTACTCGCGTCGGCTCCGCGACGGCGGCCGGCTGCCGGCGGTGGTCTACGGCCACGGCCAGGAGCCCGCGCACGTCTCGGTCGACGCCAAGGCCACCCTCAAGGCCATCCACGACGGGGACCGGGTCTTCAAGCTCGACCTCGACGGCAGCACCGACATCGTGCTGCTCCGCGAGGTCCAGTTCAACTACCTCGGCGACGAGATCATCCACGCCGACCTCGCCCGCGTCTCGCTCGACGAGGTCACCCACGCCCACGTCCGCATCAAGCTGGTCGGCGAGGCACGGGGCCTGAAGGAGGCCGGCACCGCGCTCGTCCACCCGACCGACGAGATCACCGTCGAGTGCAGGCTGCGCGACCTGCCCGATGTGATCGAGGTCAGCGTGGCCGACCTCGGGGCGGGCGATTCGATCTCGGCGGGCCAGATCGAGCTGCCGGAGAACGTCAAGCTCGCCAGCGACCCCGACGCCGTCCTGGCGACCATCGCCGGCGCGATGAAGGCCGCGCCCACCGCCGAGGAGACCGAGATCGGCGGCGCCGCCTCGCCCGAGGTCATCGGCGGCAAGGACGAAGGGGACGACTGAGTGAAGCTGATCGTCGGCCTCGGCAACCCCGGCCCCGAGTACGCCAAGACCCGGCACAACGCCGGGTTCATGGTCGTGGACCGGCTCGCCGAGCGCCACGGCGTCGGGCAGACCCCCAAGAGCAAGTTCCACGCGATGATCCTCGAAGCCTCCATCAAGGGCACACGGTGCGTGCTGATGAAGCCCACCACCTACATGAACCGGTCGGGCTCGGCGATCGCCGAGGCCGTCCGGTTCTACAAGCTCGTTCCCGCCGAGGACATCCTCGTGATCGTCGACGAGGCCTCGCTCAACACCGGGACCATCCGGCTCCGCCCCGAGGGCGGCGCCAACGGGCACAACGGGCTGAAGGACATCCAGCAGAAGCTGGGCGGCCAGCAGTACCCGCGGCTGCGCGTCGGCGTCGGGCCGAGACCAGCGATCATCGTGCTCCACGACTTCGTGCTCGGACGCTTCCGGGACGAGGAGCAGCCGGCGCTCGCGTCGGCGATCACCAGGGCGGCCGATGCCGTTGAGACGTTCGCGGCCGAGGGCATCGACGCCGCGATGAATCAGCACAACCAGAAAGACGGGCCTGACGAGCCGGGCGGCGAAGGCTTTGACGCCTGGAAGCCGGCGCCGCAGCCGCCGTCGGACGCATGAACCAGAACGAATCGCGGCAGAGGTCGCGGGAAAGGCAGAAGAGCATGTCGGAGCAGAAGACCCGGGTGGGGACGTACGAGGTGATGTATCTGATCAGCCAGGCCGAGGCCGCTGATCTGGCGACCGTGATCGAGCACATCGACTCGCTCTACGAGCGGGCCGGCGCCGAGTCGCTGGCGCTGGCCAAGTGGGACGAGCGTCGGCTGGCCTACGAGATCGACAAGCAGAAGCGGGGCGTGTACCTGCTGGGCTACTTCCGCTGCCCGACGAGCTCGCTGCAGGGCTTCGAGCGCGACTGCAACCTCAGCGAGCACCTGCTGCGGGTGCTGGTGACCAAGGCCGACCACCTGACCGACGAGGAGATCGCCGCCCGCAACGGGCGGGACGAGCTCGCCGTCGAGGCCAAGCTGCGCGCCGAGCGCGCCGCCGAGCGTGACCGCTCCGGCGCGGGCGGCAGCGTCTCGCTGGGCGCCCCGACCCGCGACGACGCCCCCGCCGAGGACGCCGAGCAGCCCGCCGAGGCCGAAGCCGAAGCGTCGGCCGAGTGATCGACCTTGTAGAATCCGAACGATACACTTCCGGAATCTGAGCTCGAAAGGAGTCCTCGCATGGGCAGCTTCAACAAGGTCATCCTCATGGGCAACCTGACCCGCGATGTTGAGATGCGGTCGCTGCCCAGCGGGATGAACGTGGGCTCGTTCGGCCTGGCCGTGAACGACCGCTACAAGGATCGGGACGGCAACTGGGTCGATAAGGCCAACTTCATCGACTGCGAAATCTTCGGCAATCGGGCCGAGCCCTTCGCCAAGTACCACAGCAAGGGAAGCCCGGTGTTCATCGAGGGCAAGCTCCGATTCGAACAGTGGCAGGATCGCGACGGCAACAACCGCTCAAAGCTGAAGGTTGTGGTCGACAACTTTGAGTTCATCGGAGGCCGCGAGGGCGGCGGCGGCGGCTCGGGCGGCGGCGGTGGGGGAGGCGGCTCGCGGCAGTCGGCCCCGCCGGACAACTACGGCGAGCCCGTCAGCTCCGACGACATCCCCTTCTGACCCCGACGCACCGACCGCGATCGGGCCAAGGCCTACAATCGTGACCCGCGACCGAGAGGCCGCGACAACTGATCCGCGAAAGCCGGCGACTGGCGTCGGCTTCGAACCCCGTTGGGGCCGACCTGCAATCACGCACGGATCGGCTCCTGAACCCCGGCCTTTCAACGCCGGGAGACAGCGAGGAGGTGGGCCATGGCCCGCAATGTGAAGCTTCTGCTCGTTGAGAACGTCGACAACCTCGGCATCGTGGGCGATGTCGTCCGCGTCCGCACCGGGTTTGCCCGGAACTACCTGCTGCCGTTCGGCTACGCCACCGAGCCCAGCCCCGAACTGATCAAGCAGCTCGCCGACAAGCGCAAGACCGCCGAGGAAGAGCAGCGCAAGCTCCGCGTCGTCCGCGAGGCGCTGGTGAAGAAGCTCGACGGCGTCGAGATCACCATGGAGCGTTCGTGCAACGACCAGGGCCTGCTCTACGGCTCGGTCACGCAGCAGGACATCGCCGCCGCCCTGCGTTCGCTCGGCTTCGATGTCAAGCCCCGCGAGGTGCGTCTGCCGCAGGTCGTCAAGCGTCTCGGCGAGTTCGAGGTCACGGTGAAGCTGGCGAGCGATCTCGAGGAGCACATCCGCATCCATGTCACGCCCGACCGCGAGCTCGAGGGCGACGAGCGCGAGGAGATGGAGTTCGACAACGAGGGCAACCTCATCGAGAAGTCCAGGCGAGCGCCCGCCGCCGCCGGGCCGGCCGAAGCGCCCGCCGAGGCCTGAGCCCCTTCCCGTATCGGCTCTGATGCACGATCCGGGCCGTCCCTCGTTGAGGGACGGCCTGTGTTTGTGCGCGCTCGGAATCAGCGGGCACGCTCAGCCCACCGCGTCGAGTGGAATCACGGTCAGCGGCGGACGATCTCGACCGGCCCGTCGTAGGTCGTGACGACCGTGTCGCCGATCGCGAAGTGCTCGATCTCGACGCCAACGCTCACGCGGAAGAGCATGATCATGACCTGGTCGTCACGGGTGCCGCTGAGGCCGGGCGCGTCGTTCATGGCGCTCAGCGGCTGCGACGGGGTGTAGCGGATCTCGACCTTGTCGCGGTCCTCGTAGATGTAGCCGATTGCGGGGTACACCCGGCCGGTGGAGTCAACGAGCTGGGGCGCCTCGGTGTTGTCGATGGCGACCGCGGCGGGGCCGAAGACCGAGCTCGGGATCTCCGCCGGCGCGCCGGTGAGGGTGATCTGAACGATCGTGGTGTCGCTGGTCACGAAGAACTGGCCGACCGTGAGCGCTCGATCGACGCGCACGTTCTTGGCCTCGTTCAGGGCGTACGCCTGCTGGCCGCCGATCACGCGGTTGTCCTCGTCGATGTCGATCCCGCGGGTGGCGCCCTTCTGGAGCCCGTAGGGCCTCGGGATGTTCGGGCCGAGCGCAAAGCCGGCGGGCTGGCCGGTGCGCGGGCGCTCCGCGACCGTCGCGTTGGCGAAGTCGAGGTTCTCCGCCCGCGTGCCGCCGAGCAGGTTGCCGGTCTGGATGTCGATATCCCGCGCGGCGGCATCGGCGTAGTCGGTCGGCGACACGGCGTCGATGTCGAGGCGGACATTCTTGACGTAGAGCGCTACGGGCTCGTGGCCCCGCGGGATGGCGAACTCGACGGCCATCGGCGCCTCCGCCGCACCGCCCACGGAGGCGATGTGCGTGCCGTCGGTGTCGAAGCGGTATCGGCCGAAGGTGTCCTCGCCCGCGCGGGCCTGCGACGACACCGCGATCGGGAAGCTGGTGAGCATCTCGTCCGCCTCGTTCCGCGAGACAAGCCGCGCCTGGCCCTTGCTGAAGACGATCTGCCCGAACTTCTCCCGCGCACCCGACTGGAAGTTGACGACATAGCCCACGATGTACGGGTCGCGCACCGGGTTGCCGTCGAGCCCGGCGACCTGCTGCGGGCCGTTGGGGCTGTTGAAGTCATCGAGCACGGCCTCGGGCCCGCCGCCCTGCTTGCCAACCGTGAACGCGCCGGCGAGCACCACCGCATCGGGCGACACGGAGTTGCGGTTGTCGCCGTCCCCGTCGCTCATGCGCTGCGTGCCGGCCGCCGCGGGCAGATCCGGGTAGTACACCGCCAGCGGCGTCGAGGTGCTCAGCACGTTCTGCGAAAGATGGTTGTAGAACGACGCGGCCAGACGATCGACGGGCAGCAGCAGGTTGGAGCTCGCCTGGAAGTTGCCGGCGGTGCCGAAGGTGATCGGCTGATGCCCGAAGAATGCCGCGGGCACACGCATGAAGCTCACCGCGTTGATGAAGATGCCCGCCGAGAGCACGCCCGAGACGAGCCCGCACACGCCGCCCCCGATGAAATTGAAGGTTTCGTCCACCTGCGCGTTGACCTTGACGAGCGAGTCGGTGATCAGGCGCAGCACCGCGAGGCTGACGATGAACGGCACGATCAGGCCGATGCCCCAGGCGGCGTCCTTGGCGAAGGCGAACAGCCCGTCGGGCGCGTTGGCGATGATCGCGAGCGACACGGTCTCCCAGAAGGCGAACGCCACGGCTCCCGCCGCGATGACGCACACCATGTGCAGCAGCGCGCTGAAGAAGCCGCGGGTGACCCAGGCGTAGGCGATGCCGCCGGTAAGGGCGATGGCGATGAGGCTGAGGACCATGGTTGTGCTCTCGCGTTCGGTGTCGTCCGGATTCGTGGCGGTTGGACGGGCGTCGGTCGATTCGGTTCCCGCTAGCCGGCGGGCTTGGCCGCGGGCTTCGGGGCGGACGAGGTGACCCGCGTGATCTCCTCGAGGCTCGTCTGGCCCTCCACCGCCCGGCGGAGGCCCACCTGCTGGATCGAGGGCAGCTGCCGCTTCCGCAGCTCGGCGCGAAGACCGTTCCAGTCCTGCTTGCCGATCATCTCGCGCTCGGCCTCGCCCAGGGGGTACACCTCGAACAGGGCGACCTGCCCGAAGTACCCGGTGCCTGCGCACACCGGGCAGGCCTCGGGCTTGTTCTTGATCAGCACCTGCCCGCCCTTCTTGTACAGCTGCTTGACCTTGTCGGCGGGCAGCCCGAGCTTCTGGAGCATCTCGGGCTTTGGCTGGTAGGGGACCCGGCAGTTCTGGCAGAGCTGGCGGCAGAGCTTCTGCGCGGTGACGCCGCGCAGCGCCGCTCCGACCGCCGCCGCGTCGCCGTGCAGCCTCACAAAGCCCTGGATCGCCTGCATCGCCCCGTCGGCGCGAAGGCCGATGTAGACGCGCGTGCGAGCGAGATCGGCCCGGACGACCTCGAGGGCCGTGTCCTTGTCGGGCAGGTCGGCGACCGTCACAAAGTCGGGATCGCGCCGCAGGATCGAGCGGACGAGCGTCGAATACTCGCCCTCGCCCTGCGAATCGAAGGCGTTCTGGTTGGCGCCCTCGAGCGCGCCCTGAACGTCCGATTCCACCGTCTGCACGATCTTCGTGTACGGGTCGTGCAGCGTGGTGATGCTGTACAGCGAGGTTGTGAGCCCCTGCGACGGGCCGGCGGCGACGAGCACCAGCCCGCCCTTGTCGTCCCGGATCTGGTGCAACGCCGCGAGCTGCGCATCGAGCAGGCCCAGGTCCTCGACCTTCCGAATGACCTGCTTGGCCGGCTCGATCAGCAGCGTCAGCCTCGGGCCGGCCTTGCTCCCGATCGTGCTGACCCGGACGGCCTTGCTCCACACCTCGCCCCGTCCGACGGTGATCATCGCCTGCTGCCTTCGGCGGCGATCGGCCACATCCATGCCGGCGGTGCTCTTCCAGAAGTCGATCAGCTTGATCGCCTGGGCACCCGGCATCTTCTCGATGGCCTGCTTTACGCCGTCGACAGTCATCGTGATGGCGTAGTTCGAATCCTTGTCGATCGGCGCGAACTCAACCTGCCGGGCCCGGCCCTGGGCCGCGGGGATGAACTGGTCCTCCGCCCTGGCGCGGACCTCGTACTCCGGCGTCTCCTTGTCGGGCACGGCCAGCTTCTGCTTGCCGGGTCCGACGATGTTCAGCTGCACCGTGCCCGCCTGCTTCGCCTCGGCCTTTCGGGCCTTGGCCGCAGCCATCGCCGAGAAGTCCAGCTTCAGCTCGTGGCCCGGCTGCGTGCGTTCGTCCTTGTTGTGCAGCTGCACGAAGATCAGGATGTCGGCCGCGAGCACCGCCACGATCAGGCCGAACGCCGCGAAGACCCCGCCGATGCCTGGCACCGGCAGCAGGAACGCGGCGAGCACGGCGATCGTGCCCACGCTCAGGTGGACCACGTTCCACCGCTTGCGGGGCAGGCTGAACCGGGCCGCGTGCTTGTCCAGCACACGCCCGACAAACCAGGCCCATCCGACGACCGGCGCGAGGAGCAGCAGTGGCTTCCACCACGACACCAGCGTGAGCGGGCCCTGCTGAGCAAGCGTGGCGGCATCGATCGCGTCGAGGCTGAGCATGGTCGTTGAGTCTCCGTCGATCCCCGCGCCGACGCCTCGGCCGGGGATCGGCGATGGTAGCGGATGCCGCGGCCCTCATCCGACCTGGGCGGGCCACAAACGGCCCCGGCCCCGCCACGCCGGCCCGGGCTCCGATGACGCCGCCCGGTCAGCCGAGCTTCTTCAGCCGCATCATCAGCTCGTCGAGGTTGGGCGACGCCTCCTGGGCGACCCGCATGTGGATGTACTCCTGCTCGACCAGCTTCACCAGCGAGCCGTTGAAGTCGATCATGCCCGACTGCTGGGCCTCGATCGCCTTGATGTACTCGCGCAGCTCGCCCTCCCGGCCCTCGAGGATGTGCGTCCGCACCACCGCGTTGTTGATCAGGATCTCGAGCGCCGGGATCCGGTGGATGTTCTCGTGCAGCGTGGGCAGCAGCTTCTGGTACACGAACGCCCGCATCTGGTACGCCAGGATCTTGCGGACGCCCTCGACCTCTTCCTGCTCGAACAGCCCGTAGATGCGGCTGAAGGTCTGCGTGGTGCTGGAGGCGTGGATGGTCCCGTACACGAGGTGGCCCGTCTCGGCCGCGTGCAGCGCCGCCTCGAATGTCTCCTGGTCCCGCATCTCGCCGACGAGAACGATGTCCGGGTTCTCGCGCACCAGGGCGCGCAGGGCGGTCTTGAAGTCCAGGCAGTCGATGCCGATCTCGCGCTGGTTGATCGTGGCCTTCTT
>DAIOTV010000029.1:0-30858 GCA_036751825.1 Phycisphaerales bacterium
TCGCCGCCGCTCAGCCATGGGCGGCGGCGATTGTTTTTGCATCTCGCGGAACGCACGCCAGGGCCGACGCGTGGGCCGGCACTCAATGAAAGTCTCGCGAGGCAGCCGCCAGCTCCGGCATCGCGTGATCAAGGCTGCGCAGCTCGCGTACATGCACGTGCACCACGGCACCCTGCCGTTCCACCCGCCCGCGTGCCAGCATCAGCCGGCTCAGCCGCCCCACGCGCCTGTACCGCTCGAACGTGTCGCGCCACACGATCAGGTTCGCGGTGCCCGTCTCGTCTTCGAGCGTAATGAACGTCACCCCGGAAGCGGTCCCCGGCCGCTGCCGACAGAGCACCTGACCCGCGACCGTGATGTCCCGGCCGTGAGGGCAGTCGGCCTCGCTGCGAAGCGTGCCGCAGGATGTGACGCCGTGGCGATCGAGCTGATCCCGGAGGAACGAAACCGGGTGTGCCTTGAGCGAAAGCCCGGTCGACGCGTAGTCATCAACCACACGCACCACGGGATCGATCTCGGGCAAGGCATCGAGACCGCCGGCATCGGTCGAATCGAACGCTTCAAAGAGCGGCAGCGGATCGTCCCGCAGCGGTCGGATCTGCCACAACGCCCGCTGCCGATCGAGGCCCATCGATCCAAAGGCATCGGCCCGCGCAAGGCTCCGGAGCGACCCGACGGTGACGCCGCAGGCCCGCCACAGCGACTCGACCGTGTCGAAGCGCCCGATCCTGCGCCTCGTGTCATGAATCGCATCGGCATCGGCCCGCGCCAGGCCCTTGGCCAGCCGCATGCCCAAGCGGATGCGTCTGCCGCCGCGCGACACCGCGCAGTCCCAGGCGCTCTCGTTGACATCGATGGGATCGACGACGACGCCGTGGTCCTGAGCATCGCGGATGATCTGGGCGGGCCGATAGAAGCCCATCGGTTGGCTGTTGATGAGCGCGGCCGCGAACGCCGCCGGGTGATGGTGCTTCAGCCAGCACGACACGTAGACCAGGATGGCGAAGCTGGCCGCGTGCGATTCCGGGAACCCGTACTCGCTGAAGCCCTTGATCTGCTCGAAGCACCGCTCGGCGAAGTCACGCGAGAGACCGTTGCGCAGCATGCCCTCGATCAGCTGCTCGCCGTAGCGATAGATCGCGTTGCCCTTGCGCTTCCACGCCGCCATCGAACGCCGCAGGCCGTCGGCCTGATCGGCCGTGAAGCCCGCCGCGACGATCGCGAGCTGCATCGCCTGCTCCTGAAACAGCGGCACGCCGAGCGTCCGCTCCAGCACCTCCCGCACGGCGTCGTTGGGATACGCAACCTCCTCGGCCCCCTCCCGCCGCCGAAGATACGGGTGCACCATCCCGCCCTGGATCGGGCCGGGACGAACGATCGCCACCTCGATCACAAGATCGTAAAAGCAGCGAGGCTTCAGCCGCGGCAGCATCGACATCTGCGCCCGGCTCTCGATCTGAAAGACACCGACGGTGTCGGCCCGGCTGATCATGCCGTACACATCGTCGTCCGCTCGCTCCTGCGCCATCACATCGGCGATCGTGAGCGGCGCCCCCGCCGGCCCCTGCACGCCGATCCCGGCCAAGATCGCGAAGCTCTTGCGGATGCAGGTGAGCATGCCTAGCCCGAGGCAGTCGACTTTGAGCATGCCCATCGCGTCGATGTCGTCCTTGTCCCACTCGATCACCGTTCGGCCGTCCATGGACGCGTTCTCGATGGGCACCAGATCGCTGAGTCGACCCCGCGTGATGACCATGCCGCCCACGTGCTGCGAGAGATGTCTCGGGAAGCCCATGAGCTGTTTGGTCAACGCGACGATCTGGCGGATCGTGCTGTCGCCGGGGTTGAGGCCGGCCTCGCGGATGCGCTCGGGCGTGATGCCCGCACCCCAGCGGTCGAGACTCTTCGCGAGCGCATCGATGCAATCCTCAGAGAGCCCCATGGCCTTCGCGACATCGCGCACCGCGCTCCTGCCCCGATAGCTGATGACCTCGGCGGTCATGGCCGCACGCTCCCGGCCGTACGTGTCGTAGATGTACTGCAGCACCTCCTCGCGCCGCTCGTGCTCGAAGTCGATATCGATATCGGGCGGTTCGTTCCGCTCCCGGCTGATGAACCGCTCGAAGAGCAGGCTGTAACGGGCGGGATCAACCTCCGTGATGCCCAGGCAGTAGCACACCGCGGAATTCGCGGCCCCGCCCCGCCCCTGGCACAGAATCCCCCGCGAACGCGCGAACGTCACGATGTCGTAGCAGGTCAGAAAGTACGCCGCGTACCCAAGCTCGTTGATCAGCGCAAGCTCGTGATCGAGAGCGGCGAGCGTCCGGGCGGGGACGGTCCCGCCGTAACGCCTCGCGGCGCCACGCCTCGTCTCTCGCTCGAGATACGCCATCGGGCACAGACCGGGCGGGCACGGCTCAGCCGGATACTCGTACCGAAGCTGGTCGAGACTGAACCCGCTCGCGCGTTCGGCGATCTCGACCGTCCGCTCGAGCGCAGCCGGATAGGCGGCGAAAAGCCGGCACATCTCCTCGGCCGGCTTGAGGTGACGCTCGGCGTTGGGAAGCAGCGCGTAGCCCGCCTCGTGGACCGTGCACCCGCTGCGGATGCAGGTCAGCCCATCCTGCAGCGCCCGCCGGCCCGCGTCGTGATAGAGCACGCGGTTCGTGGCCACCATGGGCACGCCGGTATGCTGCGCGAGCGCCGCGATGCGGTCGGCGTGCGCCGCGTCGTCCTCGCCGTACCCGAACCACGCCGCGATCGAGAGCCGATCGCCGTCGAAAGCGCCCGCGAGCCCCTCGGCGACCTCGATCGCGGACTGATCGATCACCTCCGGCGGTTCGATGACGCAAAGCAGGCCCGGGCTGTGCTCGATCACATCGTGCAGCCTCAGGTCGCACTCGCCCTTGGGTGCCCGGCGCTTGCCGAGGGTGAGCAGCCGGCACAGCCGCGAGTACGAAGCGACATCCGTCGGATACAACAGCAGCGTGCAGCCATCACGCAGCACGAGCCGGCAGCCAACGACCAGGGGAATCCCCACCTGCTTCGCGGCCACATGCGCCCGAACCACGCCCGCCAGCGAGTTCGTGTCCGTGATCGCCACGGCGCGATGCCCGAGCTGTGCCGCCCGCTCGACCAGCTCCTCGGGGTGGCTCGCTCCCGTGAGAAACGTGAAATTGCTGGTGACCGCCAGCTCCGCGTACGGCATGTGCGCCACCGAATACGCGTCGCCCGTGGCGTGCTGAGATCCCGACTTCGCCGGGTGGGGTCGGATCTTCGGGAACTCGTCCTCGGGCATGACGCTACGCCCAGACCCCGTGCACGAACCAGCGGTTGGGCTCCAGCGCCCGCGCCAGCCAGAGCCACAGGCCCGATTCGGTCCGCACGCGGAAGTAGTCCCGTGTGGTGCCCGGCGAACGCCACCATTCATGCCCGATGCGCTCCGGGCCAACGCACCGTGTGACCGCGTGATCATGCCCGCGCCAGCGAACGCTGTGCACGGGGCCGTCGGGTGTCAACGCGACAACCTGCGCGGGCTCAGGCTGATCGAGCAGGATGCTCGGCCGGTCGGCGTCGACGGGATGCACGGGTCGCGACGCGTTGGCGTCAGACACCGGCACGATCTCGGCCGCGTGCTCCGGGCGTCGCAACGCGCGGAGCCGAGGGCTCATCGCCGCCGACGGCCCGAGCCGGTTGACGACCGCATCGACGAAGTCGCCGAACGCCGACTCGGTGTCGCTGTCGGCCGCCGCGGAATCGCAGTGTTCGGACTGGCGGTGCGGGATGCGGGCCGAGACGCCCACCCGGATCGTCAAACGCTCGACGCCGAAGCCGAGGTGCACGCGTTCCAGACGCGGACGCGCGAGCCGGAGCAGGTGGGTCGCGTCGCGGCTCGGCCGACTGAGCGAGAGCGTGACGGTCTCGGGCTCGAGATCGCTCCGGTCAAGAACAATCTCGAGCTGCCTCGCGCCGCATTCACGCTCGCCGAGCCGGCGGGTGACATCGGCAAGCAGCGCGCGCGTCGCAAGCTCGATCGCTTCCGTCTGAACGGTCGGCCCGTCGAACGCGATCGATGCCGAGACCGGCTCCGTCTCCCGCACGGGCTCGATGGCTTCGAACGATCGGCCCAGGGCCTGATCCAGCCGGAGCAGGAGGGAGGGGCCGAACCGTGAGGGCAGGCACGACCGGGGCAGCTCCAGCAGATGCCCGATCCGTTCGATCCCGATCTCAGCCAGCGCCGCAACGGTTGCGGGCTCGGCGTCAAGCGCGGCAATCGGGAGCGGGGCGAGCACATCTTCGAGCCGGGCGCTCCCGGGGATCACCGCTGTCGGCTCCGGTCCATACCGAGCCAGCGACCGCGCAGCGGCAAATGTCGGAGCGATGACGACCCGGGCCTGTATCCCCAGCCCATTCATCGAAACCGCCGCCCGCTCGACAAGCCTCTGCTCCGTGCCGAACACGCGATCGCACCCCGAGGTGTCCAGCAGAAGCCCGTCGGGCGGATCGATTTCAACCAGAGGCGAGAGCTGCTGCGCCCACACCGCCAGCCGCCGGAGCGATCGTGCATCCGACGCCGGGTCAAAGGGCTCGATGCGGATGCCGCCGGGCTCAAACAGAGCCCGGGCCTGTGCCGCCGGCATGCCCGGCCGGACGCCCGCCGTCTCGGCGTGCCGGCAGCAGCACGCCACCACCTGCCGATGGTGATGCCGATCGACGAGCAGCACGGGGTGCTCGGGGCGGGGCTGCTCAAGCGATCTTCGATCGCGTCGATGCAGCAGATCGACCGACCACCTCGGCAGCCAGATCGCCATCGCCCGTCTGCCCGTCGCGCGCGTTGCGTGTCTCGATCGTTCCAGTTGCATGATCACGCCGCACCAGCCAACGCCGTGCGGTCCCATCTGGGCGTGGTGCGCCAAACAACGCGTCCATGCCCGACTTGTTCCGCAGCAGCTCCGCCGTCCATGCCTGGCTGCTGGTCGTGTTCCCCGGATCGATGCAGGGCCTGACCCGCCAGCGCGTGCCCGCCGCCGACAGGACACCGATCTCCTCGGCTGCTCGGGCCAGCACCACCGGGCAGCCGGCGTGCAGCGCCGCGAGGTGCAGCCGACGCGACTCGGCCATGCGCAGCCCTCGCCCGTCGGCGATGACCGCGCCGATGCCCCCCGAGCGGGCCGCGAGCTCCGCCGCCCAGACCAGCTCGGCCCGGCTCCTCGGATCGATATACACCGATCGGCGAAGAAGATGGTCAGACGGCCCGCTCCCTCCGCGCCGAACCAACGCCGGCGGGTAAGGCCAGCAACGCCGACCGATCCAGATCACCCGTTGACCGGGACGGGACTCCAGCATCCGCCATGCCAGCCCGATCAGCACCGACAACGGCGGCAGATCCACGCGATGCCCCGTATCGCTGAACCACTCGTGCAGGCCCTGCGACAGCGCCGCTTCCCGCTCAACGCACCGAAACTCACCCAACGCCCCGGCTTCCTCGTACCGGTCAAGAATGCTCCGAGCCCTCGCTGTCCTCGGGCTCTGCGACGCTGATGGATCGGTCGGCTCAACACATGAACGCATTTTGATAGGGTAACAGAACACGATAAAAAATCAAGGCGGTTGGCACAAAAATTGCCTAAGCTCGTGGGTGTGCGGCCGGTATACCTATCTCTACACCTGGCGGCAACTCCATGACCACCTGGAGCGCTTCCTGGTCTCCATGCGATCGGCCCTCCACGCCCAGCCAGGCCCGGAGCCGAGCTACAACGCGGCGCCGAAGGCCACCGTTCCCGTCATCAAACGCGTCGAAGGCGACCTCATGCCTGCCATGATGAAGTGGTGGCTCGTGCCCCACTGGGCGCGAACCCCGGACGGCAGGCAAGCGACCTTCAACGCCAGATCCGAAAGCGCGGACACAAAGCCATCGTTCAGGTCCGCCTTCCGGAAGGGCCGCTGCGTCGTGCCCGCGTCGGGCTTCTACGAGTGGCGAAAGCACGACGACGGCACCAAGACCCCGATGTACATCTACAGGGCCGACGGTGAACCCCTGTACTTCGCCGGTCTCTGGGATGCATGGGGCGACCGGTCGGTCGGCCCGCAGCTTGAATCCTGCACCGTGCTGACCACAACCCCGAACGCCGAGATGGCGGCCGTGCACGATCGAATGCCGTGCGTTCTCGAACCGGAGGACATCGAGCCGTGGCTGTCGCCGGACGAGCCCGCGGCAACGGCCAAGCGCCGGCTGCGCCCGGCCGCCGATGGGCTGCTCGCCATGCACGAGGTCACGCGCCGCGTCGGGAACGTCAAAAGCACGGGGCCGCAGCTGATACAACCGATCTAGCCCAAGGATCCCGACCACTCGGATATCGAGGAGTTGACGTTCGTCCGCGGTCTCGATCGGCTCGGCCGGGTCGAACTCCGGACAGTCCTCACACGGAGCGGACGATCAGCGCGGCGCCGAAGCCGGATCGTTCGGCAGCCGACGCCCCAGCACGAAGTCCGTCGGGGACATAACGCAACGGCTCGTGAAGCGAACGCCGACCAGGTCGTCGAGCCGCGACCCCACGCGACGGGCCGCGCGGTCGACCGCGTTCGCCAGCCGGCTGAAGGATGTGTCGCACTCGATCTCCGTCACCTTCAAGCCCGGCATCGAATCGGAACCCATTCTGCTCGCGGTCGATACCGGCGTCGACCCCCAGAGCGACCTCGCCGTGATCGAGCGGGATACGGTCGACATCAGCCGCACCGGCACGATCGCGGGCCTGGTCTTCCCCGTCATCGGCGGAGCGGAACTACGCCTCTAGGACCGGCTCGGGCAGCTCACCGTGCTCGCGAAGAGCCGCACGATCGATCCTGCATCACCGATCATCAGCTTCGGCGAGTTGTCACGCGTTGGGCTGAATCGCAACGGCCAGGTTGTGTTTGTCGCGCGGACCGATGGCCTGCACACGATGCCCGGGACCAACCCGGGATTGCTGCCTCACGACGCGTCCGATGCGGAACAGATCCGGCTTTGGCGCCGCTTCACGGACCAAACCGATCCGCGGGAAGTCCCGCCGACGCGGCCGCTGTGCGCTGTTTACGGCAGCACAGAATCGCCGACCGGAAGACCTCGCCCACACGCTCGACGCGATGCCCGACCAGCCGTGGGGCGGTGGCTCCCGCGAAACGGCAAACGCGGCCCTCCGAGAACGAGTATAGTTGAGACCCAGTCTCAGCGAGGAGTGCTTCATGACCCCACGAGTGCTGTTTCGTTCCTTGATGGCGTCGGCCGTCGCCGTGCTGGCCTGGTGTGCCGCCGGGCAAGGGGTGGTCAACGTTTACTCGGCCCGACACTACGACACCGACCGCGCCATCTACGACCGATTCACCGAGGAGACCGGCATCGAGGTCAACCTGCTCGAAGCCTCGTCCGATCAGCTGCTCGCCCGGCTGCGCAGCGAGGGCGAGGCGAGTCCGGCGGATGTGTACATCGCCGTGGACGCGACCCGACTCAAGCGGGCCGAGGACCAGGGCGTGTTCCAGCCCGTGTCATCGGGCGAGATCGACGCCGAACTCTCCGAGTCGCTTCGGCACCCCGAGGGTCTCTGGTTCGGGTTGACGACGCGCGCCAGGGTGATCGTTGTCGCGAAAGACCGCGTGCCGGCCGACGCGAAGATCGACTACGAGGACCTCGCGAAGCCGCAATGGAAGGGCCGCGTGCTTGTGCGCAGCTCGTCGAACGTCTACAACCAGTCGCTCGTCGCGTCGATGATCGAGGCGCTGGGCGTGGAGGCCACCGAGGCCTGGTGCCGCGGCCTGGTCGCCAACTTCGCCCGCAAGCCTCAGGGCGGCGATCGGGATCAGATCAGCGCGGTCGCCGCGGGCGAGGGCGACGCCGCCATCGTCAATCATTACTACTACATGCGCATGCTGACGGGCTCGGAAGCCGAACGCGAAGCCGCGTCGCGCGTCCGGGTGATGTTCCCGAACCAGGACAACCGCGGCACGCACATCAACATCTGCGGCGCAGGCGTTGTCGCGAACGCGCCCAACCGGGAGAACGCCGTTCGATTCCTCGAGTTTCTTCTCGGCGACGAAGCGCAGCGCGCCTTCGCATCGGGCAACCAGGAGTTTCCGGCCGCGACAGGCGCCCCGGTCGACCCGGCTCTCGCGGCGCTCGGCGAGTTCAGAGCCGACGAGGTGAACGTCGCGGCCCTTGGCGAGCACAACGCCGAGGCGGTGAGGCTCATGGACAGGGCCGGCTGGCGGTGAGCCGCACCGGCGGCCCAAGGCGCGGTCGCGCCACACCCATGCTCGGGCCGGCCCGGTGAACGCCGGCCGCTCCCACGGCGTCATCTCGCGCGCCGAGCGCGTGGCATGGATCGCCGCCGCCGTGCTCGCAAGCGCGATCGTGGCGGGACCGCTGTTCCGCGTGATCGTCAGCGTCTTCCAGAGCTCCGACGGAGCGTGGGAGCATCTGGTCGACACCCGGCTGCTCGGGTACGCACGCGGGACGACGGTGCTCGCCGCCCTCGTCTGCCTCGGCGCCGTCGCCCTCGCGATCCCGAGCGCGTGGCTCGTGTCGCGCTACCGGTTCCCGATGTCACGGCTGCTGTCACGCGCGATGCTGCTGCCCGTCGCGGTGCCCGGCTACATCGCGGCGTACGCCTACACCGACCTGTTCTCCGTCGCCGGCCCGGTGCACCGCCTGCTGCGCGAGCGAGGGCTTGACGCCCAGCTCGGCTGGCTCGTGCCCGACATGCGCACGATGGGCGGGGCCGCCCTCGTGCTCGCCTCGACGCTGTTCCCCTACGTGTTCTTCGCCGCCCGGGTCGCCTTCCGGGAGCAGCCCGCGGCAGCAATCGAATCCAGCCGCCTGCTCGGGGCCGGTCCCATCGCGACGCTGCTGCGAGTGGAGATCCCCCTCGCCGCGCCCGCCATCGCGGCCGGCCTCCTGCTCGTGCTCATGGAGACCGTGGCCGACTTCGGCACCGCCGACTACTGCGCCGTGGACACCTTCGCGACCGGCGTGTACCGAACATGGCTCGGCCTCGGGTCCGAGATCGGCGCGGCACAACTCGCAACGGTCGTGATCGCGGCGCTGCTCCCCATCGCGTGGCTGGAGTCCCGGTGGCGCCGCCGTCGCACCACGACGGATCTGGCCTGCCGCCTGATGTGCGAGCCGCGTGCGACACTGGGTCCCTGGAGCGGTCTCGCGGCCACGGCGGTCTGCGGGCTGCCGCTTGTGCTTGGCTTCGGCATCCCGGTGGCGCACCTCACGGCACTCGCGCTCGCCACCGAGAGCTCGGGCACAGGGGCCTCCGTCGTCGATGCTGCAAAGCACACCCTGCTCGTCTCGTGCCTGGCCGCCGGAATCGCGGTGACCCTGGCGGTCGTGCTCGCCGCCTCCCGGCGATTCGCAGCAGGTCGCCTCTCCCGTTCGGTGGCAGGCATCGCGCGATTCGGCTATGCGGTGCCCGGCCCCGTCATTGCCATCGGAGTGATCTCGGCAGCGACGGCTTTGAGCGAAGCGCTCCGCGCCATCGGACTCGGCGGCGTGACGAAGCTGCTCACCATCGGCTCGGTCACCCTGCTCGTGCTCGGATACCAGACCCGATTCCTTGGCGTGGCGATCGCCTACATCCGTGCCGCACACGACCGCGTCCACCCCGGCATCGACGACGCGGCCCGCACCCTCGGCGCGGGCTCGCTCCGTCTCCTCCTGCGCCTGCACCTGCCGATGATGCGCGCCGGGCTCCTGGCCGGCTTCATCGTGCTCGTCGCCGACATTGCCAAGGAGTTGCCAATCACCCTCATGCTCCGGCCCTTCAACTTCGACACCCTGGCGGTGCGAACCTACCAACTCGCCAGCGATGAACGACTCGGCGAGGCGGCCTGCGCCTGCCTCGCGCTCATCGCCTTCGGTGTTCTTCCAGCGGCGCTGCTCGGCGAGTACCTCGCGAGGATGCTGCGCGAGCCGAGGCAGCGGGGTGAACGGATATGACACGCATCGCCGGACAGCCAGCCGTCCGTGTGGCGTCACTCCGCTTCGGATACCCCGGCGGCGCCGAACTGCTGGGCGGTGTGTCCATCGACGCCCACGCCGGCGAGGTGCACGCCGTGCTCGGGCCCTCCGGCTGCGGAAAGTCCACGCTGCTGCGGCTGATCGCCGGTCTCGAGCGGCCCCACGGCGGAAGCATCGAGCTCGAAGGCCGCGTCGCCGCGGACAGTTCCAGGTCGATCCCTCCCAACCGCCGCGGCGTCGGCCTGGTGTTCCAGGATCTCGGGCTCTTTCCCCACCGATCGGCGCTCGGAAACGTGATGTTTGGCATGCGAGGACCGCGCCGCGAAGTGCGGGCCCGAGCACGGGAACTGCTCGATCTGCTGGGCATTCGCGAGCAAGCGGAACGCCCTCCCGGGCAGCTCAGCGGCGGGCAACGCAGGCGCGTCGCCCTCGCCCGTGCCCTCGGGCCCCAGCCCAAGGTCATGCTCCTCGACGAGGCGTTCGACGGCCTCGACGCCGAGCTCCGGCAGTCCGTGCGGAGCGATGTGATCCGCATCCTCAAGGCACGCGGCATCGCGACCATGCTGGTGACACACGACGAGCGCGAAGCGGAGTGCGTCGCCGACCGGATCACGAGGCTCCAGCGCCCGCGCTGACGCGTTCCCGCCCGCCGCTGGTCGTGCACCACGGCTGCAACGCAGCTCAGCACGAACCTGAACAAGAATCGCCCCGGCGTGGTCTGGCCGCGATGGGGCCTCCAGCCCGCGTGCTGCGGCGTGTGCCACTCGGCATGACCGTCCGACGAGCGGTCGAACCGCTGCGAGCGCCTCAGGCGCTACCAGTCGTCGCCCGGCGTGCGCTTCGCGTTGAATTCCGAGATCGCCGTCAGCAGGGCCACCGTCAACACCGGCGCCATCACCGCACCCGCCACGCCCCACATCCATCCCCAGAACACGAGCGAGCACAGCACGACAAAGGTCGACAGCTTCATCATGTTGCCCAGCACGTAGGGGTCGACCAGATTTCCGGCGACCACCTCGATCGTCAGCAGGCCTCCGGCCACAACCAGCCCCTTCGTCCACCCGAGTTGCACGATGGCGAGCACGGTCGGTGGCACACCGGAGATGATCGCGCCGATGTTCGGAATAAAGTTCATCGCGAAGGTGAACACGCCCCAGACGATGGCCAGCGGCACGCTCATTGTTGCCAGCCAGATCCCCGTCGCGAGCCCGCTCAGCGTGCCGCTGACCGTCTTGGCGAGGAAGTATCGCCGCGTTTTCGCTGCCACCGAATCAACGAACCGCTTGAAGGCCCGGAATCTCCGGTCGCGCACCCGGTCGCGGAACCACTTCGCCCACGCCTCCCCCTCCGCGAGCGCCAGGCACGCAAGGAAGATCGTGAGCGTCAAGGCCGCCGCGACCTCCGCCATCGATCGCAGCCCGCCCGCCGCGAGCTGCGTGATCTTCTGCCGCGTCGATTCCTCGAGGAGCTGTTCGGACGACGAGGGCGACGACTCCTCAGATGATTCAGACGAGTCGTCTCCGTCCACCGACGGCAGCATCCCCTCCGGCACGCCCAGCCCATTGAACCAGGAGCGGGCCGAGCTGTACTTTTCGACGTACTTCTCCCGAGAATTGCGAAACTGATCCGCCGTCGCCACGCTCGCGTACGACGCCCAGCCGATCACCAGCAGCACGCACGCGACCATCAACGCGCCGCAGACCGTCGCCGCCAGCCAGTTGGGCATCCACCGCGTAAGCCATGTCCTCAGCGGCCAGAGCATCACCGCCAGCAGCAACGCCGCCACCACGGGCAGCACCGCCACGGCCGCGACCTTGAGCGCCGCCGCCACGACCACCACCGCGGTGGCCACCATCGACACCTTCGCCCGCGGTGACAACGCCAGTTCCTGCTGTGGCTTCTCGGAATCCATGCGCCCGCTTCCTGTGCCGCCCTCGGCCCCGGACCAACCTGCCACTCCCGATCGCGGCACCGGAGGTACACGCGCGACACAATCGCTTCATGAAGGTTGGACCGCTGCGGTGAAGCGGACCTGAGGTCGCGATGAAACCGCCATAATCCGCGCCCGTTATCGAGGCCAGCCGATGTACAGCGCACCGAGCACATAGGTCACGAGGATCAGCATGCTCTCGGCGCCGATCTTCGCCACGCCTCGCCGCTCGCGCCCGATCATCCCCATCAGCAGCAGACACGTTAGCGTCAGCCCGAGCGCCGTCACAACAAGCTCCTGCGATGTCGCCGCGGCGTAGATCGAACCGTCGGTGTACGCCACATCCGAGATCGAGCAGAACAGCGTGTCGAACGCGTTGCCGCCCACGATGTTGCCCACCGCGAGCGTCAACGCGCCGCGCCGGACCGCGGCGATCGTCGTCACGAGCTCGGGCAGCGAGGTCGCCGTCGCCGTGATGAGAAACCCCGCCGCCGAGCGGGTCAGCCCGACGCGATCGGTCAGCTCGGGGGTGTACACCGCGAGCCCCAGCCCCGCGGCCCCACGATAGACGCCAACAGCGCGAACCGTGTGCTCAGCGCCCAGCCGCGGGCCTGTGAGGTCGCACCGACACCGTCCCGGTGCTGCTCTTCGCCCCCCGTGATCCGAGCCTTCCACGGCGCCGTCTTGCCGGTCTGCCGCGCAATCAGCGTGCCCACGATCCACGCGACCGGCAGGATGACCGACACCGGGTGCACCCGCCAGGTCTCGAATCCGCCGCCCGCCATGGCGAGCATGACAAGGCTCAACAGAAGGCCGAGCAGCGCGAGCTGGAAAAGGTTCACCACGCTCGCCGAATCGTGCTCGAGGTTCGCCCGTCGATGTAAGAAGTCGGCCACCGCGAGGAACGCGGTCTGCGCCGCGATGCCGCCCATCGCGTCGCTGAGCGCGAGCGGCGCGTCGCCCCTCGCGGCAGCCGAGACCGATACCACCGTGCCGGAGAGCGATGTCACGATTCCGAGGAACACGGCCCCGCCGATCGCATCGCCGATCCCCAGCCGCCCGGACAGGACCTCCGCCGCGCGAGACAGCGCCGGCCCAACCGCGAGGATCGCCCCGATCGAGAGCGCGACAATCATATCTCCGTCATGGTGCACCCCGATCGGTCCGACCGCTTCGGCAGCGGGCCCTCTCCCCACGAGCCCAAGCGATCCATCGCCGCCCGGCGATCACTTCTCTCGAAGCCGCGCCCATGAGCCCGCCCGCCGCTGCACTTTCATCGCCGCTTCATGCCGAGGCCCTAGAAACGATCGGGCTGTGGGGCGCCCGAAGGAGACCGAGATGAAGCTCGCCCATCAGGAAGATGTCCTCGCACACGCGCTCCAGTCGCTGCACGGGCTCGAGAACGATCTCGAGCACGCGGCCATGGCGGCCGCAGATCGCGCGAGCAGCGATCACTTGAGGGCCGCACTCCGCAAGTGTGCACGCACGTCGACCGTCCGCATCGCGCGTATCAGGGTGCTCTGGGAGTCGCTGGAAGAGTCGAGCGACGCCCTCGGCGGCGCAGGACCCGGCGCGCGGGCCCACGCGATGCAAGCGATCTCCTCACAGTCGAGGGCCGAGGCCGTCGACCTCGTCATCATCGCCGATGCGCGACGCGTCCTGGCCGCGGCCCAAAGCCTCTACGCCGACACCGCCGTTCTGGCCATGCGATGGAACATGAGCGACATCAGCCGCGAACTCGGGATCTCGCTGAGCCAGGTCGCGCAGCTTCTCACCACGCTGGAAGACATCGACGGCTCAATCGCCGCCAGCCTCGACTCTCGCAGCGCTCACGCTGCGCCAGACCTCCGTCTCCGCACCCCCGAGTGACACGCCCGTACAGCGGGAAACACCGCTTCCGCTCGGATCGGCCGAAACATGAGCAAGGACTCACGCGACAATCATCACTGTTCGGTGCCGCTCGGGCGGGGTACTTCAACGAGCCACACGCAGACGAGTTGTCCCGGGTCATCGGCATGATCGACGCTGTCGCCACACCGTTGCGGGTGAGCTGACCTTTACGACCGTCGGCCTGCTCGTCATCGTTGTCGTCCGAACGTTCCTCAGCGTTGCCCTTCACGCTGAACTGACGGAGCGGTTCCCCTGGGAGCGTGCGCCATCAACGCACCGCGACGATCCGTCGCCCCGCTCGAGCGCAAGACGAAAGCCTCTGCTTACCCCGCGTCCTGCAGCACGACACGGATACCCCGTTCGGCCTGCCAGGCGTTCCACACCCGTCCGAGGCAGTCGCCGACGGTCCGCGGCTTCACGGCGAACACGCGGGCTCCGACGGGCCAAGCGCGAGCGTGCAGCTTCTGCCGTCGCGCATCGATCGCTGCCATCAGGCCCTCGGCCGATCGCGGCGATACCTCATCATGATCCAAGTCTGCGATCCACGCCCGCAGCACGCCGAGGTCGTGATCCTCCCCCAGGATGTCGGAGAGCCGCTTCGCCTCGTCTCGGTACGCCGAAAGCACCGGATCCCATGCGCCGCTCAGCAGCCGGGCGTGGTACCGCAGGTACTTCGTCCGCTTGCGCCATTCGTGGAGAAGCTCAACGCCCGACTCCTCGCGAGCGTCGCGGAACCTCGCTCGGCCTCGCTTGTATGTCTTCAGCACACCCCCGAGCACCGCTTCGATCCCGTCGCCCTCGACGCGCCAGCCGCTCACGACATCGCGGCACTCAAGAAGTTCCTCACGGCAGCGCGCGAGCTCGCTCCCCAGCACCCGCGCGGCGGCCTCGTCCCGCCGGCGGCGGAGCAGCCCAAGCAGCCCGGCGCAATCCAGCCCCTCCACCCGATCCGCCAGACGCTCGGCAGTCCGCAGCATCGTGTGCGAATCCCGCGCGGGCGCGAGCCGTCGTGCCGCGTCGCGGAAGCACGAGTTCGCGGAGCTGTAGTCCTCGAACGCCGGACGGACGAGACGAACCAGCCCGCGGACCTTCTTGCACCGCTTGCGCACCCGGTGAACCGTCCGGTGCGCCCCCAGGCCGTCGTCGTCGATCTCGGCCAGTGCTTTGTCGATCTGTTCGCGTGCAATCCGGCGCACGCCGGACTCCACGGCCTCATCCGCCTTCAACCGGTAGCCCATGGTTCGCTCCTGATCACCTCAACGAGTTCGCCGCTCGGGCCCCGTACAAAGCTGAACCGCACGCCCCAGTCCTCGCTCCCCGACCCCGCCTCGTTCCGCAGCCGGAGCGACTCGGGCGGGGACACCGTCCGCCCGCCGCTCTCCGCGAGCTGCCGGGTCATCCCGTCCACATCCCGGGCCGCCACGGCAAGGTGCACAAGCGATCCGGGCTCTGCATCACCGGTTTCCGATGCGCCGGGCGGAGAGCCGGCGTCTCGTGTTCCCACGCTCGTTTCGAAAAGCTCGAGCCTGCACCCTCCAGGCAACTTGAGCATCGCCACCCGCCGCCCGTCTTCTCGGAACCGCAACTCCACCCGGCTCCGCAGCCCGCGCTCGTAGAACGACACCGATCGGTCGAGATCCCGGCAAGAGAGCCCGACATGGTGCAGCGAACCGTCCCGCGTTGCCGACCGCTCCGCGACGCGATGATGATGAAGCCATACGGCCAGCCCGACGCACGCCGAGACCGCGATCAGACCGTTGGTCACGACGAACACGAGGTTATCCGCGATCGTCGCGTACAACGCAAAGCTCAAGGAAGCCACCAGCTGACCAATAAACAGCCAGACCGAGATGCCCCGCGATGTGCCGGTCCGCCACTGCGTCAACACCTGATGCGCGAGCGTTACAACAAGCACCAGCGAGGCGAACCAGCCGAGAAGCTCCGAAAAAGCGCCCATCATGGGCTCCCGAAACCATTGGCATGCTCCCCGCCCCGCCGCGACGCCGCAAGAATCTCAAAGTCGATCGGCTTGAACGAGCCGTTGTTGGACTTCTCCGCGGAGCACGCGGTAAGCCCGACGATGAGATCGCGTCGCGCGAGGAAGGTCGTCGAATCGCCCGGGCCGGAGGTTGGCGTCCCGATGGTGAGCTCGCCCGTGTCGGCGTCGGGCCTGACATTCATGAAAATGTTGAGCGTGGTTGGAATCCGGTCCGGGTCGATGCCGAAGTGCGCGAGGTTCATCGCCAGGTTGCCGAAGCACGAGGGTCTCGGTTCCGTGATGCCGTAGAGCTTCTCGAACATCGCCTGGCAGCAGGGGGTGAGGAGGAAATCGTGCCCGCCCGAGGTATCTTCGATGATGTCGAGCATCGGCGTCGACCGATTCGAATACAGCGTGTCGCCCCGTCTCATGTAGATGCGGTTCGCGTAGTCAACGCTCCGCCCGGAACTGAGCCAGCACCTCGGGTCGCGGGCATCGAACGCGATCAGATCCGCCACCTGCTCGCCCTCTGGGTCGATCACGCGGAGCCGGTCCCCCTCACGCAGGCTGAAGGCCGCCCCGGTGCGCGGCGAGAGCCGAAGCGGCCGCGCGGCGTCATCGCTCGCCCGGACCGACCCGTCCACCACCAGCCTCTCCTCGATCGATAGCCTCATCCGTCCTGTTCCTTTCGTTTCTGGGTGGGGTCCTCGTTGCGACCCTCGCTGCGAAACGGGGGCGTCCAGCCTCGAGCGTGCGGGCAACCCGCGTACTGCGCTGCTTCGCTGTTGGATCCAAAGTCCTTCAACAGCGGGTTGGGCTCGCCCTCGAGCTCGGTCTCCCGTTGGCGGATGGTGTCCCGCAGCCGTTCGAACTGCCCCGCGGCCCGCAGTTCCTCAAACTGCGAATGGAGATTGAACACGAGCATCGAGAACGGAAAGCGCCGGGCTTCCCGCCGGGCGTGCGGGTGCAGACCAATTACGAAGAAGGCCGCCCCCCCGATGCTGTAGCGAAAGTCCGGATCGCGGGGATCGTCGCTCACCGCAGGATCCCAGTCCCACATCGCGCTGTCGTGACGGTGCATCGCCTGGAGGTACGCCCACAGCGCCCCCTCGAAGTGCTCGGGCGACCTGACGTCTGTGCCCTGAAACACGGCCAGAAAGCTGACATAGGACTCGCCGATCTCCGAAGTGTTCGCGCCGAACCAGCGGATATCGTCGGCCGCCTTGGCCGCCGAAGCCGTGTCGGTCAGGGGCGGGTAGAGCCCCATCGCGTAGCTCCCGAGCGTCAGCGACGCCTTCGCTCCCACGCACGGGTAATCCGGGTGTTCGATGAAACTGCGCAGCGCTGCGTGCGCAGCGCACGCCGCCGGCCCCGGGTTCTCGCCGCTCTTGTCCGCTCTCGACAGGCCTCCCGCGGCGTCGCCCCGCAGCACGCTTGAGCTCGGACCGGGCTGGGACCCCACATCGTCCGCTTCGTTGACCATCACAGCAACCTCTCTGGCATCGGCCGCACAATGAGCCGAAGATCTCAAGAGTTTGGCGCGACCTGATGGAGCCCGCGTGAGGATGCCGTGAATCCGGTTTCATCGTGCCGGCGCAGCGCAGCGAGCGAGATGCGGCGTGAAGAGGCTGCGTGAAGAGGATGTTGGATCAGTCCGCCCGAACCGGCGAAACAAAGCCGGGCGGCTTGAGCGCCACAAGCGAACACCCGATCCTTTGAAGGATGTTCTCAGCGGTGTTACCGATGAAGAACCCCGGCACCCCCGTCCTCGCGACGGTGCCCATCACCAGATGCGGTCGATCCGAACGGCGACGCCTCAAGCAGCCGCTCGTAATCGCTCGTCGACGCGTTGTCGAAGCACGCCCCGATGATCGCCTTGCCGAACGGGTGCAGATCGTCGTCGGCCGCGAACTGCTCCAACTCGTCTCGGAAAAAGCCGTAGAGCTGCTCGGCGCCCGCGTCGTAGCCCGACTCGCCCACCTCGGGCTGCGTGTGCGTCCGAAGGAACCAGTGGGGGATGACGGTCCCCTCGACCTGCAGACCCTTCAGGCTGTATCCGAGCAGCGGGCAGCGGGCCGGCTCCAGCGCGTCGGGGTCGAACGGGTTGGATCCACGACGGGCCAGATACTCGCGCATCAGCCACTGCGGCATGAAGCTCGTCGCCCAAGCCCCCACATGCTGGTTCGGCACGAGCGTGAACAGCGTGTCGGTGGTCGTCAGCATCTGCTCAAGCAGAATGTTCGCCTGATCGACGCGTCGGCCCGTCGCAAACGGCCAGTAGGACCCGACACCCTCGCTGCTGAGTCCTTCCGTGTCGACGATCGACGGGTTCGCGTGGCCCCGCGGTGCCACCAGCCTCCAGATCCACGCCAGCGTGGGAGGCAGGACATGGAACAGCCCCAGTATCCCGTAGGTGGGGTGCTCTGCGGTGCAAGGCGGCGTGCGCACGCCGATCGACCGCACATCGACGGTCACCGCGCCGTTCACGATCCCTGGCACCGCTGATCGAGGGATCACCACCCGCGGGTTCGGGCACGGCTTGCCGGGCTCGTCCTGGATGTGCTCCCAGATGAGCGCCGTCGCGCCCGGCGCCGAGTCGATGTTCAGGAAGAGCAGCGGGCAGCCCGGATGAACGCACAGCTTCTCGAGATGAGGGTCCACCCCGTACCGATCGATGTGGTTCACACGGACGAACCACGCGTCCTCGGCGTCGGTCAGCGTCAGCTTCCGCACCCCGCCGGACCGGGTCTGGATCCGCGGCGGGCACAACGCCATGTCGTCCGTCACCGGGCCGAGCTCGCAGCCACGCGGCAGCGTGAGATGCCGGCGTTCGCCCGTCACCGTGTTCCGTCCCAGCAGCAGCCGGCCGTCCGGCTCGCGATGAATGTGCTCGAGCATCTCGCTCTTGCCGCCGCCCGAAGCGCCCTCGTGCATGAACACCACGGTGTTGTCGTACGGCGTGCGGACGCGGACCGTCGAGCAGTGCGCCGTCGTCCAGCCCTGCCGCTCGCCGATGTTCAGCAGCACCCCGTAGATACCCTTCTTGGCCGAAGGCCCCGGATATAAGTTGTAGCTGAACAGCTCGTGCATGCTCTCCGAGCGGTCGTGCACCACGACCTGCCGTCCACCAAAGTGGCTGTGCCGAAACGGAGGAGCGGCGTAGATGATCGCCCTCGGCTCGAAACCACCCGGCAACTCGTCTCGCGACGAGATCCCCTGCAGCATCGCCAGGCCCAGCGCGAAGAACCCCGCGTTGTCAGGGACGATCGCCAGCGCCGGCGTGCCCTCCTCGCCGCCGCCCGCGACGAAGGGGAACATCGCGAGCGGCTGCGTCGCCAGCCACTCGAACGTCGCCTCTCGCGTCGCGGCAAAGGACTCGCCGAACCGCTCCATGTATGTCGGCTTGTTGGTCGGACGGTCGTCCCCGATGACCATGCAGTCGGGGTCACGCCGACGCATGTAGGGCTCAACGTAGTTCGCGCTCACCCCGTTCTTCACGAGGTGCGCGTACGCCTCAACCACTCGGCCGCCGCCCGGCACCTCGTACGCGATCTCGTGCTTCCCGTCGGGCCCGGCATCCCGCACCGCAAGATCGACGAGCTCAGAGATCCCGTGAGCCACGGCGACCGATGGAGCCCTCGAAAGCACCGAGCGGACATGATCGGGAAGACGCCACTCGTTCCAGCTCATCAATGTCGCCCCTTCTTCTCAACGCGTTCGGCACGCGCCCTGTCGTCATCACCCGGAGGCCTGGGCCACCGGCAGAACTGCCGCCGCCGCAACCGCAGCAAGCACCGCCGCGAGCAGCGCCGGCAAAGTGAGCCGGAGAATACTCGAAACCGGATCGTCCGGGGAAGCGCTTCCGGGCCGCTCGGCGCCGATTTTCTGAACCGACGAGGGCGAGTGGGTTGCCAGCCCAAGCACCGCCGAAACCGCCACGATGTTGTGGAGACACGCCATGTTGCCGAGCGCAGCGCCGATGCTCTGCAGCGCCAGCACCCGCGTGCGACTCAGACCCAGCCCCTCGGCGACCTCCGATTGCACCACGCCGAACGTCAGGTTCGAGATCGTCGCCGACCCCGAGAAGAACGACCCCAACGCGCCCACCAGCGGAGAGCCGACAAGCCACAACGGTTCATGGATCGCACCGACCGCGTCAGCCAGTGCCCGCCCCACGACGATCACCGGCGCAGCGTCATCCCCGTGTGCCATGAGCTTGACGAACACCAACGCTCCGGCCAGAGCCACAGCCGGCAGCAGAAGACCCCGCGCCGAGGCGACCCACACACCTGCCAGACGCGCAGCCGGCACTCCCAGCACCGGCGCCGACACCAGCGACACCACCAGGAACGGAACGATGAACGGCACATACAGCACCGGCATGGCCCACGACACCGGTGTGCCAAGGATGGAGTCCACGCGCGCGACCAACGCCGCCGAGACCGAGACCGCACCCAACGGCCCGAGATCGAGCGATGCCGAGGGTGACTCGGCGCTCAGCAACGCCTTCAAGCCGAGAGCTTCGATCCGCGTGGCCGCGAGAAGCGCAACCGCAAGAACCAGCGGGAAGACCGCCCGCCGGATCGACACCCGCGCCGCGGGCCGATCCGCCGACTCACCGCCCGCGCCCGGAGTGCGGCCCACCCAGCGGCCGACGACGAACGCGACCGCGAGCCCGACCGCCCCGCCCACGATCGACGGGAACTCCGTGCTCACCAGCGCGACCGCCGCCGAAGAACCGACCGTGAACACCACAACCACACCGATCGGCAGCCAGCGCCGCGCGAGGTCCCGCCAAGCAAAGAGCAGCGACAGACCGAACGCCACGATCACCGGCGCGACGGCGCACTGCAGCATCGCGGCGTCGATGCGCAGATCGGCGAACGACTCGTCGGACAGCCCCGTCGGCTCGAGCCCGAACCAGATCGGCATCCCCACCGCACCAAACACGACGGGCACCGTGTTCATCACGAGGCACGCCGCCGCCGCGCGGATCGCCGGGAACCCCATCCCGACAAGCAGCGGCGCCGCGAGCGCCGCGGGCGTGCCGAACCCGCTCAGGCCCTCGACCAGATACGAGAACGACCACGCGATCAGCACCACGCGCATCACCGGATCCGGTGCCGAGCGGGCGAGCCAGAGCGTAAGGCTCTCGAGCGCGCCCGACACCCGGAGCGTCTGGAAGAGCACGATCGCCCCGAATACGATGCTCAGGGGCAGAAGCGAGGTCAGCAGCCCCTCGATGATCCGCGCCGACAGCAGCGCCGCGCCACCGCCCGCCGTGATCGCCTGCACCGCGAGCGCCGCCGCCGCGGCGGCGGGGAGTGCCACGTGCGCCCGCAACGGGAGCCGCAGCCTCAGCAGGCGCACCGTCATCGCGAGCACGAGGCCAACGATCGGAATCGCCGCGAGGAACAGGTGCATCGACAGGCGCCCAGGTCAGTCGGCCGGGGCCGAAAGGCCCGGGATCGCGTTCGCCGCGGGCGGCCGGCCCTCGTTCTCGATTGCGGTCAGGTTCTCAATCGTGGTCGATGCGATCGCCGCCAGGGCCTCGACAGTGAAGAAAGCCTGGTGCGAGGTGATCAGCACGTTCGAGAACGTAAGCAGCCGGGCGAAGACGTCGTCCTGAAGGATCGAGGTCGATCGGTCCTCGAAGAACGACGCCTGCTCTTCCTCGTACACATCCAGCGCCACGCCCGCGAAGTGCTCGTTCTTCAGCGCGCGGATCAGCGCCGCCGTGTCGATCACCGCGCCCCGCGCGGTGTTGATCAGAAACCCACCGCGCGGCATCAGCGCGATGGTGTCGGCATTCATCAGATGAAATGTCTTCTCACTCAGCGGGCACGTCAGGCAGACAATGCTGGACTCGGGCAGCGCCCGGTCCAGAGGGAGGTACTCAACGCCCGCCGACCGCAGCTCGGCCGACTCGTTCGGATCAACCGCGATCACCCGGCAGCCAAAGCCCAGCAGGATCCGCGCCAGCACCGATCCGATGGCGCCCGCGCCGACCACCGTCGCCGTCTTGCCGTGCAGGTCGGTCCCGAGCAGACCGTCAAGCGAGAAGTTCTGCTCACGCACACGGGCGTGCGCGCGATGAATCTTTCGGTTCACCGCCAGCAGCAGCCCGATCGTGTGCTCCGCCACCGCGTGCGGCGAATACGCCGGAACCCTGCCGATGCGGAAGCCGAGATCGGCCGCCGCAGTGAGGTCGAGGTTGTTGAACCCCGCGCAACGCAGCGCGATCGACCGGCAGCCGCACTCAGCCAGAGCGGCCAAGGTCTCGCGGCCAAGATCGTCGTTCGTGAAAGCGCACACGGCATCGTGATCGGCGGCGAGGCCGGCCGTGCGCGGCGTCAAGCGGGGGCCGGTCACCCCCTCCTGGCCACGCCCGTCAAGAAAGTCCAGATCATGGGGCGAACCCGCCGCGTCATTCGCCTCAAGCAGCGAACGGCGATCGTACGGGCGTGTGGAAAAAACGGCGACTCGCACGGGGTGCCTCCTTCGCAAACCAGGTCGGGGGACACGGTCAACGGTCGAGGAGTCTACCGATCAACGTGCGCAAAGCCGATGCGCTGCGCACGATTTTCGATCACCCGACGCCGCCACCCGGCTGGGCCGCGCCGGTCGTTGCCTCGTTCGTGGGCAGGGCCGCGCGAAGGCGATCGACACCCTCTGGGCTGCCGATGACGATGACCGTATCTCCCGTTTCGAGTCGGCTCTCTGCCCGCAGTTCGGTGAGATGCTCATCCCCGCGGCGGATGCTCACGACCATCACGCCGAAACGCTGGCCGAGATCGAGCTCACCGAGCGATCGGCCCGACCAGCCGACCGACGCGGGCACGACGAACTCCTCCGCGGCGAACGCGCTGCGCTGCTCCTGGGGCCCGCCGAGTTCCCGCTGCCGAAGCCGCTCGGCCGCTCGCTTCCCGGTTTCCCGAGGGCACAAGAGCACGATCCGATCGCCGGGGAATACCTGGAAGTCGGGCGAAGGGCTGAAATGCATCTTGCCCGCCCGGCTGACTGCGAGCACCGAGACCCCGAACTCCCGCCGCAGGTCCATCTCGCGCAGCGTCTTGCCTGTATACACCGACCCCGAGCGGAGTGCGACCTCTTCGAACACCGCGGGCCAGTCGCGCAGGCCAGGCAGCGACTGCACCGCGCCCGTGACGGCCTCGACCGCGATCTCCGCCGCGTCGGCAAAGGGTTCGAGAACCAGGTGCGCGCCGAGCCGGCGGTACACCGTCGCCTTCGCCGAATCCGTCGCCGTCAGCGCGAGCCGCCCGCCGTAGCCCGCCTCGGCCAGAAGATGCGTCAACGCGACCGTGGTTTCGTGCGACCGAACCGTGCTCAGGATCCAGCTCGCGTGCGCGAGTGGCAGCTGCGCCAGAAGCTCGGGGTCCCCCGCGTCGCCGTACAGCACCGGCAAGCCCATCGCGCGAGCACGCTTGAGCGCATCCGGATCAAAGTCCACCGCCAGCAGATTCCAGCCGTGCTGCCGCAGCTGCTCGGCGATCGATGTCCCGTAATCGCCGAGGCCCAGAACAAGAATCAGGTGCGCCCGAGCCGCAGCCGCGTCGACATCCGCGTTCGTCTCGCCCTCCCGCGCCGTGACGCGACGCTCAAACACGCTCAGCACGCCCGAAAGCCGCGCATAGAGCGGCCCTGAGTACAGGATCATGTACGTCGACGCCGAGATCGTTACAAGACCCACGAGCGTAACCAGGCTCATCGCGGACGAGTCGAGATGACCAAGGCTGAGCCCCAACGCCGCAAGAATGAGCGAGAACTCGCTGATCTGTGCGACCGCCAGACCGCACATGAACCCCGTCCGCTTCCGGTAGCCCATCACGCCCATGATGACCATCACGATCAGCGGGTTTCCCACGAGCACGAAGAGCGAGAACACGGCCGCCTTGCCGAGCTCGGCCCCAAGCGAGGACACATCGAGCGTCGCCCCGAGGCTGATAAAGAAAAACAGCAACAGGAAGTCCCGCAGCACCACCAGCCGCGCGCCGATCGCGTCCCGCTGCTGCGTCGACGCCAGCGAGATCCCCGCAAGAAACGCGCCGACCTCCTTCGTGAACCCCATCATGTCCGCCCCGGCCGAGAGCGAGACCGCCCACGCGATCGAGAACAGCACCAGAAGCTCGGGGGAACGCGCCATGTAGCCCGTCACAACGGGCAGCACCCAGCGCATCAGGCACGCGATCGTGCCGAGCAGCAGCAGCCCCTTGCCCGCGATCAGCAAGGCGCTTGAAACGAACGACTCACCGTCCTCGCCGCCCGAGCCGCCGAGCGCCGTCAACGCGATCAGAGCGAGGATCGCCATGATGTCCTGCACGATCAGGAAACCGACGGCGATCCGCCCGTGCAGCGAATCGATCTCTTTCTTGTCCGACAGCAGCTTCACGATGATGATCGTGCTGGAGAAGGTCAACGCCACCGAAACGTAGATCGCGGGCACCACCTCCAGACCGAACGCGATGGCGATCAGAAAGCCGATGAGCGATGTAAAGAACACCTGTCCGAGCCCGGTCGCCAGCGCCACGGGCCCGACCGTCCGGATCATGCCGAGGTCGAGCCGCAGCCCTACCACGAACAGCAGCAGCGAGATGCCGATGCTCGCCAGCAGCTCGATCTGGTCCGCATCCTCCACCAGACCCAGCACGGCCGGTCCGACGAGAATCCCCGCGAACATGAACGAGATGATCAGCGGCTGCTTGAGCGCCAGACCGAACGCCGCCACCGCAGCGGCAATCGCGAGAACCACGCCGACCTGGGCAAACGGGGTCACATCCATGGGGTCGCCGACCGTCAACCAGCATCCCGGACTCTTGCCGATGCGGAACGCCTGTCCCTCGCCGGCATCGCCCACACAACATCCTTCTGAAACGACAGGAACCGTATCCCGATCGCCGGCGCGACGACCCGCAGGCCGCGGCCTGATGCGTCAGCGGCGAGCCAGCCCCGAGGTCGGGTCCCGGCCGACGACCGACTCAAGCTCGGTAAGTCTCGGTGAGCAAACCGGTTGGGCCGAGGGGCCCTCGGGGCGAAGCCTCACGCTTTGGCACGGCCGAAACGCAGCAATGCAGGGGATCGCAGGGCGCGGCCATGCGGACAACGGGCCAGCTTGCGTGCACAGGCAGGGCTGCTCGCAACGTCACTCATCGGAACAATCGCCTCCCACCTGCCCGTCGGTCAGAAAGCCGGGCAGCGGCTTGCCCTTCATCCGCATCGAGGGTCTCACCGGGTTCCCGTCGGCGTCCGGTTCGGACCGCTCGTACACCTCACCGGCGGGGTTGATCCACAGACCGATCCGATTCGGAAGCGTAAGATGCACGTACAGCTTGTTGTCCCGAGCGAACTCACATGCGAAGGACTCCAGATCCGATGGGTCACGCATCTCCGGCGGCAGCGAGCCCTGAACATAAACGCCCGGAATGGCACGTAGCGTCAGCACGGGGTCGACCGGCTGTCCGACAGCACCAAAATACCTCTGCAGCCGTTCCGACTCATCGAGCCGCACGGCCTCGCCCACCGCCGCCGCGGTAATCCCGAGAGCCCTGATGATCCGATCCACGATGCCCGCATGATCTCCGTGCCCCGTCTCGAAAGCTTCGATACGCCGGGCGCCCTTGTTGGCGTTGGTGTATCCAATGCGCACCGCAAGCTGCTGTCGCGTCAGCCCCGAACGCTCACGCGTAACCGAGATGAGTCTGCCGAGGTGGGTCATAAGTCCGATCTTCAGTGTAATCGGGCGGAATCCGGTCAGGAATGCTGGGCTCCATCGACCGTTTGGTCAATCGAGTCGCCGGTCTGGCATCAAGTCAGCAGCGCGGGCACGGCACGGCTCGGGACGCTGTTGGAACAGCCGGGGCCCTCGATCCACCCACGCCAACCCGCCGGCTTCCTTCGGCCGCTTGACGGCGGACCACGGGAGCACAATACTTGCGTTATGGCGTCACAGATCAAGCATATGCCCCCCTCGCCCAAGCAAGCGATCCGTCGACGAGCCCGGCTCGATCGGCTCCTCGATCCCGAGCTGCTCAAGGCCCTCGCCGAGCCGACGCGCGCCCGGCTCCTGTCCTGCCTGCTCAAGTGCGGGCGGCCGTGCTCGGTCACCGAGGTCGCCGCGTGCTGCTCGATCGACTTCTCCATGGTCGCTCGGCACCTCGCGATCATGGCCCGGGCTGGCCTGCTCGCCAGCGAGAAACGCGGACGCACCGTCTGGTACAGCGCTGATGCTGAAGCGCTCGCGGCCCGGTTCCGCGACCTCGCCGAGGCGATCAGCGAACTGGCCCCGGAGCAAGGCTGCTGCGACGCGGGCGCCTGCGGCCGCACCCCCGATCACGGAGACTCGCGATGAGCGTACCAACCCGGCCACGCGTGCTCTTTCTGTGCACCGGCAACTCCTGCCGAAGCCAGATGGCCGAGGGATGGGCCCGCCATCTCCTCGGCGATCGTGTGGATCCGTGCAGTGCCGGAACCGACCCTCACGGCCTGAACCCGCTCGCCGTCCGAGCCATGAGCGAGACGGGCGTGGACATCTCGTCCCACACCAGCAAACTCGTCGAGGACTGCTCGCCCGAGACGCTGGATCTCGTGGTCACGGTCTGCGGCCACGCGCACGAGAACTGCCCGGTCTTTCTGACGCAGAACGCTCGCACGCGTGTCGTCCACCGGGGCTTCGACGATCCGCCCAAACTCGCCGTTAACGCCGCGAACGAGGAGGAGGCGATGCCGCACTACCGCCGCGTCCGCGACGAGATCCGCGATGTCCTCGCCGCCGAGTTGATGCACCTCTTGACAGACGAGGACCGCAAGCAATGAGAAAGTTCACGGCAGCGCGGCCGAGCGCGATTCTCGCCTCGCTCGTCGCGACGGCCTTGCACGCTGGATGCACAAGCGTGAGTCCCGGCAACCCAACGGGCGGCACGGAGCCGAAAGGGAGCGTGATCTTCATCCACCCGGACGGCGGCTCCGCCGCAACCTGGGCCGCGGCACGCGCCCTCCTGGTCGGGCCCGACGCCGATCTCGAATGGGACAAACTCCCGCAAGTGGGGCTGTACCGCGGCCATCTCGCCAATTCGCTCACGGGAACCAGCAACGGGGGCGCCACGGTCCATGCCTACGGCGTCAAGGTCGAGCACGATGCCTTCGGCCGTTCCGCCGGGGGAGAGCGAGGAACGGATCTCGTCGATGCCTCCGGCAAACGCCGCAGCGTGGCGATCCAAGCGCTCGCGGCGGGCATCCCCGTCGGCCTTGTGCAAACCGGCATCGCTCCCGAGCCCGGCACGGCGTGCTTCCTCGTGTCCACGCAATCCAGGCGCGATTACGACGCGATCGCCGCCGGGCTGATCGAGAGCGGCGCCCAGGTGCTCCTCAGCGGCGGCGAGTGCTACTTCCTGCCCGAAGGCGTCCAAGGGGTCCACGGCCTAGGCGTCAGAACCGATGGACGCGACCTCATCGCAGAAGCTCGCCAACTCGGATACGCCGTGGTGCGGACCCGCAAGGAGTTGGAGACACTGGATCCAGGGGCCACCCGTGTGCTCGGACTGTTCGCGCACAAAGCAACCTTCAACGACCAGATCGAAGAGGCACTCGCAGCGAAGAGCCTGCCTCTCTACGACCCATCCGCTCCGACCGTTGCCGAGATGACCGAGGCCGCGATCCGGATCCTCACGCGGTCATCCGATCAGTTTCTGCTTGTGGTTGAGGAAGAAGGGACCGACAACTTCGGCAACAAGAACAACGCCTCGGGCGTGCTGGAAGCCGCGAAGCGCGCCGACGCCGCCATCGGCGTCGCGCGAGAGCACCTGCGTGAGCGGCCCAACACGCTTGTCCTGACGGTTGCCGACAGCGATGGGGGAGGGATGCGCATGGTGGGCATCCCCGTGGGGCCCGGGCTTGAGGTGCCCGCCACGCTCCCGCCCAGAAGCAGCAACGGTTCGCCGATCGACGGGGTGGAAGGAGAGGGCGGAGCGCCCTTCCTCGCCGCGCCCGATGCATCCGGTCGGCGTCTCCCGTTCTACATCGTCTGGTCCTCGTTCGACGACGTGAGCGGCGGCGTCCTCGCCCGCGCTGAAGGGCTCAACGCGGAACGCGTTCGGGGCTCAACGGACAACGCCGACCTCGCAGACCTCATGCGCGTCACACTGTTCGGCACAGCCTCCGCCGGCGGGGGAGACTGACACATGGCGCAACCTGTTGCCTCGCCCGCTCCGCACGAAGCCCACTGCGCGAACGCCCGCCCAAAGCGTCTCGGCTTCCTCGACCGCTATCTCACGCTCTGGATCTTCCTCGCCATGGCCGCCGGCGTCATCGTCGGCCGACTCGTGCCGGGGATCAGCGGCGCCCTCGACCGCGTTTCGATCGGCACCACCAACATCCCCATCGCCGTCGGACTCATCCTGATGATGTACCCGCCGCTGGCCAAGGTGCGATACGAGAAGCTGCCCGAGGTCTTCCGAGACTGGAAGATCCTCGCGCTCTCGCTCATCCAGAACTGGATCGTCGGACCGGTGCTGATGTTCGCCCTCGCGGCGCTGTTTCTTCAGGACCACCCCGACTACATGATCGGGCTGATCCTGGTCGGGCTCGCGCGCTGCATCGCGATGGTGCTGGTGTGGAACGATCTCGCACGCGGCAGCAGCGACTATGCCGCCGGGCTCGTCGCATTCAACAGCATTTTCCAGGTCCTGTTCTTCGGCCTGTACGCGTGGGTCTTCATCACCTGGCTGCCGCCGGTGCTCGGGCTCGAAGGCGCCGTCGTCGACATCTCGATCGCCGAAGTCTTTCAGAGCGTGATGATCTACCTGGGCATCCCATTCTTCGCGGGCATGCTCACGCGGTTTGTGCTCCGGCCCATGAAGGGCGACGCGTGGTACTCGGAGAAGTTCATCCCCACCATCGCGCCCGTCACGCTGATCGCCCTGCTGTTCACGATCCTGGTCATGTTCAGCCTCAAGGGCGATCGCATCATCGCCCTGCCGCTGGACATCTTCAGAATCGCGGTCCCCCTCGCGATCTACTTCGTCGTCATGTTCCTCGTGAGCTTCCTGATGGCCAAGAAGGTCGGTGCCGACTACGAGCGTGCGGCCACCCTCGCGTTCACCGCGTCCGGCAACAACTTCGAACTCGCCATCGCCGTCGCCATCGCCGTCTTCGGCATCGGCTCGGGAGTCGCCTTCGCAACTGTTGTCGGACCGCTCGTCGAGGTGCCGGTGCTGATCGGGCTCGTGAGCGTCTCGCTCTGGCTCGGTCGCCGACTCTACGGCACCAATCCGAACACCACCGTTGCACCCGCATCAGAAGGAGAATCTTCGTGAATCAATCCAACACCGATCGTACGAGTGATCAGCTTCGAGATCGTGTCCGAGAGGGCTACGCCGAAATCGCACGCTCTGGGCAGTGGTCGGGGGTCAAGGCGGCGACCGAAGCCCAGGACGCAGCGGGCTGCTGCGGCGGGGGAGGGTGCTGCGGCCCAACGACGCTCACGGCCGATCAGGTCGCGCTCGCCGTGGGGTACGCGGGCCAGGATCTCACGATCTTGCCCGAGGGCTCGAACATGGGCCTCTCCTGCGGCAACCCCACCGCGCTCGCGTCGCTCAAGCCCGGCGAGGTGGTGCTCGACCTCGGTTCGGGCGGCGGCTTCGACTGCTTCATCGCCGGCCCCAAGGTCGGCGCGGAAGGGCGCGTCATCGGCGTGGACATGACGCCGGAGATGCTGACCAAGGCCCGCGGCAATCTCGCCAAGTACCGCGAGCAGAGCGGGCTCGACAACATCGAGTTCCGCCTCGGCGAGATCGAGCACCTGCCCGTGCCGGACGCCTCCGTTGATGTGGTCATCTCCAACTGCGTCATCAACCTCTCACCCAACAAGCGTCAGGTGTGGCGGGAAATCGCCCGCGTACTGAAGCCGGGCGGGCGTGTCGCCGTCTCGGATCTTGCGCTGCTGAAGGCGCTACCTCAGGGCATTCGCGACGATCTCGAAGCGCTGGTTGGGTGCGTGGCCGGCGCAGACCTGGTGGACGAGGTCCGCGCCTCGGTTCTCGAAGCGGGGCTGACGGATCTTGAGATAACCGCGAAGCCGCAGTACATCGAGGCGATGACAAACTGGGAAGACCCGCTCTACAAGAAGATCGCAGCAGCGCTGCCGGAGGGGGCCAAGATGAGCGATTACGTGGTCAGCCTCGACATCGCAGCTCGCGCCCGCGCATGACGCGGGATTCGCCATAACGACCTCCGGCCTGAGCCTGACGCCGATCAGTCACGTGCTTGCAGCCATCTCGACCGCGTCAAGCTGCTCCCGCTGACCAACTTGGGCCCGGAGGTACTCCAACACGCCTTGGCTGGAACCCTTCCGCCCCGCATCACGCTCGATGATCTGCTTGAAGCCGCGAAGGACCTGGACTGGTCTCGCCAGATTCAGTCTCTTGGCCTCGATCGAGGCACGGCCACGGCCTGATTCCTGCGCCGGGACACCCCTCAAAACGCCCGGAGAGACACTCGGTCCGATTCGGCCAAAACCGGCCGATTCCAGGTCCCGGCGATCGTCTCCCGATGCTGCAAATACAGCCGAAACTCCCGCAATTCTCGCCATTTCTGGCCTGTGCAACGGGACACCATCGGCTCACACGAAATCAGAAAGCGGAGAGGGGGGGATTCGAGAGGACGGGTCGAGCCGAACCCTTCTCACGGCCCGGCATGCAGGTAAGTGCTGGCTGGGTAACGATTTGGATTTCCGGCTGGTTCGTGCTGATTGCGGCTGTTTACGGGAACTTGGACGCCGGGATGGGGCTCATTTGGGACTCACCCGCTCCCTGCCGCGGAGAAATCTGCACTCTCCGTACGAATGAAGCGGACGAATCCTGTGATCTCGGGGATCAAGCCGTGGTCCCCGGGTCGCATCCGTGCTCAGATCACGACTCTAGTTCAACTTCGACACGACGACCTCAACCTCGGAGCCCGAAAATATCAGCATAATCGAGTCAACCCCGATCACCTCGAACCTGGCGACCCCTCGAAGCGGAGGGTTGAATTCGATGGCGGCAGGAGACCGCC
>DAIOTV010000030.1:0-4916 GCA_036751825.1 Phycisphaerales bacterium
CGTCGGCCGCTTCACCGATGAGAACGGCGAGAAGGAAGTCTTCGTCACCGACATCCTCGGCGAGGAAGACTTCTTCGGCGACATGGACTTCAAGGTCTCCGGCACCCGCGAGGGCATCACCGGCATCCAGCTCGATCTCAAGGCTCGCGGGCTCAGCCTCCAGCAGATCGAGACCATCTTCGAGCAGGCGAAGGAAGGCCGACTCGAGATCATCGAGCACATCGAGTCCGTCATCCCCGCGCCGCGCGAGTCCATCTCCGACTTCGCGCCGCGCATCCAGACCCTCCAGATCGATCCGGACAAGATCGGCAAGCTCATCGGCCCGGGCGGCAAGATGATCCGCGGCCTGCAGGACCGCCACGGCGTGCAGATCGATGTCGAGGACGACGGCACCGTGCATGTCTCCTCCGCCGACGGCCCCTCGCTCGAGGCCGCCATGGCCGAGATCGAGGCCCTCACCGAGTCGATCAAGGTCGGCGCGATCTACGAGGGCCGGGTCGTCAGCACCAAGGACTTCGGCGCGTTCGTCGAGCTCGCGCCCGGAACCGATGGCATGTGCCACATCTCCGAGCTCGCCGACGGTTTCGTCAAGAACGTTTCCGACGTCGTCAAGGTCGGCGACGTAATCCGCGTGAAGGTGATCCTCGTCGACGAGCAGGGCCGCATCAAGCTCAGCCGCAAGGCTCTGATGAAGGAAGAGGCCGGCAGCCACGACGAGGCCGGCGACACCGACGAAGTCGACGCCGATGCCGACGCCGAGACCGCCGACGCCTGAATCGACCGCCGGCACCGCACAGAACCGAACCGCATCTGACCAGGGGCACCGCCGGAAAGCGGTGCCCCTTTCCGTTGTCAAGTTGGGCAGAGTGCCGATTGCGGCCGACCCGAAATTCGGGTAGGTTATCGGGATCAGGGTCGGGCGTGTGCTCGGCTCGTTCCGGTTCCGGGCCGCTTCTCGCGGCCAACAGGTCGGCAGTCCGTGACGGGCCGTCCCGGCAGCGAGGGGTGTGTGCCGCCCCCCGACGGGATGAGTCGCCGCCGGCTGGCGCAGGCGGCCAGCCTCGGCAACGCCCGAGTGACTTGCCGGCGGGGGTGCGACCGCCATGGCCGGTGCGAACCACTCACACGAATCGCCAGACTTGCTCAAGGCCATCAGCGGCACCGTCAAATGGTTCGATCCGCGCAAGGGCTTCGGCTTCGTGGTCGGCCCCGAGGGCCAGGACATCTTCGTGCACTACACCGTGATCGAGGGCGACGGCTTTCGCGCCCTCAAGGACGGCTGCGCGGTGGAGTACGACGCCGAGCGATCGGACAAAGGCTGGCGGGCGACACGCGTCATCCGTGACGATTCCGCCGAGGTCGTCGTCCCGCGCCGATCCCACGCGAGGACCAGCCGCCAGTAGCCGACGATCAAGGGCCCGAACCGCGGAGCTATCGTCGGTGCGTGACGCTCCCGGTCTGGACCATCCTCGCGGCGCTGGCCGGCCTCGTCGTCGGCGTGATCTTGGCGTCGCTCCATGCCCGTCGCCGGGCCACCGAGCAGCTGAGCAAGGTCCGCGACGCGGAGCGACGGGCCCGTGCCGCCGAACGGCTCGCCGAGATCGGCTCGATGACAGGCGGGCTCGCCCACGAGATCAAGAACCCGCTTTCGACCATCGGCCTCAACGCGCAGCTGCTCGCCGAGGGCCTCGCCGAGCTCAACGCCGACGCGAGCGAACGCGCCCGCCTGATCCGCCGCGTCAACGCCCTCACCCGCGAGACCGAGCGTCTCCGGGGCATCCTGACCGACTTTCTCGACTTCGCGGGCGAGAAAAAGCTCAGCCCCGCGGCCGCCGACCTCAACGCTCTGGTCGAGGAACTCGCCGACTTTTTCCATCCGCAAGCAGACAAGGAGTCCATCCGGCTCCGCACGCAGGCCGCCGGCGCCCCGGTCGTGGTCCGCGTCGACGGCCCGCTCGTCAAGCAGGCGGTCCTGAACCTCATGCTCAACGCGGTGCAGGCGATGGCCGGGAGCGACGCGCCGCAGCGAGAGCTCATCCTCCGCGTCGACATCGACCCCGAGGCATCGCCCGAACGCTTCGCGCACATCCGCGTGATCGACACCGGCCCGGGCATGGACGCCGCGACGCGCGAGAGCGTCTTCAGGCCCTACTTCACCACCAAAGCCGGCGGCACCGGGCTGGGCCTGCCCACCACGCGGCGCATCGTCGAGGAGCACGGCGGGCGGATCGATCTGCACTCCGAGCCGGGCCGGGGCACCGAGTTCACGCTCAGCTTCCCGCTCTCCGGCGCGCCGTCCTCGTCGTGAGGAGTCGTCGCTTGATTCACGCCGTCGCCCAGACGCGGGCGATGATCTCGGCGGCGCGCGACATCTCGTCGCGCGTGTTGAGGATGTCCGGACAGAAGCGGACATGCCCCTTGCCGCGCGGGTCGAGTCGGCCGTCGGTGACGACGCCTCGCTCGCGCAGCTGACCGCCGAACTCGCCAGGGTCGTCCGTGGGCACGAGCAGGAACGCCCCGCGTGGCTCGTCGTCGATGACCTCGGCGCCGCACTCGCGGAGGCGATCGGCCAAGAACGCCCGCTGATCGAGGTTGTACCGCCTCAGCCGATCGAGCCCGACCGCGAGCGTGAACTCGAGCCCGGCGAGCGCCTGGACCATGCACAGCAGCGCGGGCGTGCCTTCCTGCCAGCCGTCGCCGCCGGGGGCGTAGACGGCTTCGTCGGTGCGTGTGAACCCGAAATGGTCGGCCTTGGCGAACCAGCCCGTGTCGATGGGCGTGAACCGGGGGTCGTCGAGGTGGTCTTCGCGGATCGCCAGCCAGCACGCGCCCGAGCCGCCGCGGGTGTACTTGTAGTTCCCGCCGATCGCGAAGTCGGCCCCCAGGCCGTCGAAGTCCATCGGCATCGCGCCCGCGGTGTGGTACGTGTCCAGCACAACCACGGCGCCGTGCGCGTGGGCGGCCTCGACGATCCGCCCGACGCCCTCGAGCACCTGCCCGGTCGAGAAGAAGCATGTGCTCACCACAACCAGGTCGTGGCGATCCGTGACGGCCCCGGCGATGCGATCCGCGTCGAACCGACCCCGCTCGTCCGACGCGACCCAGTCAAGGCCGATCCTTCCCCTTTGCGAGTACGCCTTGAGGATGAAGTCGCAGGCGTCGAACTCGCCGCGCGTCGTGAGCACGCGGGGCCGATCGCCCTTGGGCTCGAGCAGGTTGAGCACCGTGCGCAGGCCCTGGCCGGCGGAGACCTTGTGCACCACCGCGTCCTCGCGCGAGCAGCCGATGAGCCGGGCGACCAGCCCCCGGTAACGCCGCATCGCTTCCGACCACGGGCCCCACGCGCGGTCGAGCCCGGTGTACCACTCGTCGACGGCCGAGCGAACATCCTCGGCCGTGCGGTCCAGCGGCCGACCGAGCGAGTGGTTCGACAGATAGATCTTGCCGGACCGGCTCACGGCCTCGATCGTCCGCGAGAACAGGGGCCACAGGTGCTCCCGGCACCGGTCCTCGGTCAGCGGCCCGTCCCCCAGGCCCTTCACGGCTTCGTCGATTGACAGCATTCAGTCCGCCTCCACGCCGATGTGCGTCCGCACATCCCACAGTTCGGGAAAGAAGCGGTGCTCGATGATCCTTTTCAGGAACGGCACGCCCGGCGAGCCGCCGGTGCCGCGCTTGTAGCCGATGATGCGCTCGACCGTCTTCATGTGCCGGAAACGCCAGAGCGTGAACGCCTCCTCGATGTCGACGAGCTTCTCGCACATCTCGTAGGAATCCCAGTAGGTCGCGCGGTCCTCGTAGATCGTCTTGAACACCGCGATCACGCCGTCGCTCGATTCGTACGGCCTGGTCCAGTCGCGATCGGTGTGCGACGCCGGCACGGGCAGGCCGTGGCGGGCGAGGTACCGCAGGAACTCGTCGTACACGCTGGGCGATTCGTAGGCATGGGCCAGCGCGGCTTGGGCGTCCTCGTCCTTCTCGTGCATGCTCATCATGCGTTCGTTCTTGTTGCCGAACAGAAACTCGACAAGGCGGTACTGGCGGCTCTGGAAGCCGCTGGCCGAGCCCAGCACGCCGCGGAACTCGGCGTACTCGCTGGGGGTCAGCGTTGCGAGCACGCTCCACTGCTGCATGAGCGTGGTCTGGATGTGCTTGATGCGCGCGAGGATTTTGAAGCACGGCTCGAGCTGATCGGCGCGGATGTGCGCCAACGCTGCTGTCAGCTCGTGGATGACCAGCTTGAACCACAGCTCGGTGGTCTGGTGCTGGATGATGAAGAGCATCTCGTCGTGGTGCGCGGGGTCGCTGAGGGGCTCCTGCGCGCCGAGGATGCGGTCGAGCTTGAGGTAATCGGCGTAGTCGTCGGCGCGTCGCATCGGCTGGCCTCCTGCGTGCTTCCGCAGGATACCGCCGGCGTCCGCCGATCTCCGGACCGATCTCCGGGTCGGGCTCAGTCGAGAAGGTCGCCCGCGAACATCGCGATCGGGCGGTCCGTGGCGGAGGCCGCCCCGGGCTCGATCGCGTAGCTCCGGCTCGCCAGATACTGCTCGCGCTCGGCCGTGCCCGAGCACCCTCCGAGCGCCGCGGCGGCGGCGAGCACGGAGAGCCACGCCACGAGCCGACCCGCACACCCTCGATCGCATCGCTTCATCGCCCAGATCAACGCTTTCGGCGGGGTGTCTGACCAGTGATCCTCCAGGCCCGGACACGCCGAGCCGTCGGCTGCTGCGGCCTGTACCGGTTGACGCCCCCCGCGAACCGATTACCATCGATCAGGCCCGCCCCTCACAGGCCGGCCCGGAGACCGCCCTCGATGCTCGAATTCTCGCTCTCAACCCTTGCCACCCCGCACCACCCGCTCGCCGAGGCGATCGTCGCGCGGCTGCGTGCAGGGCGTCCTCCTTGACGCTCCCTTG